>JBLMXG010000365.1:0-29113 GCA_050257635.1 Chloroflexota bacterium
AAAGGTAGTATTGAATGATTTCCCCCATGCGCTGGACTTGCGTTTCAATAATCGCGAGGCGCCGTCGCCCGCCCTCCGATAACTTCTCCTGGGAGAGAAGCTGGGTATAGCCGAGCACGGAATTCAGCGGAGTACCCAATTCATGGGCAATCGCTCCGGTCATCTTTCCCAATGCCGCCAGCCGCTCGACCCGTCCCATCTCTTGTTGCAGCCGCCAGAGCTCGTTTTCCGCGCGCTTGCGCTCGATGATTTCCGCCTGCAGCGATTCGTTGGCCTGGGCCAGCTCCGCGGTTCTTTCTTGCACGCGAGTTTCGAGCTCGGCATGAGCCCTGCGAAGAGCCTCCTCGGCGCGTTTGCGGGCTGTGGTCAGGTAACTGGTTATGGCGGCGACGGTCGTGAATACGCTGAGACGCAACAACGCGCCCCAATCCAGATTGATAGATCGAAACGGTGAGATGAAAAAATAATCCAGAGCCAAGGCGGACATCACCGTGGCGACCAACCCCGGCCCGAGACCGCCGTACCATGCGCTTATCATTACTGCGGCGAAAAACAGCGTGAAGTGGCTAGGGTCGGCTCGAGAGGGCAATAGTGACGCGAGGGCGAGAGCCAATCCTACGGTGGCAATAGCAATTACATGGCGCAATAGGGGAGGGCGCTCCACAATCAGTATCTGCCTACAGCGACCCGAAAAGTTTTGTTTGGCGGTGGCGGTAAGTGACATGAAAGTCGCCGGCACGGGTTTTGACTTCGGCGTAAGGCGGTGATTCTTCGGACCGGTTTGGCCCGGCTTCCAAGCGCAGCGTCGCCTTGTGACCCGATAGGGCTGCTTTCATCTCCACAAATTTCATTCCAAATGGTTGGATTACAATAATCTCTGTAATTTCGGCCTAGTAAACATCTACGGTAAAGAGTCGACCCCGGCAACAATGCCACACGGCGCGTGCATTTTTGCCTCATTCAGGTTTGCAGCGTTATTATTTTTTAAATCTCGCGTAAGTCTTCGCAGGCTTCGTTGCCGTTCTCCGGAGCACAAAGTCTGAGACTAGCAACATCATCGTGCCACACGCGGACGCCTTTGCGCCTCACCTGGGAAGGCGCCGCTGCCTTCGATGGAGAGCCGGTTCTCGGCAAAAGACCGGCCTTACGGCGAAAATCCCTGTGATGCAAACGATCCTGCGTAATGCGATATCGAGCGCCTGCTGGCACGTGCGTTGCGGTGAACTTGTTTGCGACGAACAAAATTCATCAACGAGACAAATGCGGGCTGGCAGAAAGGGTTCTCGAAACGCAGTGGCACTGGATTTCGAGTTGGAAGCGAAAAGAAGGACCTCCGTATGAGTCAACTAAAAAGAATCATCATCGGCCATGATCTGAGAGGCGGCGGGGAAGCGGCGCTCAGGTCGGCAGCCGCCGTGGCAGGGAAGTGCGGCGCCAAGCTCAGATTGGTGCACGTGATGGAGCCGCGCCATTTTTATTACCGAGTTTCATATCCCCTCGCAGAGCACCACCGCCCGGAAAAGAACGCAGAACGGGCCGGGGTGAAGCTAGAAGAACTCGCTACGAGCCGGGAACTCGAACCGCAGCGGGTCGAGTACGAGGTGCGGACGGGTAAACCCTTTGTTGAAGTCATCCTCGCAGCGCGGGCGTGGCGCGCCGACTTGATCGTTATCGGCGGCCCGACACGGCAACAGGGTCATTTGTTAGGGAGCACCGGCGAGCGAATGATGCGCAAGGCTCCCGTCCCGGTGCTGGTTTCGAGAAAACCCCTCTGCGCCTCGGCTGATCGCTTGCTGGTTCCTACCGACTTCTCAGCTGCGGCTGTCAAGGCGGCGAAGGAAGCGCTGGCGCTCGCCGCGATGTTTAGGGCGCGCATTTTGTTCCTCCATGTCCTCGATTCGACTCCAGTCTATACCTACGACTATGAAAACGCGATTGTTCCGTCGCTGGTCATTCCGCCTGTGCGGCCCGAAGACATCGAGGGGGATTGGGAAGCATTTCTCGCGAACCTGTCGTTAGAGAAAATCGGCTGGGAAAAACTCACGGAGGAAGGCCGACCGGCGGACAAGATCATCGATCATGCGGCGGCCGTGAAAGCGGATCTTATCGTGATGGGCACACACGGAAGAAGCGGGCTGGCGCATATGTTTTTGGGCAGCGTGGCTGAAGAGGTCGCACGCGGCGCTCCCTGTCCCGTGCTCACCATCAGGCCGGAGGCGTTTCAGTTTGAGGCGCCGTGAGTTTTTCCCACTAACCTTTCGAGGCATCCACCAGCGTGTCCGTCCTGGTATACGCGTTGCACCTTCGGATTGCATGATTAAACAGCGTTGTTCGCAGACGATCACGACCGACGGAAGGATGTCGAAGTGAATAGCCGGATGAAAATCAAAAATACGGTCATCTTGATTTTTGTGATCGTTTCGTTATCCGGATGCGCCGCATTCCAGGCTGCCGGGGACGTACAGGGCGGCAGGGAAGCGTTTATCATCGGGAAAAACGAGGATGCCTCGGCTGATTTTCAGCGAGCGGCAAAAATAGATCCGGACTACGTAACCGGCGCAGTGCTCCCGGAGGGAGTCTGGAGCTACTTGGGGCGGAGCGAATACGCGAGCGGAAAACTAAGGTTGGCGCGTCATTCGCTGGAGCGCGCCCTTGCCGACAACAAAGACGACCAGGTGGCGCGGCTATACTTGGGCCTCACGCTGGCTCGCGCCGGTCAGCGCCGTAGAGGGCTAAGAGAAATTCAAGCGGGCTTGACCGGCATCAAAGACTGGATCGACTACGTCAACGACGCCTTTCGATTTTCCTACGGTCAGTATTGGGATCCAACTGGACAAATCCGCTCGGAGATCAAGTCCGACCTGGCGATGATTTCGAGCAAACATTTTACCTGGAGCAAACTAATCTCGGACGGGGAGTGGGTGGGGCGCAAGGTCGAGGAAGAGATCGATCTGGCGCAGCGCGATGAGTCGCAGGACATGTCGCGCGACGGGGACTCAACAATGATGCGTTAGTGTCCGGCGCAGCCGAATGCACTGCCGGCAACGGAGGAACGATCATTTCATTACAACAATTTATTCCGCTGGCACCGCCTCTGATCCTGCTCTTTTTTGTTCTTATCGCCCTGCTGATCGCCGCGATCGAGATCGGCGCGATGCAGTACGCCTATGAGAAGATCGGTATCAGCAGGCGGTACGTTTTTGCGTTGCTTTTGATTTCGCTTTTGGGCAGCTATGTGAACATCCCGATCGCGCAGCTGCATGCGGAGCATGTGGTTTCAAACCAGGAGATTCCCTTTTTCGGCGTGCCATGGATCTTTCCTTGGGTGCGGGAATGGAGCCGGACGGTCGTTGCGATCAATCTCGGCGGAGCAGTGATTCCGACTTTGCTGGCAATCTATCTGATGCGGAAGAACCGCATCATTTGGCCGAGCGCATTGGCGATCGTCATGGTGTCCGCCGCCGTCCATGCGGTGTCGCAGCCGGTCCGGGGCGTCGGCATCGCCGTGCCGACATTTGTACCGCCGCTCGTTGCGACCGCAGCCGGGCTCTTGCTCTCAGAGAAATCAGCGCCCGCAGTCGCCTACGTCGCCGGGACGCTCGGGACGCTGATAGGAGCCGACCTTTTGAACCTGGGTCGATTGCAAGCGCTGGGCGCTTCGATCGTTTCGATCGGCGGCGCCGGTACTTTCGACGGTATCTTTTTAACCGGTATCATCGCGGTGCTTTTGGCTTGACTGGCGCGCAAGCGGACGATTAGATTCGACACACCCGCCTGTGCCCTGGGTCACGCTTTATCTTGTAGAGCCGCGCGCGGCGAGTTATGCGGGTCGGTCATCGGCCAAGCTCGGGAACCGCTGCGTGAACGCGGCCACTCGCCAAGAATGGAGCCTCGATTCGAGGAAGACGCGTGAACGTTTTTGAATTCACCACGATCGTTTGGTCGTGTTCTCCCCGGCGCCAAAACTCGAGCGTTGCACATGATGTTTGCCATCGTCATCTTGGGTCAGGGAATCGAGAAGTTCTATAACGGCTGGACGGGGAGAGTCTAAAATGCTCGTACGAGCTTGGACCGACGATCAGGCAGAGCAATTCCTGGGCACGCTTTTAAGGAGCGGAGTGATCATTGCCAGCGCGGTGGTTTTGTTTGGCGGCATTTTCTATCTGCTGCATTATGGCAGCGGCGTTCCCGACTATCGGGTGTTTCGCGGCGAGCCGGCCGACTTGCGGGACGTGGCCGGCATCGTGAGCGATTCATTATCGCTTCGCAGCCGTGGTGTGATCCAGCTCGGGCTCCTTCTGCTCATCGCTACTCCGGTCCTGCGGGTTGTCTTCTCGGTTCTTGCCTTTGCGCTACAGCGGGATTGGACGTATGTCGCGACGACGCTGATCGTTCTCTCGGTCCTTATCTATGCCGTCGGGTGGGTCTTTAAAGTTTTGAATATGACGGAAATCTTTCGTGCCTGTGCTCTACGGCTCCTTCCTATCTCTTCCCCTAAGGTGTTCAGCGGCGCCGGATAAGCCAGCCGAGGAGCGCTCCGACGCCGGTAGCCACCAAGATCCTCGTCCAAGCGTTTTTGCGCAAACAGGATTCCGTTTCCGACTTCGCCTTCTGGGCTTTTTGGAGCCATGAATTATCAGCCAGCGGTCTCCTTGCGTCCCCGATCTCCCTTTCCAGGCGCCGGCGCAAACCTCCGATGCGCTCGCCTGCCTGACCGGCCGCCGTTTTGACCAGTTCTTCGACATCGACCATCAAAACCTTGAAATCCACGGTCAACTTTTTTCCCGGACTGCCATCCATAAAAACCTCAAGCGGTGATTGGTTATCCTCGCCGAACTTTAAAAATGCCCTCCGCCCTCCGATTTGATTCAGCAGATTGAAATTTTGGTGAGCGCGAGCCGGGCGATTTTAAGACCCCGCTCCCTCACGATACTCACTCAAAGAGGAGTGATTTGAGCCGACGGACGTGGCCAATTCGCCGAGCAAGCGTCGGCGCTGCAGAAATGTATCTCTCGGCCAGTTCCACTTAAGGAACGGAAGATCGTCGTCGTTGTAGGGCGCGCCGTTGACCTTGCTTTGACTAAAAATGAGTTGCCAATAACTCATCCGATTTTGGCAGTTTTGTTTCGACATCATGGGACAGGTCTCCTCGGGTCGAGAATTCTATAGAGCGTGTTCGTAGACGTTGACCATCGCGACGGGATATTTCTAAATATGGATGTTGCTCGATGCATTAGTTTCGCAATTCGCCTTCCAGCTTCTTTCAGTCGGTCATTAGAAAGAGGGAACGCAATGCATACGTTGGCACCTTTCGTCACATCGACCTTACGCACGATGGACCATATGGAAGCGAACCGGAAGCGCCTTAAGGAAAAGTCCGGTGCCAACTCCCCAGGCGCCATTAACTAACACAGCGGTCAGCAAAAGAGGCGCATGCCAACCACCGCCGATGGGACCGCCCTTGAGCGGCAGCACGACGAAAAGCGCGACCAGCGTCGGGAAAACGGCGCCAAACAGAAATGCTCCAGCCCAGTAACCGCCGTTGGCTGGAAAACGATTGTCCACCAAACCGAACAGGATGCCCCAAACTCCGCCCCAGAATGCCAGTGAAAAGACCGACGGGACACCGATCGGATGGGTGGCCGCCATGGAAAACGGGGCGAAGGGCGCTACGCCGGCGCGCCACAACAGATCGAGCATGAGTTGGTGAAAAATTAGAGTGGCGAAAAAGCCGGCGATGAAGCTGGATAAGGTTCTCATCAAATACTCCCTTTCCGCTCTTTGAGAGCCGCCTGTTCCGGCGTATGTATCGAGCGCCTTTGCGCGGGGCGCGCAGGTCGATCGCCTATGGCGCCGCGCCTATCTTCGGCCGCCACTTATCGAAACGGTGCTCGAGACGATCGATCAGACCGGTCAGGACCATTCCAGAGCCCGCGAAGATCAAGACTCCAACAAAAACCTTGTCCGTTTGAAAAGTCGCGCCCGCGACGGTGATCATGAAACCGATGCCGGCCGTTGCCGCATAGAGTTCGCCGACCAGAACACCGACGAGGGCGCGTCCGACGGCAAGTCTCATGCCGGTTAAAATGAACGGTATGGTGGAAGGGAGCACCACGGACCTGAAAATTTGCCACTCCGATGCGCCGAAACTTCGAGCAGCGGTGAGCAGGTTGGCGGGAGTGGTTTTTACTCCGTCCCTGGTATTGATGATCAAGGGAAACACGGCGCCCAGAAATATGATCCCGACTTTGGACAGGACGCCAATGCCCAGCCAGATAATCACCAGCGGCAGAAGCGCGACACGTGGGGTCGCATTCATGGCGTTGATAAAAGGATCGAAAATGTAAGCTATTTTTTTATACCAACCGGTCAATATTCCGAACGGAATAGCGACGACGACCGAAAGTACGTAGCCCCAGAAGAATTCGATGCCGCTTACCTTGAGGTCGTTCCAGAACTCTGCGGTGCCGGCTAGCTCGACGGCGGCCTTCCAAACCAACGACGGTGCGCTGATAAACAGTGGGTTGATGCGTAGCGCTGGGATAGGGTCGTATTCGCTCAGGCTCCCGCCTACGAATTCCCACAGCGATAGAAATAGAAGGATGGCTACGGTTCCAAAAATTCTTTTTTGTTGTTTGAGATAAAACCTGTGCAACGCAGAAAATTCGCCTACCTTGATGTCTAAAAGAATCTCGCTTTGCGCGGTCTTGTGATGAACGGCCATCGACGCAGCCCTCCGAGGCTTTTTTATTTCGCATGTCGCGCCCTAACCCCAGCGGGCGATTCGCTTCTCTCGATACGGAGATTTCGATCGCTTGCTGTCCCGCGAGTCGCCATGTTTAGCGGCCTGCATCCTGCTATGCGCCGGTGAAGCGAGGTTGATGGGTTGGACTTTTTGATGCTCCGCTAGCATCCGCTTCTTCCAACGCAGCAAACCCTCTCGTACACACCCGGGGTCGAGATTTAAGGCCGCGCAGATGTTTTCTAAGGAAAACAGGTAGTCGCTATCTTTGACGCAGACCCAATCCTCGGTTTCACGGAACAGGGTCGTTTCTCTGCGGGTTCGTTGAAAGACATAACTCTGGAAGCAGGCCACGGCGTCTTCCAAGACCGCAAGCATCAATTTCTTCTCCGGTTCCAAGCGCTTGGTGCGAACCGTCGCAAAGTATTGATGAGGTAGGACCATGTCCGGCTGGAGTAGAGAAATCGATTTTCCGTCGGTATCGAAAGTTATCTCTTCCGTCATAGCAATCCGCCTTTCCGAAGCTTTGCGTCTCTATCGATAACCAGACCAGGCAAGGTTTATGCCAGGGTAGTACGATTTAGCGGAATCGATCTGCACCGACAGTCGTGATCGATCCACTTAGCAAGGTGCCGGGCCGTAGAAAAAAGTTTTGCTCGACGTTACGTTTCGCTAGTTTTTTTGCTGTCCGGGGCTAATCGAACAACCTCCAACGTCCACTGAATTCGAGGCAACAGATGTTCTGATAGCCCGTTTACGATCGGCGAAACGACGAGGCGATAATGCAGGCTCGCTGTGGCTAAATTGTCGCGTTCTGAATCTTCGCTTGGTTACGCCGCATCGGATCGTCGAGTCCCGTTGATAAACGTGCGGTTGAGCGGCAAAACTCTAATTGTTTGGAAGAGGATATTGGCTATTCTTGCCTAAATGAATATGGCATCGCACTTGCGACTGCTTAGAAGCGAGATGAGCAGAAAATGGCAATACGAGTTGGGGATGGGCACACTGCCGGTAAAGGCGGAAAGGAGGTGAGCGAAGATGAAAAGATTAAGTTGGATCAACTTCGTTCTGGGCCTGTGGCTGGTTGTTGCGCCGTTTGCGCTGCGCTACAACATGGTTCCGACGGCCACGTGGAACAACGTGATCGTTGGTATTGCGGTGGCTGCGCTCTCGATCATCCGAGCTTTGGAGCATTCGGACATGCCGACTTTACATGAGCAACATCACGGCGCTTAATGACGATAGACGATCGAATGTGCAGGACAACGGTAATGGTGCCCGTTATCTGTTGTCCTCGGGTGAAAGGTCATTTTATGCGGCGACCTTTACCGCTTTACCGTTATGGCGCTTCGTTCCCCGAGTCTTTGTTTCGACGAGCTGCGGCAGCTTGAGCTTCCTAAAACGCATCTTCGCTCCAACAGGCCGGTTTTCATTTCAAACTTCACGAAAGAAACTCCTGGGTATGTTTTGATTGAAGTTCGGTGGCGAAGGAGGCTGTGCTAATGCCGTCGCGCCAATTTGTTCATGCCTCTCGTATTACTGCTGGAGTAACAACCGAAACTAATCCAGGTTTTTCTTACCGCTTGTAATCGCAGTGTCCGTCCCCGGTACTCGCAAGATAGGCTCAAACTTTTGGATTTGACATGCATGAGGCAAAAATGCGTGGCACTGGGGCATCTTGGCAGATCTAGGATAAGGATGAATTGGTAGCCGGAGGGTGAGCCACTAAAGTCTACTCCGCTGTTTGAAGATGACAAACTTCCGGGATTTTTACCCGGCTGGGGAGATCAATTCCTTGGTCTTTTGAAGTCTTCTGGAGGTCGTGGAAATGAAGTACACCGTAGTGCCGTCTTTCGGCCGCCACTTGCGAATCCCTGACGGCGGTGTCGAAATCCTTTGTAGTGTCTACAATAAAAAGCATAAACGAAAACTCCCCTTATGACGATGAAATTAAGGGATAGAACATTTGCGTTACAATCTGGGGCTGTCAGCCAGGATATCTCTCAGGGGATGATTTTTGCTCCATCCGGCGGACAAGTTCCTGGTATGAGTAATGATCGATGACATCATCGAACTGCGAGCGGTAGTTGTTGACCAAGCTGAGGTTGTCGACGATCACATCGTAGATCTTCCAATCGTTTCCTGTCCGGTACATCAGGTAATCGAGCGAATACTCGCGGCCTGGAAACGTTACGATCTTACTATCTACTTCCGCGTAGTCACCGCTGAGGCGCTCACCCGTGTAAATGATTTTGTCTCGATGGTAGGACTCGATCCTGGCGAGATAAGCCTTTTCGAGGAGATCGGTAAACAGCCGCGCGAACTTGTTTTTCTGCACTACGCTTTGGTGACGCCGATAAGGTCCGAGTGATCGCGTCGCCATTTGCCTAAAATCGAACCGCGCCGCAATAGCTTTCCGCAAGAGCGCGCCGCTCCGCTTCGTTGTGCTTCAGCGCGAGGTTCGTGAGGATTTTGACGACCGCCTGTACCGTCGAGTCGATTTCCAATTTAGGTTCGGCGGCCATGGCTTTGGAACGAAGAGTCAAGACGAAGGCAAACGGCGCGAACCAGAGCAATAGCTTGGCCTTTCGGTGGCGAGTTCTCACGGGTTCTTCTTGGTCCTAGCACCAAGCGCGCGGCCAACCATAGCGCCAGCCCCCGTACCAGTAGCCGTCGGGTCCCATGGACCAATAATTCCAGTCTTGAAGCCTTTGCTCGCGGCGCACCGCCTTGAGGTAAGTACGCTGCATATAATTAAGCACTCGATCGGCGACGCTTCGCTCGTGCAACCGGGCGAGCTCGGACGCGGGGAGGCGGTACACCGTGGCGGAGTCGCGCATCTTTTGCACGATGGTTTTAGCGGGCACTCCATCCATACTCATCTGAACGATCTCCTCGACGGTAACCGGTTTTGGTTGTTCCGAGACCAGGCCCAACGTGGAACATCCGGCCGTTCCTATAACGAGCCAAAGCAGCAAGATCGCTGAGCGCAGGCGATAAAAAGTCATGACGCAGTCTCCTCTTCAGTGCGTGAATGCGAGTTTTTTGATCAAAGATTAACCGGCAAACTTGTTCGAGCGTCGCAGAGCAGATATCCCGCGCACGCAGGCCTGAGTAGAAGGCAGCGCAAATCCCGCGCCAGGACTCCTGTCTGTGCGGGGCGGCAGTTATCCCGGACTCGCAACTCGGATACGGCTCGTCGGCGTCTTTTTAACTGTTTTGCCGGGAGATCAATCCGGACGGCCGGCATAGTCGTGGCATTAGTCTTGCTCAAATTAAACTCGGAATGAGAGGCGGGGCGGTTTGATCGCCGGCGTACGCACCGATTCCCAATATCGAGGGCGCGACGAAGATCCATAAGCTACGAAATAAGAAAAGGAGGATAGATCTATGACCAAGACAGGTTGCCCGCCGCTGAAGGCGGCGACGATCTTGATGTTGACTTTGCTTTTGCCGGGCTACGCGGCCAGCGTATCGGCCGATGATTTTTATCACGGCAAAACGATTACGATCGTGGTCGGATATGCTGCGGGAGGCGGATACGATACTTACGCTCGAACTCTGGCGCGCCACCTCGGAAAACATATTCCCGGAAATCCCACGGTCATCGTCCAGAATATGACCGGTGCGGGAAGCCTCATTGCGGCGAACTATGTCTACAAAAAAGCCGATCCCGACGGCCTAACCATCGGCTCGTTCGGCGGCGGGCTGGTCACCGAGCAGACCTTGGGCCTTCAGGGAATTCAATTCGACGCGCACAAATTCAAATGGATCGCATCGGTCAGGACCGGGTCGCCGATTTGCGCCATCATGGGGTTCACGGGCGATAAGAACCTGGAAGATGTGCTCCATTCCAAAAAAGAGTTGAGGATGGGCTCCACGGGCGCGGGATCGACTACGGACGACCTGCCGCGGCTCATGATTGGACTGTTGCATGCGCCTCTCAAGGTGATCCGCGGTTACAAAGGAACTTCCAACATTCGCGTCGGCATGGAACGGCATGAATTGGACGGCGCGTGTTGGACCTGGGAGTCGATGAGGACGACGGCCCGCGCCATGTTGAATGCCAAGGATGGCGATAAGCTGATTCCGTTTGTGATCGAAGGAAATTGGGATGAGCCCGAGGTGAAGGATCTGCCGCAATTCACACAGGTGATCAAGGGCAAAGACAACCTGGATGCCTTCAATGCGTGGATCAACGCTTACAAATATTTTCAACCGCTGTCCTTGCCTCCGGGAACACCCAAGGCGAGACTCGATATTCTACGCACGGCGGTCAAGGAAACCCTCGAAGATCCGGCGTTCAAAGCCGACGCAAAAAAATCGAACTTAATCGTCGCCTCGGTCCCAGGAGAGGAAATCGAGAAGCTCGTCAACGAGACGCTGTCGATTTCATCTGAAGCGAAAAAGCTTCTGGAGGGTATGGTCGGACGACCGAAAAAGCAGGTATGACGTGGGGTACATCGAGGCTTTCTATCATGGTTTGCTGACCGTCCTGCCGTTTAGCGCCCATGGCGAGCAGGCGTTCGCCTTCATGCTGGTGGGGATCCTCATCGGCTTCTGGGTGGGGATCCTGCCCGGCATAGGCGGCGCCGCCACTTTGGCGCTTATGTTGCCGTTTATCTACGACATGGATCCGACTCAAGCATTCGCCTTTCTATTGGGAATGGCCTCGGTCACTGCCACAGCGGGCGATATCACGTCGATCCTGTTCGGGGTTCCCGGCGAAGGGACGACGGCGGCCGTCATCGTCGATGGCCATCCGCTAGCAAAGAGAGGAGAGGCGGGACGCGCCCTCGGCGCCTCCTTGGTGAGCTCGCTCATCGGCGCAATCTTCGGCGCTTTCGTTCTCGCGCTGGCTATTCCCGTTGTGCGGCCGATTGTTCTATCCATCGGTGCCGCAGAGTTTTTCATGCTCGCGATCCTCGGCATCGTCTTCATCGTGTCGCTCAGCGGACGCAATCTTCTCAAAGGGCTCATCAGCGGGGCATTGGGGCTAGCGCTCGCTACAGTCGGGCTGGACCCGATCAATTCGATTCCACGCTATACCTTGCAGCGCTTCCTCGGAGAAGACGTTGCACTTTTCTTATGGGACGGGATTTCCCTCGTCGTGGTTACCATCGGCCTCTTTGCCATTCCGGAGATTATCGATTTAGGAGTCGAGGGATCGAGCATTGCGCGGGAACGCATCGGCGGGCTGGGCGGTGTGATGGAAGGCGTCAAGGATGTTTTTCGCCATTGGTGGCTGGTCATTCGCTGTAGCGTTCTTGGCAGTTACATCGGCGCGCTGCCGGGCTTGGGAGGTTCGGTGGCGCAGTGGCTGGCCTATGCGCATGCGGTCCAAACCTCGTCGGACCAAGAACGCTTCGGCAAGGGCGCCATCGAAGGCGTCGTTGGTCCTTGTGCCGCAACCAACGCGAAGGAAGGCGGAGCTTTGATCCCCACGGTCGCGTTCGGTGTGCCGGGAAGCGTTTCCATGGCGATTCTGCTCGGCGCCTTTATCATGCAGGGCATTGTTCCCGGTCCGGATATGCTCGACCCCAACAAATATCTGACCTTGACGTTCTCCCTGGTGTGGGTGATCGTCCTCGCCAATCTCATCACAGTCGTGGCGTCATTCCTTTTTCTCAATCAACTTGCCAAGATCACCCACGTCAAGGGCACTTTTCTGATTCCCTTTGTGCTCTTGCTGATTTATATCGGCGGCTTCGCGGTAAAAAACAGCTTTGGAGATCTATGGCTCGTCTATCTGTTTGGCATCATCGGTTGGTTGATGGTTCAGTTTGATTGGCCCCGTCCGCCGATGGTCTTGGGTTTGGTTTTGGGAGACATAGCGGAGAGCAATTTTTTTATTGCCACCTCCACCTATGGTTATGATTGGCTTACCCACCCTGCAGTGATCATTATCTCTTTGCTGATGGTCGGCGTGCTCGTCTATTCCGTCTACCAGGCTCATCGGCCGCGCCAAGGGCGGCAAGCGCCTTCCGATGTCGCGCTGCAGGTGGTGATCCGAAATCCGGTCTACCGTTCGCTGTTTGCGTTGTTTCTCGCGTTCATTTTCGGCTACGTCGTCTACGAGGCCTATTTGGGCTATGGCGCGGACTTTCCCTCGGCGGCGCTTTTCCCGCGCGTGATCGGAATTCCAGGACTGGTCCTCTCGCTGATCGTGTTGGCCGCAGAGCTGCGGCAGGCGCTGCGCGGAAACGTTCCACTCGCGGCTGCGCCAGAGCTGCGCTCTGCACAACGCCGAACCCTTTCCATGCTGGCCTGGCTCACTGGTTTTTTTGGCGGCATCTGGCTCTTGGGATTTATCGCTGCCGCTCCCCTGATGACCTTTCTCTATCTCAAAATCAACGCCCACGAAAAACTCCTGACAAGCATCGGGTTCGCGCTGATTGCTTGGATGTTTTTCTACGGCCTGTTCGGTTGGGGAATACAGCTCCCATTTCCCTCCGGAGCGCTTTTCGATTGGCTCCACGTTCGGACCTTTTTGTGATTTACGACGCCGAACTCCACGCTGATGCAGTTGAGCTTCCCGGTGTGTGTTTGCGGTTACCGAGGCAGTCCTACCAGTCAGCCTTCGATGCGTGTCGTCGCACGCGGAAGCCCGTTCTTCCGCGCTGGTCGGCTCGAAGCCGACTTTCTCCAGTCTGCTTGACCGAGTTTCGATGTGCATTACCGACGATCGGTCGGTCCATCGCAAGCATAGCCTGGCTGCATACTGAATCTGAATGCAATTCGTTCTTCGTTTCGGCAAGGCTTGATCCGATTGCACACTCTGTTCAATGAATCACATTCTTTATGCAAGAGCCCAAATGGCTTTCTTAAAGATCTGATCCCCTCGTCCAAAGCACGTCAAATTACCCAATGCCATTTTTGCCCTGAACCGTCAGACCATTCCACGGCGTTTTCTGTCGACGCTGGGAAGTGGAGTCTCCTCCCCGCAATTTTAATGACTTTCTCGTTATATTTTCGAATTTCCCGGCGGCGCCAGCATTTTTCCTAGCGGTACAACATTAGTTGTTCAACCGACTTGCCCGGTCGTTTTTACCTGTGGGTTTTGGCGCATAGCGGCGACAGGTTGATGGCACGAAACATGCTCAATAACGCCAACTTGGATGGTAGAGCTATCGGAATGGAAATTGCGGCGGCTCGCGATTCGCGACTAAACGGTTTCCGATGAGAAAAAAACCATGAAATTAAAGGGGGTTGCCAGCAGGGTTCAAGGTTGCGATCAGCCATGCCTTGAAAGTGCGGCATGGTCGCTAATGGGCGGCCACGGACAAATCTTGACGGTTAGTGACAGGCAAAGTCATATCTGATTGGCACACTTTGAACCAAAACATGCTCAGGATTGATTGCCCTCGGACCTGTGAGTGCTTACTTAGACGACCGCCGCAAAAGCGTAACAGATTGGGTTGCAGAACTATTGAGGAGAATGGACTGAAAATGACCAAATCGATCTTAATCGTCGATGACAATCCGGTAAATTTGAAGCTCATCCGAATTTTGCTCGCGGGCGAGGGGTATGAAGTGCAAACGGCGGTGGATGCGGAGGAAGCCTTGCGTCTGTTGCGGCAGTCACGCCCTGCCATGATCCTGATGGACATTCAGCTCCCTGGGATCGATGGTCTGGAGCTTACGCGTCGTCTCAAAGCTGACCCGATGACGTGCGATATTAGAATACTCGGGTTGACCGCCTATGCGATGAAGGGAGATGAAGAGAAGATTCTGGCCGCGGGTTGCGACGGTTACATTCCGAAGCCCATCGATACTCGGTCTTTGCCGAGTGTCATAGAGAGTTATTTCCAGCATTGATCAAACGAAACTGGCTCGTATAAACAATATTACCGCTCGATGAGCAGGGCCCGGCGATGATTTGATGAAGATTCTTGTCGTTGAAGATAACCCGATCTCGAGAAAATTCACCCGAGTCGCGCTAGAGGCAGATGGATTTGACGTGGTCGAAGCGGAAGACGGAAAATCCGCTATCGCGAACGTGGAGAGGGAGGCGCCCGATCTCATTCTGCAAGACATCCTGCTTCCCGATACCGACGGTTTTGAGCTGGTCGATCGATTGCACGCCGTGCCCGGAGCGGAACGAGTTCCGATACTCGCATTGACCGGATTGATCACCAGGAACGATGAAACGAAGCTGCCGCAGGCTAGTTTCGCGGACTATTTATTTAAGCCCGTTGAGCCGGCGTTTCTGACCAGCACGGTGCGCGCCCATCTGGCGGCAAGCCAGACTTCGAAGCAGAAGCCGGGACAGGGGCTCATCGTTCTTGCCGTGGACGACGACCCAAAGCAGCTCAAGCTGCTGGCAACTTATTTAGCCAACCTCGGTTTTGGCGTGACCACAGCCATAGACGGTAGCGAAGCATTGGAAAAAGCCGAAGCGACGCTGCCAGACGCGATTCTATCGGACGTTTTGATGCCGAGACTAGACGGTTTCGAGCTGTGCCGGGCGATCAGGAAGCACCACAGGCTCGCGCGGGTTCCGGTAATCTTACTGACCAACAGTTACGACGATGCAGCGGACAGACAATTGGCGACGGATATCGGCGCCAACGCGCTAATGTCGCGAACGCCTGACTGCAAAGACGCAGTGGAAGCCTTGCTCGCCAGTCTTGATCATCCCGCGCCGGTGCCCGCGCAGGATGACGGCACGTTTGAATCCAACCACCGCGAGAGCCTCATGCGGCAGCTCAATCACCAAGCGAAACTGAGCGTTGACCTGGCGCGCCGTTGCGCGGCGCAAAGCGCTCAGATATCCGTTCTTGCCAGCGCGGCGCAAAATTTTTTGCGGTCCGGGCAAAATATCGAAAACCTCTTGTCGGAGATTCTCGCGCATTACTTGGCCGTAATAGGTTTTTCTCGTGGCGCCGTCTATCTGTTGGATCATAGCTCCAGGCTGAACCTGTCCGGTCAGATCGGATTTTCCGGTGACAGTGAAAAAGCCTTGTCGAGCTTTTTCGGATGTAACGATCTGCTGTATTCGACCCTGGGGCACGAAGAGCCGGTGATCTTCAGCGCGCCGGCGAGCGAAGAAAAATTTCAAACCCTGCTGAACCGGGCGGCGGTGCGTTCCGTGCTCATTGCTCCGCTCGCTTTCGATGAGCGGGCGCTCGGCGCCATCGTGCTGTTTTCGGATACCCGGGGGCTTTATCCGGAATGGATCAATTTCTCTAAATTGATCAACGGCCAGATCAGCCAGGCGGTGGCGCTGTGGCAGTCGATTTCCCAGTTGAAATATTTGGCGGCTTATGACTCCCTGACGGCTTTGCCGAACCGCGCGCGCATCGCTGAGCGAACGCGGGAGATCCTCGAGCGATGCGACGATGCGGCAGAGGCGGCATTGTTGCGGATCAACATCGACCGATTCGAAGAGATCAACAACGCGCTCAGTTATCAAAAAGGCGATGAGCTGTTGCGTCAGTTCGCAGCCAGGCTCCAGAAAACCGTTCATGACGCTGATATGCTGGGGCGGCTCGGCGCCGATGAGTTCGCCGTGCTGCTTTCAGGGCACGGAGCTGTGCAGAAAGCGCCGGAAACTGCCCGCTCCATTATCGCGGCATTGGAATCGCCTTTCACGATCGACGGTCTCACTCTCGATGTCCACGCCAGTATCGGCGTGGCACTGGCTCCCGAACATGCGACCGGCCCCGAAGATCTGCTGCGCCGGAGCGATATGGCGATGCGGGCGGCGAAGCATTCGGCTTCGGGTTATTCTCTTTATACAACGGCGATCGACAAATACGATCCCCAGCGTCTAACCCTCATGGGCGAGCTGAGCTACGCCATTGACCATGACGAGCTTTCACTCTTCTATCAGCCGAAGATAAGTTTCAGAACCAACAGAATCGTCGGCGTGGAAGCACTGTTGCGCTGGCGCCATCCGCAGCGGGGTATGATCCCACCGGATCAGTTTATCACGCTGGCTGAAAAGACCGGTGCGATCCATCGATTGACCCAGTGGGTGTTGACCAAAGCCATTCGCCAAGCGGCAATCTGGCGTCGGGCCGGAATTCCGCTCAAAGTTTCGTTCAATCTATCGGTGCGCAATTTGCTCGAACCAGCATTCCCGAATCGGGTAATTTCCATTCTTGAAAAAGAGGGCGCCGGACCCGATGGCATTACCATGGAGATTACCGAAAGCGCCCTGATGGCGGATCCGGCGACGGCAAGAAAAGTGTTGATCTTTCTGAGCGAGCGTGGTCTGAACTTTTCCATCGACGACTTCGGTACCGGTTATTCCTCGCTGGCCTATCTGAAACATTTGCCGGTGAACGAAATGAAAATTGACAAGCTCTTCGTGGCCAAGCTGAACACCGACGCGGACGATAACACCATCGTGCGCTCGACCATCGACCTCGGCCATAACCTGGGTCTTTCTGTAACCGCGGAAGGAGTGGAGGATGAGGAAATCTGGGGACGGCTCGCCGCACTGGGGTGTGATGAAGCGCAGGGTTATTACATGAGTCGGCCGCTGCCGGTGGACCAGTTCGATCGCTGGTTGGTCGAATCGAAATGGGGCGTGCAACCGACACTCGACAGCCTGAAGGACGAAACCGCATTATTGTAAAGTACACCCTCGCGCTTTCCTGTCTTTAACTTTTTGCCACGCGATCTCTAAAGTGGAGTGCTCGATCCGTAAAACCTACCTGCGGCACGCTCGTTTTCGATTTTGACCTTCGTATTTTTCCTTTCTTAGTGACTGCTTTCGGATGACACGCCGTGATTAGCAGAGCCGGGCGAATTTGCCGCCGCTCGGGTGTGCCGTTTCGGTGGTCGAGCTGCCATCTCGTTGATCGGGCTTCAATCAAAGAGATGGCACGATCTCCGTGCGGGAAGTTTTAAGCGCCTGCGCAAAGCTTGAAAAACTCATTCCCTTGACAAGCGGTTCGCGGCTCAAATAAGGTCAGCACAAATTCCCAAGGAGGTATCGAATCGTGGCAGCAACTTTATGGAAAGAATACAAGACGGTCAGGGTCGAAAAAGAAGACGGGATCACCTGGTGCATTCTCAATCGGCCGGAGAAACGCAATGCCATGAACCCCCAGCTTCACTACGATATGCTCGAAGCGCTCACCGAGCTGGAAGTCGACAAGGATACCAAAGTCTTGGTCCTCACCGGCGCCGGGCCGAGTTGGTGCGCGGGACAGGACCTGCGCGAGTATTTCCGCGGCACGGATACCAACCCTATCGAGCGGCGCAAGGCGAGTTGGGCGTCGCAAGAGTGGCGCTGGCGCCGATTGTTCTACTTTCCGAGGCCGACCATCGCCATGGTCAACGGCTTTTGCTTCGGCGGCGCATTCACGCCGCTGATCGCCTGTGACTTCGCCATCGCGGCGGAGGACGCGACCTTCGGTTTGAGCGAGGTCAATTGGGGCATCTTCCCCGGCGGTCTGGTGAGCCGGGTTTTGGCCGATGCCATGTGCTACCGCGACGCCATGTGGTACATCATGACCGGTGATCCGTTCGACGGCAAAAAGGCCGCCGAGATCAAGCTCGTCAACTTTGCCGTGCCGAAGGAAAAACTGCGCGAAGAAACGGTCGCTCTGGCGCAAAAGCTGATGAAGAAAAACCCGCAAGTGCTGCGGGCGGCGAAGGAAGTCTACAAGTATTGCCGCACGATGGATTACGCCCAGGCGGAAGACTACATGAGCGCGAAGGGGACGGCGCTCCGATTTACCGATCCGGAAAAGGGCCGCGAGACCGGCATGGAGCAGTTTCTCGACAAGAAGACCTACCGTCCGGGGTTGGGCGAGTACAGCCGGAACCCGAAGTAGCGAGAAAAATGGATAATGGATAATTGAGAATGGAAATGGCGTACCGCGAACGTCATCTTTCTCTTCTGTTATTATCCATTTTCCATTATCAATTCTCCATTAATTAGGAGTGCTGGTGGATTTCAATCTGCCCGAAGAGTTGCAGGTTCTAAAAGAGACCGTGCGCAAGTTCGTCGACCGGGAGCTGATCCCGCTCGAACGCGAATGTCGCCCGGAAGGCGAAGACATGCCGGAGCAGTACATCAAACCGCTCCAAGACAAGGCCAAGGCGATCGGTCTCTGGCTGCTCGACGTGCCGCAGGAGTACGGCGGCGCCGGTCTCGACCTCATGAGCCGCTGCGTGATCATGGAAGAAGTCGCGCGTACAGTGGCGATCCCGTTTCGCTACGCGCCGATCTTCGGCCCGGAAGTGCGCCCGGTGCTGTTTCATTGCGATGAAGAACAGAAACAACGCTTCCTTTTTCCGGTGATACGGGGCGAGAAGAAAATCTGTTTTGCCCAGACCGAGCCCGACGCCGGCAGCGATCCGGCGGGGATGAAGACGCGCGCGGTGCGCGACGGCGATCATTACGTTATCAACGGAACCAAGCGTTTCATCACCGGGGCGAAAAACGCCGATTATGCCCAGGTGATCGCCGTGACCGATCCCGAGAAGGGCGCGCGCGGC
This sequence comes from Chloroflexota bacterium, assembly GCA_050257635.1. Classification (GTDB taxonomy): domain Bacteria; phylum Desulfobacterota; class Binatia; order UBA9968; family UBA9968; genus DP-20. The sequence goes on from JBLMXG010000365.1 coordinate 19,202, forward strand.
GGCGTGAGCTGCTTCGTCGTCGACATGAAAGCTCGGGGCGTGACGCTGGAGCGGCTATGGCCGACGATGATGGGCGACACGCCGGGGCAGATTCATTTCGACAACGTGCGTGTGCCCGGCGCGGACAGAATCGGCAAGGAAGGCGAAGGCTTTTCCATCGCCCAGGGCTGGATTCAAGAAGGGCGCATCCGTGGCCACGGTGCGCGGCCGGTGGGCATCGCGTCGCGCGCGCTGGATATGATGATCGAGTATTCCAAAGTCCGCACGACTTTCGGTCGTCCCTTGGCGGATCGCCAGGCGATTCAGTTCATGATCGCCGACTCGGCGATGGAGTTGCACGCTTGCCGTTTGATGGTCTACGAGTGCGCTTGGCGCCACGATCGCGGCGAAGATGTGCGACAGCTTTCGTACATGACGAAAATTCAATGCGCGGAAATGGCGAGCCGCGTGGTCGACCGATCGATTCAAGTCCATGGCGGCCTGGGGCTGATGCGCGAGCTACCGCTCGAATGGTGGTACCGCCAGGTGCGCAGCATCCGGATCACCGAAGGCACGCCGGAAGTTTTGCGCTGGCGGCTGGCGCAGCACATCATCAGGAATCACAAGGGATAAATTTCCGGAGAGAACGGTGGGTTGAGGATCGAGGTTGGCGTTCCGGGATATTCTCTCCTCCGTTTTCGATCCTCGATTGGATAAGTGATAATTCTCGTTCAGATCGCTGATGACTGACAATTCACAACCAACTACGCTTCTTCCTGGCTACCGGGTCCTTGATCTGACGTCTTCGATGGGAGCGCTGTGCGGCAAGCTGCTCGGCGATCTGGGTATGGATGTTATCAAGGTCGAACCGCCGGGCGGCGACGCCACGCGCAGCGAGCCGCCGTTCGCAAAAGGCCACGCCCACCGCGAAGGGAGCCTGCGTTTCGCTTATCTCAACGCCGGCAAGCGGAGCGTCACCCTGGACATCGCCAAGGGCAGCGGTAGGAAACTGTTACTCGATTTGGTCGAGCGCGCCGACGTGATCGTCGAGGATTTTGCGCCCGGCTATTTCGCCGGATTGGGTCTCGGTTACGGCACGCTGCTCGAAAAACAGAGCAAAATAATTTTGGTTTCGGTGAGCGGCTTCGGTCAGGATGGCCCTTACGTGAATTACAAAACCACCGATCTGATCGGCAACGCCATGGGCGGCTTGCTCTACATCAGCGGCGATCCGAAGATGGCGCCGTGCAACCCGCCCGAGACCCAGGCCTTCTATTACACCAGCCTGTTTGCTTGCTACGGCGTCATGCTGGCCTTGTGGCAGCGCGAGACGCGCGGTATCGGCGCATGGATCGACGCATCGGTACAGGCGAGCATGGCGCTGCACGAGCACGTGGCGTTCAACTTTTCCGCCGAGGGGCGGGTGATGAAGCGCGCCGGCAGTCAGCACCAGCACAACGCGCCGGCTAATCTTTTCCAATGCAAGAACGGCTGGATTTCTCTCTTCGTGACGCAGACGCACTGGCCGCTGCTGCTCAAAGTCTGGCCGGACCATGATCCCGGACTCGACGATCCCAAGTGGATCAATAGCAACTTGCGCCGCCAGCACGCCGACTATATCAATGCGCAGGTCACGTCGTTTACGTCGCGTTATCTCAAGGAAGATCTCGCTGAACTCATGCAAAAACACGGTATCCCCGGCCTGCCGGTCAACTCGCCGTCGGATTTCATGAAAGATCCGCATATCCAAGCGCGCGGTTTTTTTGCCGACGTTCGCCATCCAGTGCTCGGATCGTTCGCTCAGCCTGGCACGCCTTTTATGGTCGATGGCCGGCGCGCGCCGCCGTCGCCGGCGCCGCTCCTGGGACAGCACAATCAAGAAGTCTGGTGCGGCGAGCTGGGTTTAAGCGCGACTGAACTGGCGGTGCTGGCGGTGGAGAAAACAATTTAGAACAACAAAAATTGATAGCGGAGAATGGAAAATTGAAAACGGATAAACGCGGGTCTAGCAGGCTGGATTACCGACTCCGAAATTATCAATTTTCCATTGTCAATTCTCGATTGATTTGAGCTATGGAAACAGCCAGCCAAATTCTCAAGGGCGTCCGCATCCTCGCCTTCACCACCGGGTATGCCGGGCCCTACGCCGGGAGGCTGCTCGCCGGCTACGGCGCGGAAGTGATCAAGGTCGAGTCGAAAAAGGGCGGACTCGACACCTTTCGCCATTACGGCCAGCACAAGGACATCGACGCGGCGCCCCGTTTTATCGAGTGCAACCTCGGCGTACGGTCGTTCGCCGTAAATCTCAAGCATCCGACTGGCGCCAAACTGGTCCGCGAATTGGCCGGCAAGTCGGATGCGCTGCTGCAAAATTTCCGTCCCAGGGTATTGGATAAACTAGGTTTAGGGGAGGAAGAGCTGAGAAAAATTAATCCTAAGTTTGTGATCGTCCAGCTGCCCGGCTTCGGCTCCGAAGGGCCGAAGAGCGGCTACGGCACCTGGGGATTCAACCTCAATGCCTTCTCCGGCATGACCTATCTGTGGAATCACCCCGAGCAAGACCGGCCCATCGGTAGCCAGGGCGTTTATCCCGATCACTTGGGCTTTGTCATGGGGCCGACGCTGCTGGTCGCAGCCCTCCTGAACAGCCGGCGTAGCGGCAAAGGCGTGACCATCGATTTGGCGCAGATCGAAGGGACGGCGTACACGCTCGGCGCGACCTATCTGGAGACTTCGATCAACGGCGACGATCCACAGCCGAAAGGCAATCACTACGCGCTGGCCGCGCCGCATGGCTGCTATCGCTGCCAGGGGGAAGATCGCTGGTGCGCGATTTCCGTGCGCGATGATGACGAGTGGCGCACTTTCTGCCGGGTTATCGGTCGAGCGGAGTTGCCGAGCGACGCGCGCTTTGCCACTTTGCAAGCGCGCCTGGCGCATCGCGCCGAGATGGACGCCATCGTTCAGGAATGGACGAAGGTAAGGACCGCGGAAGAGGTGATGGCCAAGCTCCAATCTGCCGGTGTGCCGGCTGGAGCGGTGCAGACGGGGGCCGATCTCCTGAAAGACCCGCAGCTCCGTCACCGCAATTATTTTTCCGCCTTCGCCGACTCACTGATCGGTCCCTTCGAAATTCCCCGCGCCGGCATCACGTTCCGTGGCACGACCGAAGAGCCACTGCGCTTGCCGAACCGTTTCGGTGCGGATAATGAGGCGATCCTCGGCGAACTCCTTGGTTACGACAGCGCGACTATCGCAAAATGGCGCCGGGAGGATATCCTCACGTAGAGTTTCTCCAATACTTCCCTGACGGCAGGAAGGAGGTTCTTGTGACAAAGAGACTAGCTTCCACGGTGGTCCTCCTCGGGATAGTCTTCTCGGGTTTACCATGTCGGGCCCAAGAGCCGGTTAAGCTCCGCGCCAGTGTGGTGGCGAAGACTTTCGGTTTCGCGCCATTATGGGTGGCGTCCAAGCGGGGCTTCTTCAATCAACAGAACCTTGACGTCGAAATCCTTTTGATTCGCGGCTCGGACGTGTCGACCCAAGCTCTGGCGGGCGGATCATTGCAAATCTCCGGGGCGTCGTCCGACGCGCCGATCGCCGCGATCGAACGGGGGCTCGATATGGTCATCATCGGCGGCATCATCAACGGTCTGAGCCAGTCGATCATGGCCGGCAAGAATTACAAAACCTACGAAGATCTGCGCGGCGCGACTCTTGGTGCCAACAGTCTCACTGCCGGTACGGCCTTCGCTTTTCGACGCGTGCTCAAGGCGAAGGGGTTGGAATACCCGCGGGATTACAATTTGATCAACGTCGGCGGAACGCCGCAGGCGCTGGCAGCGCTGGCGTCGGGGCAAATCGCCGCGGCGCCGCTGTCGCTGCCGGTCAATTTCGTCGCCGAAGAACAGGGATTCAACACCATCGGCCGGTTTATCGACGTAATTCCGCATTATCAACTCTCGGTCTATTCCGTCATGCGGCCTTGGGCGGAAAAAAACCGCAGCGTCGTCGTGCGCTTTATGAAGTCCATCGCTCTTGCGTGCCGTTGGATATACGGAAACAAGGAGGCGACGGCGGAGTTGTTGGCAAAGGAAATGGGCCTCAAGCGTGATTACGCGCGCAAAGGTTGGGATTTCTACACCGAAAAGGGATTGTGGAACCCACGTGGCGATGTGACGCTCGAAGGACTTGGCATCGTGGCGCAAATCTACGCCGAACAGAACCAGCTCAAATCGCCGCCCAACGTGGCGAAGTTCGTGGACCAAAGTTATCTGCGCACGGCGTTGAAAGAACTCGGCGGCGGTTAGGAAATTACAGCGTCGTGCAACGAGTTTTGCCGCGCTTCTTGTCGAAACGGCGCGCCGGTCTCTTGATAAAATTTTTCAGTGAACCTATAAATCAGCGATCATGCGTCGTTGGATTTACGCGGAGTGATTAACCCACCTAAAACTCTCAAAACCGAACGCCTGCGACTGAGAAAAGCGAAGTTGAGCGATGCCGAGGCGATCTTTCGCCAGTATGCGCAAGACCCGGAAGTGACGAGATACGTAAGTTGGCGCGCCCACTCGAGCATCGAAGAGACGCGCGAGTACATGCGCATGTGCCTGCTCGCATGGGACGTCGGTAAGGCGTTTCACTGGGTGATCGAACGTTTGGAAGACAAGCAAGTGATCGGCATGATGATCGCCCGCGTGAGCGGCGAGAAATGGGAACTCGGCTACGTCCTGGCGCGCGCCCACTGGGGGCGCGGCTACATGACGGAAACTCTCAAGGGTTTGATCGCTTGGGCGCTCAAGCAAAAAGATATTTACCGCATCTGGGCCGTCTGCGATGTCGATAATCTCGCCTCGGCCCGTGTCATGGAAAAAGCCGGCATGCAGCGGGAGGGTGTGTTGCGGCGTTGGTCGGTGCACCCCAACCTCAGCGCGGAGCCCCGCGACTCCTACTGTTACGCCATCGTGAAATAGCAAGAAGGGAAATGAATTGGAGTGGCGGAGTGATGGGATGCTGGAGCATAGAATAATCGCCCGCCGGGTTGTGGCGGCTGGTCGAAGCTTTTTTCGGCGACGGTGGTCCGCATTACGCTGCCACTTGCGGTCACTATCGGCCGGTCGGTTGCCGCTGGCGCTGGTCGCGCAGCCGGGGATATCGAGCTTGTTCACAACGCAGGCGCGGAGCGAGTGATCCATCGGTGGCAAACTTGGCAAACTGAGCGAGGTGGAACATGTTCCGAAGATTGACGGGCATCGCTGCGGTGCTTTTGTTTTTGCTTGGCGGGTCGACCGGTTCGGCTGAAGATCATGTGCGGGTCGGTTGGGCGGCGATGACGGCGTCGCACACGCCGGTCTGGGTGGCACAGGAAAAAGGGCTGTTTGTGAAGCAGGGGCTGGTGGTCGAACCGATCTTTTTCGGCGCGGGGCCGCCGGCGATGCAAGCGTTGGTCGCGGGTGATCTCGACATCGTCGTGACTTCGGCGCCCAATGTCGTCAATCCCCGTCTCGGCGGCGTCGATGCGGTGATGGTCTTGTCGATCATCCCGACTTTCATCGATCACATCATCAGCGCCGGCAACATCACCAGCCCCGAACAATTGCGCGGCAAGACCGGGTCGGTCAATCGCTTCGGCAGTATCTCGGAAATGGGGCTCCGGCTTTCGCTGCAGCGACTCGGCATCGATTCTGAGAAAGATGTTCGGATCGTTCCAGCGGGAGGTAATCCCGAGCGGCTGGCGGCGATTTCGAAAGGAATCTCCCAGTTTACGATCATGAATGAGCCGTTTATCAAGGAAGCCGAGCGCCTTGGCTTCCGCGACCTAGTCAACATGGCGACGCTCAAAATCCCCCTGCACGGCAATGGCGTGGTTACTCGGGAAGTGATCCTCAAAGCCCGCCGCCCGGTCATCACTAAGTTCGTGCGCGGGATCACCGAGGCGATCCACATCATCAAAGCCGATAAGGAGAGCACGAAAGCGATCATCGCCAAGTACACCAAGCTCACCGATCCTGAAGGGTTGGAGCGAACTTACAAAAACTATACATCGGTATTGATGGATGTGCCGTATCCCGATCCGGCAGGGATCAAGACTTTGCTCGATTACATGGCGCCGAAAAATGCCAAGGCCGCTGCAGTGGACCCCAAAGCGTTCGTCGATCCGAGCTTCGTCCGCGAGATGGAGACCTCGGGATTCATCAAACAACTGCCTAAACGGTAAAGGCGATTCGGCGTTGCCGGCTTTTTCGTGGGCGCCGCGCTGCCGTTGTGAATTCAGAGAGCAGGAGTCGATCGCATGCTGGTCTTGTTCGCCCTGGGCTTCAGGCCCTTTTTTCTTCTCGCCGGCCTCTTGGCGATTTTCTTGATAGCGGTTTGGGTGCCGGCCTTTGTTGGCGGGTTTGCTTTCGACACCTACTATGGCCAGATTGGTTGGCATAGTCACGAAATGATCTTCGGCTATGCCGCCGCGGTGATCGCTGGTTTCCTGCTGACGGCAGTACGCAACTGGAGCGGAAGACCCACGCCGGCAGGGGCTTCCTTGGCGGGCCTGGCCTTGCTCTGGCTTTTGGGAAGAATCCTGCCTTTTTTCCCCGGAAGATTCCCGCATGGGTTCATCGCTTTAATCGACCTGGCATTTTTACCAGCGGTGGTCTTCGCCATCGGCATTCCACTGGTGCGCAGCGGCGAAAGACGGAACCTGATTTTTCTGCCTCTTCTAGCGGCCTTCTGGTCGGCGGATTTTCTTGTCCATGCCGAGCTTCTTGGTCTGGCGATGAACCTCGCGCGCACGGGAATTTTTCTAAGCCTCAACCTGATCGTTTTGTTAATCGTGATCATGGGCGGAAGGGTGATCCCCTTTTTCACCGAACGGGCACTCGCCGGTACAGCCATGAAGCGGTGGGCGATGATCGAGTGGCTCTCACCATTAAGCGTCATAGGCTTTTTACTTGCGGATTTCTTTCTGCCGGACTCGCATACTTCGGCGAGTTTTGCCGCCCTTGCCGCTTGCGCCAACGGGGTTCGATTGGCGGGCTGGTACACGCCGCGCTATTGGCGCGTGCCGCTGCTCTGGGTGCTGCATCTCGGTTACGGTTGGATCGTCTTGGGGTTTTACGTGAAAGTCGGCGCAGCGCTCGGCTTCGTGCCGCCGCAGTTCACGATCCATGCCTTTACCGTCGGCGGGATCGGCGTCCTGACCCTCGGCATGATGGCGCGCGTCGCTCTAGGCCACACGGGCAGACCTCTTAAGGTTGGAGCCGCCGTGACCGCCGCCTTCGCTTTGGTCAATCTCGCCGCCTTAACGCGCGGATTGCTGCCAATCTTTTATCCGCAATGGTTTTCCCAGCTCATCATCGCAAGCGGTGCGCTGTGGATCGCGGCATTTGTGATCTTCGTCATTCTCTACACGCCTGTTCTCACCCGACCTAGAATCGACGGCCGTCCCGGTTAACACTTGTGTGCCCCGGCGCAACTGTAGTAAGCACTGCATGACTGCTGGTCAGGGGGAGGTGTCCATGAGCAAGTTTCTCATCTGTCGATTCTTATTTGTGACCTTGACGATTGCCGGCGGAATTTTCCGCCCCGTCGCACCGATTATTGCGGCAGAAAAACTCGTCGGCCTTCAATCGGCGCCGAGCATCGCCATGGCACTACCTTGGTTCGCCGAAGAGGCACGGCTTTATTCGAAGCACGATCTCGACTTTCAACTCGTCTACATCGCGTCCTCGGGCATCGTCACCGCGGCGATGAGCAGCGGCAACGGCAACGTTGGCATTGTCGGCGGCGAAGGCCCCATGAGGGCCTATCTCGCAGGCAACACCGATTTCGTTTTTATCGGCTCTATAAAGAACGTGTTGACCCACAGCATCATGGGTAAGCCGGACATCAAACGACCGGAGGATCTCAAAGGAAAGCGTATCGGCGTCGGCCGCATCGGGGGTAATGGCCATTACTTTGCGGTTTATGGCCTTCGGGCCAAAGGTCTCGATCCATTGCGCGATGCCAGTTTGATTCAGACCGGTGGCGCGCCGGAAACTATTCAGGCCTTGATGTCGGGAGCCGTCGATGCGGCTTCGGTGACGACGCCGCAGGACACGCGAGCGGCGTTTGCAGGGTTCAATTATGTTATCGACGGGCGAGAGATTCGCCCCCCCTTCATCGCCGCGGGTTTCGTGACGTTGCGCTCGCTGATCGCCAAACGGCCAAAAGCTATCAGTCAGTTCATGCATACCATGGCGGAATCCCTAAAGATGATGATCAGCAATCGAGAATTGGCTTATAAAGTGATCAGCAGAAAGATCGGTCTCACCGATCGCAAAGTCTTTGACGCGGCGTACACACAGGAACTCAACGTGCTGGAGCCCAAATTCGAAATCAAGCCGATCGCAATCCGAGCTACCCTCGACGAAATCGCCAAAACCGACCCCCGAGCCAAGCAAGTCAAAGTGGAGCAGTTGATCGACCGGCGCTTTCTCGAAGAGATGGAAAAGGATGGGACGTTTGAGAGGTTAGGATTGAGATAAAACGTATCGAAGAAAGGAGACCGAGAATTGTGCTCGTGCCGAATCGATTCTAGCCTCCTTTCGTAATCAATCCTCTGTCCTCCGATCAGGTAAGTTGTAACCCCACCACCTTGGCGGGATTCTTGGTGCATACCGTAAAAAGCTCGTCCTTATTTAAGCCGAACGCTTCCATGTAGCCGCGCACGAGTCGCATGGCTTCCACGGAGTCGGGGAAGAGCGGTTCGCCGGCGTCGCTGGAGAGCGTGAAATGCTCCGGGCCGATTTCGCGGATGGTGTTGTACATGATCTGCGGGTCGACGCCGAGGAGCGGGGAAAGCTCGTCCCAGGTGAAGTTGAAAAGAATTCCGACCGGCGCAAGTTCTTTCATCATCTCCGGCGAGACGTTGAGAAATGGGCTGAACGGGTGATCGATCACGGCACGCTTGAAGCCAACCTTGTCAACTTCTTCGGCGAGCTTGTAAATTTCTTTGTGCGTGGCGTGGCCGAAGAAGAGCGCAACGTTGCGGTCGGCGCAGAGATGGACGATGTCGCGCACTTCGGGTTTCAGCTTGCCGTTCTCGTCGAGATCGTAGTGGCCGACTTGCAGGGCTTCTTCCCAAGGGATAGGGCCGACCCAACCGGCGTTTTCTCGGCCGCGGACGAAGCGGCCGTAAGTGCCGACCGTGCTCATGGTGATCACATGGGTAAACACCGGCAGCCAGACCGCGGCGATGCCGCGATCGATCATCGCGCTCACTGTTTTTGCCGAGATCGGCGCCATCTGCCGGCCGCAGACGTAGCTCGACCAGCAGGTGATCGGCGTGACTCCTTCTTGCTCGGCCCAGCGATTGACATCGTCCTGCACCGCTTGAGCCGCTTTGACCGGATCGTCGCCGGGGATGCTTTTGAAAAGCAGCCCTTTCATCTCCGCCAGGGATGCGCGGCGCGCGAGGTCGTACGGATCTTGCTGGCCCTCATGGGCGTGGCAGTGAATATCGATGGCGTCTTTGACTTTGATATGCGGCGGATGGACGACACCGGGCTTGTACTGCGTGCGCGCGGCGTAGGAGGTGACGCAACGTTCGTGAGTCGGTGTGGAAACGAAATTTTGGGCCATGATTTCTCTCCTTAAGACCGATGGGCGGAATGTTGCTACAGACGCGGGGAGTTTGTCAAAGCGATTTTGAGGCGCGAGGCGTGAGGCAACAAGCGAGAGTCCCGAGGGATAAATCCCGGACGTGATCGTGTTCGTGGGTCGTGATTTGGAGACTGTCACGCGTTCAAAACGTTCAAGCCGTTCAAGCGCTGTGCTCCGTTCAAATCGTTTAACCGCGGATTCGGAGGGAGAAAGCGCGCGGGAAAAATCTAGTTGGTTTTTGTCGCGGAGTTGTTGTAAGAACGGGCGGGTTGTTAATCTTTCTCTTTGCTGGGGAGGGGA
>JBLMXG010000366.1:0-11066 GCA_050257635.1 Chloroflexota bacterium
CAACGTACATTACACGGATTCCAACGACCTTGCCCATCTCATCAGTCATCGGATCACCCCGAACCAATACCGGAATGATACGTCCGTCACTCACCACCAGCTCTCGGTCTCCGGATACAACATGGCCCCGCATGGCCTCGCGATAGCCATTTTCGCCTAATAATTTGAGCTGTGAGGCGGCGGAGTGGAAATCCGCCAGCGAGTGGCCGACGACATCTTTACGGTCGTACTTTAAAGTTCTCAGGAACAATTCGTTGCAATCGCAGATGATCGGCACACCGCCCTGATCACCGGTAATGACGTACATCGCCGGGGCGGCGTCAAAGAGCTCGCGGTAATGGGTCTCGGCCTGTTGCATCTGGGCCAAGGCCTGATCCCGCATTTTAAGATAAATGATAAGCGCCGCGGTAATCAGAACGCCGATCAACAGGATACCGGCCACGTCCCAGATATCGTTCAGCCCGTTGCCTCCCGAGCCCGGAAGCACCAAAAAAAGCAACCGGAGGCCGCCAATCTCGATCTCCGCTGCCTGATTTATGCCGCTCTGCAGCTGAACCAACTTCTGAGTGCTGGCAGCCGCCGAGGCTTCGCTCGCCGCCGAGGATGCAACTGAAGAGACCAACAACAACGGGGCGTCTTCGTCGGTAACGTCAAACAGGTAGACCTCCGGAGCGTGCAAGCGACCTTCCACCCCGGAGGTTTTGACTAACGGAGCGATCGGGATCGCGGTGCGAACGAATCCGAGCAAATCCTCCCGCCGGTTCTGCACAGTAGCCGCATTGCCGGGCTGATTTAAATAGACCGGGTTATAGATAAACAATTGCCGCTCGCGGAGATTTTTCCCGGGCCAAGGTGCCATAACGGCCGCTGTGATCCGCCCGCTGTCGCGGGCGCTGTCGAGAACCGGCAGCACGTCCGGAATCGCCGCCATGTCAAGTCCCAAGTCAGTTTGATCATCAGAACGGGGCTCAGCATAGAGAACCGGAAAATACTCGGCACGTTTTCCAGCCGGGATTTTTCCACCAAGCGCGGTGGGTTCGAAAATGGCAAAATTCGGCGCCCCGTCTTGCCGCGCCGCCGTTTCGAAATTCTCTCGTTCCTCGAGCTTGACCCGAGGTAACCATTCGATCAAATGCGGCGTTTTGTCGTTGCCGCTAAGTCGTGTGAGAAATCCTCGAAAATCGTCCCGGCGCGGCTTTTCGGCCGCGAGAAGCAACCCTTCGACCGCCTGCAAACGTTCTGTAGCGCGCTCCCCGCTCCGTTGGAGTTGGCGGACAAATCCCTGCGAGTACTGGCGTAATTGTTGGTTTGCCGCGAAGATCTTGTTTTGCCAAACGAGGTAGCAAACGACCAGGGAGAGCCCCAACCATACCGTCGTGATCGGAAACACGATCGGTTCCAGAACATTTTTCTGCCGCGAAGCCAGAATGATCACCATCAGCAGCGGCGTCAGGAGCAAAATTCCTGCATAGTCGCTCACCCACCAAGTCAGCAACAGCGACAATATATTTTTCCTGGAAATCAACTCGGTGAAACGCAAACCGACTACGGCGATGGTCGGGGCGAGCAGCGAGCTGAGCGCGGTAAAAGCGATGAATCGCAGAATGTCTTGTCCGGTGCTGGGCGGCCGTCGAAAGCGGCGCTCTTGCGGCCACACGCAAAGGTCAGGAACGAATTTACGGATCAAGAAGGTCGCCGCCAGCATTTCACAAGTGGCGCCGGTAGCCAGCACCGGCGCGGCGATCGTCGCCGCCGAGCCGCCGAGGAGCTGGAAGTTAACGAGCAACGCGCCCAACCAGACTCCAACCGCCGCCCGGTAGCCGAGCACCAACCCCGCAGCCAAACCAATGGCCCCAGCCGGCCACAAGGGCGACGCGCTGGCTCGGGCAATGGAATAGTGCGGGATGACCTGCGCGCTCAACGCGTAGAGGCCGGCAACCGCAAGGCATTCGGTGACGCGTTTAAATGAAAATTTGCTCGAAACCATTTCAAGCGCTTCAAAAAATCATCGCGGTTATCTATGCGTTGAAGTCCAATGTTTCCCGAAATTGACGATGATCCACGGCGTTTAAATGCGATTCATCATTTCCATACCCGTCGTTGTTCACGTGCCGCTTGGCTCCGATCGAGGCCGTGGGCCCTTTTTTGGTCGCCGTTCCGCCGGCAAAAATACCTTGCGACCGAGCGACAATCATTCGCCGCTACACGTTTTCGACGTCTGTGCGGCTCGGGCAAAAATCTACTGCGTGAGCTACGCCAGCCCGCGAGCACAAGCCGCCGGCGTCGTGGTTGAAAGCCCTTGACTCCCCCGGTCTCAGGCATGTTACGAGGTATTTTAATTTATCGATAAACTCCGTACAACGTGATAAACGAAACCACGGTATTGAATTTCGGACATTTTGAGGGAACCCGTGACCGCATTAATTCCGCTTGAGGCCGGCTTCGCCACCATCGGCCAAGGCGCCGGGCCGATGATGGTGACCTGGAAAGCCGGATTGTTTCACAAACACGGTCTGGCGATCGCTCGGCCGCGCATCATGGGTGGCGCCAAGGGCGTTGTCCGCGGTCTGATGTCGGGCGAAATTCAGTTCGGCAACATGGCGGCGCCGACGCCGCTGCGCGCCAATTTGAAGGGCGAAGCGGATTTGGTTTTCTTGACCGGCGGCATCAATCAGCAATTCATCATCGGCCGCCCCGGCATCAACGGCCGCGAGGAGTTGGCGGGCAAGAAGATCGGCTTCATCGGCGACGGGGGGCTCAACGATGCACTGGTCAAATTCGTCATCGAAAAACTAGGCGCCGCAGGCATCGAGGGATTGCGCCCGCAAGCGATAGCGGGCGGCGGCGACAAGGAGCTCGAGGCGCTGTTGCACGGCCAATGCGACGCCATCGTCAGCACGCCTCCCGAGTGCATCGGGGCGCATCGCAAGGGCTGTAAGTATTTGATCGATTTTGCCGAATTTGGCCTTAACTACGCGCTTGGCGGGATCGCGGCGCGGCGCGACTACGTGGATCGGAATCCCGAAGTCACGCGGAAGTTCGTCAGAGCTTACGTCGAAGGTATGCACCGTTATCGCACCGACCGCGAGTTTACCGTTGGCGTTCAGGCGGAATACAGCGGCATCACTGACCGGAGCATAGCCGAGGAAACCTATGATCTCACCCAGCCGGGCATGCCACCGGTGCCCTATCCCGTGGTCGCATCGCTGCAAACCCTGCTCGATTTTATGTCCGGCGAGCTTCCTGAGGCGAAAAACGCCGACGCCAAAAAATTTGTCGACGACCGATTTATTCGTGAGCTCGAAGCGAGCGGCTTTATCGACCCATCTTCCAGAGAGAGGTAATGACGATGGGAATTTTCGGCAAAGGCACCGGGCAAATTTTTTCGATCTCGGTTCTCGTCGCGGCGCTCTTTTCTTCTTCAGCCTCAGCCGCCACCAATGACACCCTCATCGAGGGCGCCAAACGCGAAGGCGAACTGGTCTATTATGCGTCGATGAACTTGAGCGAAGCTAACGCGGTGATCGGCGCCTTTGAAAAACGCTACCCCTTCGTCAAAGTGAAGCTCTACCGCACCGGCAGCGAGAAGCTCTTGACCCGAGTCTTGACCGAAGCGCGCGCCAAGAAAAATCTCGCCGATGTGATTCAGACAGTCGAGTTCAGCATGCATATTTTCCACCGCAGCGGCATCCTAGCGCGTTACCTGCCGCAAGCGAACTCGCTTTATCCGAAAGATTTTAAAGAAGAGGGATTCTGGACGACGGTATACTATAACGCGTACGTGACCGCTTATAACACCCGGCTCGTGCCGATGAGCACCTTGCCGAAGAGCTATGAAGCCCTGCTCGATCCCAAGTGGAAAGACAAGTTGATGATAGAGGGAACCAAAGCGGACTGGTTCGCCGGGATGTTACAGATCATGGGCCAGGAGCGCGGTCTTGAATATATGCGCGCGCTGGCCAAGCAACGACCGAGCCCGCGCGAAGGCCATGAGCTGTTGGCGCAGCTGGTCGCTGCCGGCGAGGGGCTTTTCGATATCAATATTCCAGCCGCTTCGGTGGAACGCATGAAAGAACGCGGTGCGCCCATCGATTGGACCGCGCTCGGAGCCGTGCCGGCGATCATGGTCGGCAGCGGCATATCCGAACAGGCGGCGCATCCCCATGCGGCGAAATTGTTTTTGGAGTTTGTCCTTTCCCGCGACGGGCAAAAGCTGATGCAAACCCCCGGCAGGCTGGTCGCGCGCGGTGATCTCGTCAATGAGCAAGCGGCAATGTTGAAACAGCTCACCATCGTCCCGGTCAGTCCGACGCTGGCGGAAAAACTCGACGAATATGCCAGGCAATTGAGATCGATCTTCGGTAGTTAGTAGAATCGAGACGGACCCGGCTTGCGCCCGGCCCAAAAAGGAGACACCCATGCGCTTCATGTTTCTAAATCATTCGTACAAGCACCATTCCGCCGAGCTCGAAACTCACATACTCAAGTTGCTCAAAAGCTACGCCTCGCCGGAGACGACCTTTGAGCTCGCCTACCCCGAAGACCTCGGCGGTGGCAAAGTCTTGAGCCTGCTCGAAGAGCGAAAGGCTTTGTCCGGCTTGCATCATATCCTGGAAACCCCCGCGTTGGTGAAAAAAGCCGTCGAAGCGGAGCAGCAAGGATTCGACGCGGTGATCCAAAGCAACACCTTCGATCCCGGAGTCGAAGCAAGCCGTCTGGCCGTACGGATTCCGGTGATCGGCCTGTTGCGCGCGTCGCTCCATTTTACCGCGAGCCTGTGCGATCGATTCGGTCTCATCGTGCCGCTCGAAACCCACATGCCGCACACGATGAGAATGGTGCAGACCTACGGCATGGCCGATTTTGTCTGCGGCATTCGTACGGTCGGCCTCTACGATACCGGCGATTTATCCGGCTATCACGATATCGTCATTGAGCGCACCCTCGCCGTCGGTAAAGAATTGGTCCAGCAGGGGGCGCAAGCGATCATTCCGCTGGGCGGTAAGATCTATCCCTACGTGGTCACACCCGAGGAGTTGGAGCCTCGTCTCGGCGTACCCGTAATCAACACCAAAGCCGTCGGCGTGAGCTATGCAGAGTTGATGGCGCGCAACGGGATCAGTCACAGCATCAAGGCCTATCCTTGTCCTACCGGACTCAATCCGGAGGCGGTTTCCCAGCGTTCGCGCTGATTGCCAAAAAAAGCGACGAATTTGCAGTGAACTGGGAAACCGGTGATGGTACGAACACGTCAAGTAACTGCTCATCAACCGAATAATATTCCGAAAGGCAGCGATCATGATCATCGATGGGGACGGTCATTTTTTTGAGACCGAGGAAATCTTCGAGAAACACATGGAGCCCGGGCTTAGAAACTATCGTCCCCGGCTCCTCACCGACGAGGAAGGCCACAATTTCTGGATCGTCGATGGTCAAACCGCGTACAAGCGGCCGAGCATCAAAGGCGCCGGCGCGCCCGGTACCGCCGCGCCCCCGGGGCGGGCGTTGCAATCGGCGCGGCGCGCCTCGCCCGGCAGCCAGACGCTGACCAATCTTGAAGAGCGCTTGAAGGACCTCGACCGCGAGATGATCGACGTTCAGTTCATCTACCCGAGCTTTTTGCTGCATGTCAATTCGTGGTCCGATGGTATCCTGGCCATGGGCGTTTGCCGAGCCTACAACACCTGGCTCGCCGAAACATGCAACAAAGCGCCCGACCGCCTTAAAGCTGTCGGCGTGGTTGCACTGCAAGACGCGGAAGGCGCAACCAAGGAGCTTCCTCGTCTGCGCGACTTGGGGGTCGCTGCGGTCATGATCAACGGCACCGTCGGCGCCAAACGCCTTGACCACCCCGATCACGAGGTGTTCTTTGCGCAGGCGGATCGCTTGAAAATGCCCATCGCCGTCCACTTCAGCCTGCAATTTCCAGTCGTCGATAAACTGTTCGAGCACCACTTTCCCAACCGAGTGTTGGCCGGCATCCTGCCGATCATGGCGGGACTGACCAGCGTGCTTTGTTCCGGCCTGCTCGATCGTTATAAAAATCTCAAATTTGCGTTTCTCGAAGGCGGCATCAGTTGGGTGCCGGCCCACGTCGAGCGCATGGACGATCATTTCGAAAACCCGCGGTACGGGGCAAGAGACTTAATCAGCCATCCGCCCAGCGATTATCTGAAATCGGGCCGCATTTTCTTCGGTTGCGAAGGCAACGAACCTTTTCTAAGCCGCGTCGTCGAAGAAATCGGCGAGGATTTTTTTATCTTTTCTTCCGACTATCCTCATGCCGACCGCACCGAGGGCACTGCCCGGACGCTTCGCGACCGAGGCGACATACCGGATTCTGTGCGCAAAAAACTCTTGGAGGAAAATGCCAGACATTTTTACGGTCTATGAACTTTTGACCAGCTAGGCGCGCGCGCCCAGCATTGCGTTTCAGAACATTCCGTGTTGATTTGAATTGAATTCTGGAACCCACGTCTAACCGTTGAAAGGAGGTGATACCGTGAAAAACGCGCTCAGAATTTTAGTTGTTGCATTGACGACTCTGGCGTTTGGCGGCGTGAGCTTCGCTCAGGCGACTCCGGCGACGCCTGCAAAACCCGCCACGCCGTCTGCGCCGGCGATGGAAAAGAAGATGGAAAAAGCAGCGGAGAAAGCCGAGGACGCCACTAAAGGCAAGGCGAAGGCGAAAGGCAAAACCAAGACCAAGAAATCGGTCAAGAAATCCGCCGAGAAAATGTCCGATACCGCCAAAGAGAAAACTTCGGAGAAAGCCGGCCAGATGATGGAAAAGAAAGGCAAATAGTCCCGGACACGCCGCGCTTTTATTCAGGGTAACCGAAGCCTTCGGTTACCCTGAATCGTTCTTAGACCGCGAGCGCTACCTTCAACACCCTCCTCGACAGAACATTTCAGCCCCTTGGTTGATTTAGCCTATCCACTTGATTAAACTTTTATTACTCGCCGGTGGGGCGAGTCTTGGGTTTTCGCGAAGGAGGTGTGGCGATGGACCTACCGAAATGCCAGAAGTGCAACAATGGTCTAATGATTCCTTTATCGGATTACGGCCAAGACGGCGCGTCGGTGATGTATAAGGCCTGGGCTTGCACCAATCCGGACTGCGGCTTCTCTATCCGCATCGATAAAGGCGAGGTGAGCTACGGTAAGAGGATCGAACCCAAACATTGAAATTTAAGCCAGCTTATTCCTAGATGGAATGGAAGCCCATCGATCCATCACTCCAGTACTCCATTTTCTCTACGCCGGCATACTCCGGTTAAAACTCTGAATCGCCCGCCCAAAAAGCTCGCAGCCCCGCTTTAACGCCGCCAGACATTTTTGCTGCGTCGTGCCATCCTTGGCGTAGCGCCGCAATATTTCCGGTGCGATCCATTCATGGCCTTCTTCATCGGCAAGCAGGGTATCGCGATAGATCGAAGCGGTTTGCGGATCGATCGGATTGACCCGTTCGATAAACGACCTGGACGTACGCGGGAAAAACTCCTCGTGGCCGAACTGCACGCTAGCGATCAACTCACAGAGCGAACCCAGGTTCGCGTGAAAGTCCCACAGCTCCTTGAGCTCCGGCAACGGGTCGTTCCACAGCGCGTCCGGGTCGCCGTGGAGCTCGGCAATTCTTCGGCGCAGGATCGACGCATGTTTGAGTTCGTTGACGACATACTCCGACATCGGTTGCTGCAGATCGAGATCGGGGATCTTGCCCACCCAAGGCGCGGTGACTTCGGCGGCTTTGCGCTCCATGACCACGCCGAACTGCAGCCGGCGTAAGACTACGGCGCTCACGAGCGGCTTTTCCGCACCGTAGCTTTTCCGCTCGGCGTTCATTTTTTCCCAGAACGCTTCCCGCGTCTTCACTAGTTGATCGAGAAACTCTTCCGAGTCCAGAGCTTCCATCGCTTCCTCCCGAAGATCGCCGCACGGCGATTGACACGCAAAATATTTAAGGTATTAACAATACAGAAAATTCACGCCGAGTAAAGGTTCGCTTTTGTCCCCAACCGCAAGTGATCTAGGACACCAAAAGGCCGCAATGCAAAATGCCGAAGCGAAAATATTCGTCGATAACTTATATAAGGACGTCTACGCCCACTGGGACAAGAAAATCAATCACGGCGCTTTCATGACTCAACTGCGCGCCGGCACCTTGCCGCTCTCCTGCCTGCGCCGCTTCTTCAAAGACTGGAGTCTTTTCTCTATCGAAGTCGTCGCGCTCAACGCCGTTTCCTACTACGTCCATCTGCCTTTTTACGTCGAAAACTATGACCTCTTGCCGGCGTTTTCCGATAAAATTGCCGAGGAGCTGATCTCCCCCAAACCGCCGGGCCATATCTTAATTTTGCTGGAAACGGCGAACGCGCTGGGGTTGTCAAAAGAAGAGATGTTTGAGCAGCCCGCCTCCGCTCCCGGCCGGGCGATCAGCGACTACTGCCGTAGGGTCTTTCAGGACGGTTCGATCATCGAACTATGGGGCGCTCACGCCTACGAAGAAACCCTCGCCCACTGGTCGCAGCAATGGGGCAATGCCCTGGTCTCCCACTACGGCTTGAGCAGGCGCCAGGCGATTTATTTCACCGCCCACGCCGAAGCCGACTTGGTGCAGCACGAAGAACGCATGGGCCATGGGCCGATGAACCGCATGATCCTCCAGCGCATCGTCGAACAAGGAAGAACTGCCAAAAAGCTCGGCTACGATCCCATGTACTGTGCGTTCACCATGGTGGACCTACACGCTCTCATGGAGCAACACGCGCTGGAAAACCCATATCCGGCATAGCTTCAGTGGTTTTCGTTTCCCCGCGACTCGCCGCGGCCGCAATCAAGAACCTAATACACCGGAAAGTCTGCGAAGAGCGCAAAATGCCCCGGAGGTCCACGATTTATTCCTTCCCCCTCGAGAGACTGTGTCGTAATGCGCAAAATTACCTGAATGTCATGCTGAGCGAAAGCGAAGCATCTGCTTTTCTCGTAGCGTGCAACAAGCCGATTCTTCGCCTACGGCTCATCAGAATGACGTTATGACACAGTCTCCGACCGGGGAAGGTCAGGATAGGGGTGCTCTCAAACCGACTGCGGCTTATATGAGGAATCGCGGTTGAAGATGCTTCCGCCGAAAAACGTCCGTCACGTCCAAAAACTTCGAGGACCGAGGCTCGCTTTCCGCGTGGGTCACACAATCGTTGGTCTCATCTGCTCGGGCTTGCTCGCTTCAATTAACCTCGCTGCCGCGGCGGAATTGCCGGGAAAGTGGCAGACTCGCGCCGCCATGCCTTCGGCGCGCACCGAAGTCGCCGGCGTAGAACTAGCGGGCAAGCTCTACATCATCGGCGGTTACGAAAAAGGCAGCGGTCTCGTCGAAGCGTACGATCCAATTAAAAACAGCTGGCAGCGCCGCGCCTCGTTGCCGAAACCGTTACACCATGTCGGCGCGGCTGCCGTAAACGGAAAAATTTATGTCATCGGCGGGTTCATAACCGGCGTGGGTACGGTCGATACGGTTTACGAATATGATCCAGACCACGATCGATGGAGCACGAAGCAACCCATGCCGACGGCGCGAAGTGCCCTCGCCGTGGCTAGCATTGACGGCAAAATCTACGCGGTAGGCGGTCTTGGTGGTAATGGCAAGGATGTCGGTGCCAACGAGCAATATGATCCAGCACAAGACCGTTGGTCCAAGAGAGCGTCGCTGACGACGCCGCGCGATCATCTTGCCATCGGCGTTGTCGGAGGCAAACTCTACGCCATTGGCGGACGCCTCAACGGCCGTCATGACCGCAACGTTTCAAATAATGAGGAATACGACCCGGTGGCGGATCACTGGAAAGCTCTGCCGCCCATGCCCACGGTGCGCAGCGGCATCGCCGCAGCCTCCCTCGACGGCAAAGTTTTCGTGTTTGGCGGAGAATCCAGCCGCAGCACGCATCGCGAGGTCGAATCCTACGACCCGCAAAAACGCCGCTGGCAGCGCTGGGCGCCGATGCCGACGGCGCGCCATGGCTTCGGTGTAGCGCTCTTCGGCCGATCGATCTATGTCATCGCCGGCGGCCCCAAGCCGGGCGCGACCTTCTCCTCGGTGAACGAGGTTTTTACGCCGTAGTTAGCGTTCGTCAAAGAACCATAGAATTTTTTTCGGCAGCCAATCGAGTCTTCCCGGAAATCCGCCGGTGACAAATCCGACGTGGCCGCCCTCGAGCGGAAAATCCAAAGTCACCCACGCAGACACGTCTTCCGCGCCTGGCAGCGCGCTCTCGGGAAGGAACGGATCGTTGCGCGCGTTGATGACCAGCGTCGGCAGCTCGATTTCTTTCAGCCAGGGTTTGCTGCTCGACTGGGTCCAATAATCGACGGCGTCTTTGAAACCGTGGATCGGCGCGGTGAAGAGATCATCGAATTGCCGAAAAGTTCGACTGGCGCGAAGCGCGCGTGCATCGAACCGCAGCTCGTGCGCGGTAATCTTTGCCAAAGCCTTCGGCCGTAAATATTTTAGGAAATAATTCGTGTATATGAATCGACGCAGGCCGCGGTCGAGTTGATTCGCCGCGGCGACGAGATCCAGCGGCGTCGACACGGCCACGGCGCGCTCGACTACCGCGTGCGCTGCCGTGCTTTCTTCGCCGAGCCATTTCAGGAGCATGTTGCCGCCGAGGGAAACCCCCACCGCGTACAATTTGCTGCCCGGGTTTTCATGTTTGAGCCGGCGCAAAATCCAGTCGATCTCGCGCGAATCGCCCGAATGATAAGAGCGCGTCAGTCGATTTGCTTCACCGCTGCAGCCACGAAAGTGCGGCACGACACCGCGCCAGCCATGCTGCGCCGCCTTGGCCATCAGACTGAGCGCGTAATGACTCTTCGAATAACCCTCCAAGCCATGGAACAAAACCAATAACCTTGTCCCGTCGGTGGAGGAGTCGTCGAGCCAGTCGAGATCGATGAAATCCCCGTCGGGTGTATCCCAGCGCTCGCGGCGGTAGGGAACTGAATAGATGGGCGCCAGTGAGCGCGCATAGATCGTTTGTAGATGCCCGCCGGGCAGCCACTTTGGCGCG
>JBLMXG010000367.1:0-6132 GCA_050257635.1 Chloroflexota bacterium
GCGCTCATTAGATTGACGAGCGTTGAAACCGATCGAAATCGGTAGTTCATCTGTGTGTCGCTGACCTGCGACACTGTTTTCGGAATAGCCCGTGTGGATTTCAAATTTGTCTCAATTACTACAGTGATGATATCCCGCCACTCAATTTCGTGGTAAATTTAAAAGAAAAGCCGGGTGAACACGGCGCAAATAAAGTGAACCCATGTGACCGACCGAGTCGCCCATAGCGATTTTACACCTCGTCGAACGAGCAATATTTTTAGATCGGCGCGGGTGAGTCGAGCTCAAAGCCGAGGTCGTGAATCATTTGGTGGGCGTCGGAGGCTTCCTGTCCGGGAGTGGTCAGGTAACCGTTGACGAAGATCGAGTTTGCCGGATAGAGAGCAAGCGGCTGCAGCGAGCGCAGGTTGACTTCTCTACCTCCGGCGACGCGGATTTCCTTGTTCGGATTAACGAAACGAAACAGGCAAAGGGTTTTCAAACAGCGCTGCGGCGTCAGCTCCCGTTTGTGTTCGAAGGGCGTCGCTGGGATTGAGTTCAAAAAATTCACCGGGATCGAGTCGATGTCCATCGCTCGTAGCGTTAACGCCAAGTCGATGATGTCGTCGTCGCTCTCGCCCATGCCAATGATGCCGCCGGAACAGGTGCCGATGCCGGCTCGCTTGATGTTTTCAAGCGTCGCCACGCGGTCGTCGTACGTGTGCGTGGTGACGATCTCGGGATGATGCGCGCGGCTGGTATTCAGATTGTGATTGACCCGGCCGACGCCCGCTTCTTTGAGTTTCTGAGTCTTGTCCTCGCTCATCAAGCCGAGCGAACAGCACACGTTCATGCCGGTTTCCCTGCGGATCTCGCGCACGGCCTCGGCGATCTCGTCGATTTCTTTGTTGGTCGGACCGCGGCCGCTGTTGACGATGCAGTATCGGACAGCCCCGGCGGCCTTGGCCGCTTTCGCGCCTTCGATCAGGTTTTCCTTGGACATAAACGGATAGCGGTCGATGGGCGCTTCGGAAACGGAGGATTGCGAGCAGTAGTGGCAGTCTTCCGGACACAGGCCGCTCTTGGCATTCTGCAAAACGTGAATCTGCACGCGCTTGCCATAATAATGATGGCGTACTTTGAAGGCCGCGCTTAAGAGTTCCGGTAATTGTTCTTCAGAAGCGTCGAGGACCCCTTTTAATTCTTCCCGTTCAGGAAGAATTCCTTGAAGCGCTTTGTCGGCCAACTGCTTAAAATCCATTCCAACCTCCGGAATGAGACAGTTTCTAGCATGCGCCATCGGACCTTGCAAATCTCCGGCGGCACGTAGGACGCGGCCTACAACGGCAAAATTCGGCGTTGGCGCGCAGTTCCGCGTCGTCTCCGACCGTGCGGACCGATGGATTTGATAAAAACCAGACTTACGCGACCGTTTTGTGCGACAGATCTTGGGCCATCGCTTTGATTTTCTTTAAGTCCACTTTGCCGGAACCGAGCAGCGGCAGCGAGTCGATGAAGTGAAGATTTTCCCGTTTCGGAATCCACAACTTGGGTAGCTCCGAATGGTTCAATCGCTCCCACAACTCTTCCTTGGTGATGCCGTTTTGCGCATAGAAGGCAATCAACTTTTCGCCGCGCTGCTCGTCGGGCAAAGCGGTGACAACGGATGCGGCGCTGCCCAGCACTTGGTTGATGGTTTCTTCAACCTTCATATGCGGTACCATTTCGCCGCCGATCTTGCTGAAGCGGGAGATGCGATCGGTGATTCGGATGAAACCATCCTCGTCCAAGGCGGCGATGTCTCCGGTCACGTACCAACCTCGGCGCAGCGCTTGATCGGTGAGCTCCGGCTGCCCGAGGTAGCCAAGCATTAGATTCGGACCCTTGACGAGCAGCAGACCTTCTTCGCCGGCGGGAATCGGGTTTTCGGTGTCCGGATCGACCACTTTGACCGCGACGCCGGGAATCGGCCGTCCCACGGTGCCGAGCTTATGGCCGATTTGCTTCTCTTGACCATCAGAAACGTCGGGAATATTGACGGCCACGACCGGCGCGAGCTCCGTGCAGCCGTAACCCTCCAAAATTGTCAGACCGAATTTTTCCTCGTAACTCTTGCCAATCTGTTCACGCAGCTTCTCGGCGCCGGCGATCAAGTAGCGCAGCGAAGAAAACTCTTCTTTGCTGCAGCGGCGCAAATAGCCGGCGAGAAAAGTCGGCGTGCTGATAAGCAGGGTGGCGCGATATTTCCGAACGGTTTCGCCGATGGTTTTGGCATCGGTGGGATTGGGATGATACACCACGCCGAACCGGGCGAGCAGCGGCAACCAAAGTGTGCCGGTGAAGCCGAAGGAGTGGAACAGCGGCAACACGCCCATGATTCGATCGTCCGGCTTGAATTGAATCACTTGGCGGATGCCTTCGATATTCGAGACGATGTTCCAGTGCGACAGCATGACGCCCTTCGGCGCGCCGGTGCTGCCACTGGAGAATATCACCGTGGCGAGATCGTTGGGTCGCTGGGCTTTTAAATAACGGCGGTTGAGCCAGGCAGTGGGCAAAAGGAAAGCCTTCAAGGCGGCGGCGGCTTTTTTGATCGGCGTAAACGTTTTCCGAAGTTCTTCGAGATAGACCATGCCGTCGAATTTCTCCAAATTCGCTTTGGCGAGAAAGAGCCGAGAAGTCACGACGGTTGTGATGCCGCACTGCGCCAGCGCCGCCGCCATCGCATCGCGGCCGCCGGTGAAATTCAAATTCACCGGAACTTTCCCGGCCAGGAGAACGGCGATGTTGGCGAGCGATCCGCCCACCGAAGCCGGCAGCAGAACCCCGACCATCGACTCCGCAGCGCAATGTTTTTTGAGCCAGCTCGACAGCGTAAAGCTGCCGATCAGTGTCTGACCATAGGTGAGCTCCGTGCCCGTGGTGTCGGCCATGCAGGAGGAAAACCAGCGCCGCTTTGCCGTGGCGATAAATTCCGTGTGCAGCAGCGCCGTGGCGCTGGCGCGGTGCTCGAAAGCATTGCTCTCGAGCTCGAGGACGGCATTGCGCACTTGCTGGACCGTTGCATTGGGCGGCAGCGGCGAGCCGAACGAGACCGTCACGGAATGATGAAGCTGTTCCGGCCACTTCCAAAAAAATCGCCCATCCTTGTAGCTAAAAATGCTGCCCCAGAGTTGGTCCAGGTGAACCGGGATGATCGGGACCCGCGTCCCTTCGACGATTTTCTCGAAGCCGCGCTTAAAGGCTTGGATCTGGCCGGTGCGGCTGATCGCTCCTTCGGCGAAGATGCAAACGACATGACCCTTGTCGAGCTCGTTGCGCGCGTGCTTGAGCGATTGCACAATATCGCGACGGTTGCTCGCCGAGACCGGAATCGCGTGCATCAGACGGAAAAACCAATGCAGCGCTTTGCGGTCGTAATAGTCGCGGTGCAGCATGAAACGGACGAAGCGCGGCAGGGCGCCGCCGACCATGAAGGCATCGACGAAGGAAACATGGTTCGAAACCAGCAGCGCCGGCCCCTTCAGCGGCAGGTTTTCCGCGCCGACGATTTTGATCCGATACACGGTGTGGGTGAGCAACCAGAGAATGAAGCGAACGAAATAATCCGGCAGGAGATAGAGAATCGCCGCGGTCCCGACCAAAGTGACCAAGCCGATCAGCAAAATGATGATATCCGGCGTAAGTTGAAGCGCGGATTTTAAAAACCAGTGGATTCCCGCGGCGAGAAAGATTCCCAGGGTATTCAAAAAGTTGTTCGTCGCCAGCAGCAGTCCTTTTTCTTCGCGGCCGGCGTTTTGTTGGATAAAGGCATTGAGCGGCACCGCGAAAAGACCGGCGGAAAATCCTAGACCGATGAGGGCGGCGACGGTGTGCGAATAGGAGAGCGAGGCGAAGGCAACCCAACCCAGGCAGATGCCCATCGCCACCGAGCCGAGGGGAACCAAGCCCAGTTCGATGTGATCGCCGGAAAGGCGTCCGGCTGCCAAGCTTCCCAAGCCGATACCGACCGCCAGGAACGTCCCAAGCAGCCCGATGTGAAATTCGTCGAGCTGGAGCAACTCCTTGCCGAAGAACAGGATATTGATTTGCACCAAGGCGCCGAGGAACCAAAAGTAAGAGATGCCGATGACCGTAAGCCAGAGTGGACGCGTTCCACGCAGCCGGCGCAGACCCTCGACGATTTCGCCGAAAGGGTTCAGCCGAAAAAGCTTGGCGGCTCCTGACGGCCGCACGCGAGCAATTTTTAAACTCGCTGCTGACCCCAGGGCCGCGATAGCGATCATCAGTAGGCCGATCAGCGGCAGGTTGTGCTTCCACAAGCCGAAAATAGCTCCGCCGGCGGAAGTGCCGAGGATGATGGCCATGAAAGTGCTCATCTCCAGCAAGCCATTACCGCGCGACAGCTCGGCGTCGGGCAACATCTCGGGCAAGATGCCGTATTTAGCCGGGCTGAAAAAGGCGGCGTGCATGCCCATGAGAAAGACAACGGCGAGCATGGACTCGATATGGCCGATGAAAAAGGCGCCCAGGGCCAAAAGCATGATCAGAATTTCGCAAAACTTCACGGCCACTAAGATGCTTCTTTTGCTGTAGACGTCGGCCAGGTGACCGGCGTAGCCGGAAAACAGCGCCGACGGCAGCATAAATAGAAAGGCGATGAGCTCGACGTAGCTTTGACCAGTGGTTGCTACGTTGAGGGCGACGAAGGAGACGACGATTTTCAGAAAGTTATCGTTGAAGGCGCCGAGAAATTGCGTGCAGAAGAAGGCAAAAAATCCCGGCTGTTTCAACGTGTCGATGTATCTGCCGTCACGCATAGAGCTGCCTCGGGTCGTCGGTATCATTTTCTTAATTAATCTGAGGCCAATTTCAAGTAATTCTCTGCCTGGGAGGATAGTTGTAGAAGCCTTTAATTCGGTTTGCAATGGAAGACTCTACCGCATGCGCGCGCGAGTGGATCGTGTTGACACCGATTCGCAATCACGGAATATTTCCCCACAACTCTGCGCTGTCGGTGAGGAACAGCGCGCGCGGCAGGCGAAGATTTTTACCGGCGCTTGCAACGGCCGCGACTTGTTACCATAATCCTCGTGTATGCATATAACTTGTCTCCACGTGCCGGCATGGCAACAGTACGCTGGTCTTTTGCACGGTTTTACGGGCCGGCGCGGCGGCAAAAGCGTCGGGCCCTATGCGGGGCTGAATCTTTCTTACCGCGTCGGCGACGATCCAAAGGTCGTCAGCCAGAACGTTTGTGACGTGAAGCTGGCGGTCGGTATTCACGACGGCCGGGTTGTCACCATGCGGCAGGTGCACGGCGATCACATCGTCGAGGTCAAAGACAAAAAGCTCAAAGAGGCCGGCGAAGCGGATGGTATGATCACTGCAGAGCCTGACATATTTCTCTCGGCATTGACCGCCGACTGCGTGCCTCTATTGTTCATTGCACCGAAACAGAGGCTTGCGGCTGCGGTGCATGCCGGCTGGCGCGGTACACTCGCTGACATTGCTGGAAAGACCGTCCGTTTGTTCAAAGATCACTACGGTGTGGAGTCCGCCGATTTAGAAGTCGCTCTCGGCCCCGCCATCGGTTCTTGCTGCTATGAGGTCAAAGACGATGTTGCGGCTCCGTTGATGAAAAAATGGGGCAGGTTGACGACCCCGAGCATCTCCGTCAAGGACGGTAAGTCGTTCGTTAATCTGCGCCGTCTCAATCGAGACATTCTCCGTGCATCCGGCATACCTGGAAAGCAACTCTACGAAGTCGGCCCCTGCACAAGTTGCGTGGCGGAAGAATTTTATTCCTACCGGCGCGAGCGCAGTGAAACCGGCCGGCAGATGAGTTTTATCGGCTGGTTGCCTCAATGAATTGGCCGGTGGGGCCAATCATTGGCGGCTGTGGTCCAGCTGAATGGCCTGTGGCTTTCTCAAGACTGTTATATTAAGTAGGAGTTCGCAGTTTAGCTCGAACATCCCGCACGCATATGCAGGAGGCATTCCGATGAAAATCAGTCGGCGAAGTTTTTTAACAAAAGTTACGGTGGGCATTGCAGCCCTGCCACTCGCGCCCGGGTTCAGCTGGGCGCAGGCCAAAGGCAAGCTCGGCTATATGAAGATTGTCGATAACGCGGCGATGTTCATGGCCATGGA
>JBLMXG010000368.1:0-32929 GCA_050257635.1 Chloroflexota bacterium
GAGGTCATCGGTGGTTCCTTCTTTCGATGGTGGCCGCTAACTTAATACAAGGGGAGCCGCCATCGCAACGGCTTTGCAACCTTTAGTCAGTGGCCGAAAAACTCCTGGCCGGCGCCATGACGGTCAGACAAGAAGCCGTGCGGGTATAAAGGCGCGGCGCGGGTCCGCGCATATACGTGATCTGGCCGCGATGGTTGGAAGGATAGGGAACAAAAAAGGGCTGCTATTTTTTCTCCGGCACGTCGCCGCCCCAGAGCTCTTTAAGAAAACCGCTCTTCTCCAGATTCTCGGCAAAGCTGTTGTCATAGGTTTCGCTCGCTTTCCGGCGCACGTGGGCACCGGCTTGGCGGGCGATCTCGATCGAGCTGGCGACGCGCTCAACGGGAACGGTGATGCGCCGATTGACCAGTTGTTTGGCGTAGGCGTCGTAGGCGGATTGCGCCGACTCCTGATCTTTTAGGCCGAGAACCCTGCTGACCGATGCCTTCGCCTTGTCGGGATTTTTTTCCACGTAGTGAACCGCCTCGGCCATGGCGGCGACAAATTTCTGCACGGTGGCGGGACGCTCTTTGATCATCCAGTCGTTGGTGAATACGCTGCTGTAAATGGCCGGTAAGTTGAGGTCGTCGAGATGGTAGATCACGTTGAATCCGTCGCGCCTAGCGCGCGCATCGAGGGGCGGTGTAACCATGGTGGCCTGGCCGAG
This sequence comes from Chloroflexota bacterium, assembly GCA_050257635.1. Classification (GTDB taxonomy): domain Bacteria; phylum Desulfobacterota; class Binatia; order UBA9968; family UBA9968; genus DP-20. The sequence continues at coordinate 707 of JBLMXG010000368.1, forward strand.
TCCTTGGTGCAAAGCGGTGTAGACTTCGGTTTGGCCCGCGCCGCCGATATGGCGAATCGCCAAATCATCCGTGCCGAAGTTGAGTTTCTTCATCAAGGTGCGAATGAGAGTGTCCGGCGTGCCGCCAGGGCGGGTGGCGAGGAACGTCTTGCCCTTCAGGTCTTCCACCCGTTTCAGATCTTTGCGAGCGATGATTACCCAGGGCAGTCCGACCAGAGGCGAGGCAATCATCTTGGCTTCGGCTCCGACTGCCAGGCTGGGGATGATGGCATCCGCCGTGCAGTAAAGAAACTGTATTTCGTTGGCGGTAAGGGCGGCGGCTGAAACGCCGGCGCCGCGCACCAGCAAGAACTCCGGTTTGAGACCGTATTTGTCGAATAGCTTATTATCCAGCGCCGTATGCAGATGGATAAAGCCGCCGCTGACGGCGCAGGTGGCGACGCGGATCGGTATCGGGGGCTCGCCGGCTTTGGCGAGATAGGGGTTGGCCTCGACGGCGCCGTGGCTTAATGCCAGAAAAAGTCCCAGACATCCGATCAATCGCCCGCCCCGCAGCATAAATTCTCGTTTCCTGAAATGGATTGGATTTTTTCTGCCGTAAATTTACATGGGCGGCATGGTCCCGCCGACACCCACCGTGATTCGCGTCGCAGTGAGCGTGCCGTCTGCGCTGCGCACGGATGGAATAAACACGCCCGCGCCCGGCTTGAGCATGGAGCGGTCGCCGGCGACATTTTTCACGACGGGCGTGCCGGGTGGAACGAAGACTTTTTGCTTGCCGCCTTTGTATTGCAGTGTCAATAATTCGCCCTGAACTTTTTCCACCGCCACCTGTTCGACCTTTTCAACGTTGGCGTTAGTCATGGTCGAGCCGGGCTGCAGATCCCAGGGTCGATGCCCTTCTCCCGTGCCGCGAGCGCTCTCGGGGAAAATATGAACTTCAAGCGCTTTCAGCGTGCCGTCGGGCTGTTTTACGGCAGTGGTGCCGACGAAATTCCCGGAGCCGATGTCGGCTAGCTTGGCGGCTTCGACGCCGCCGATACGAGTATTATCTGCGAACTTGACCAGAACGTCGCCCGACTTGGTGGTCACTTTGAGCGCGCCTTGTTCCACCGCTGCAATCTTGCCGCGGATCGTCGTCGGTTTGCCTTTCGGGGCTTGCGCTTGGGCGGCGCCCAGGCTCAAGGTCAAGGCCGCAAACGTCGATCCGGCAGCGCAAAGTAATTTTACCGCTACTGTTTTCATCGCATTTATCCTTTCCGGTGTAGCCAGCATTAAATTTGTTATCGGTTGAGAGTCGCTAATGCCTTTTGGTAGAAACGCTCATCGATGTATTTTTCCGGTTTCGGGATGGGCGGTTTCATCAGTCCGGCCACCTCGCGCAGCTCGATCACGGTGCGGATTCCCTCCATATCGATGCGGCTGCGCGGCGTGAGGCCCATGGTCGGGCTGAGCGACTGGCGGTACAGCGATTCGGCGCGCGCCTGATTGTTTTTGGTCTCGCTCAATAATACTTGAACCGCTCCGTCCTTGTTTTTCGGGTCCTGCAACCAATCGGTGGCGCGGATCATCGCGCGGTTAAAGCGCACGACCAAGTCTTCGTTGGCATTCGCCCAGGGCCGGCGGGTGGCGCCGAGGCCACGGGCATAGTGCTTGACGTAATCCCGCGCCTGGGCAAGCACTTTGAAGCCGCGCTTTTGAATTTCTTCGTCCGACATGCTCATCATCGCGCCCGCCGCTTCACCGCGGCTCATCGCGTCGGCGCGCGCCACAGTGTTGCCGAACGACTTCACCTCGTAGTCGCGCTTCCACTCGAGGCCGTGTTTTTTTAAAATTGCCATGGCGACGACAGCGTAACCGGTGGTGACCGCGTCGGCGGCCAAGAGCTTCCCTTTCAGGTCTGGGAAGTCTTTAATCGCGGGAGCCACCACGAGTTTCTGGTCAACGCCTTGGCTGCCGCCGAGAAAAATGACGAAGTCGTTTTTTTGCGGATCCTCACCCTGGCCCTCGGCCCACGCGATAACGTTGTCCGCGTTGTTTAAAATCAGATCGTATCGGCCGCTGATCAGATTGCGCAGCAGCGTCGGCGAGTCGGTCACCGTGCTGATTTCGACGCGAATGTTTTCTTGCCTAAGAAAGCCTTTGCTTTCGGCGGCGATGATTGCCGCATCGCGATTGAACAAGCCGATTCGAATCAAATCTTCCGCCATGGCTTAGTTTGACAGCAGCGCCAACGCCGCGGCCATAACTCCTTTATGAGTTTTATCTCCGCTGTATCCTTTCGTCACTTTTTCACCGCTCCCGGCCACTGTCAATGCCGTCGACGACGGTAGCTGCAAAAACCTCTTCTGGAGCGATGAAAAAAATCGAGAAAATTACCGCGGGAGGGGCGACGTGGCGGGCTCAAGGTCTCAGGGGTTGCGCGCGGAAGAGTGAGAACGGTGGGCCGGCGATTTTAGCCGGCCATTGTGATCGTTGCCGACCGGCGTCAGCACGGTTGCCACCGTCTTGCGCAATGTTTGCAACGAATGATCGAGTTCGCCGCGAATGGCTTCAGTGGTGCGGAATGCCTGCTCGAGGATCTCCTCTTCATGTTTTTCCTTCAGGTCGGCGAGAATGCGCGAGCGCGCGGCGACGAGATCGGTGCGGCGTCGCTTGCCCGCGTGCACCACGGGGACGAGAATCATAATCAGCACGCCGCCGGCGATACCGGCCGAGAAAAGCAAAAGTTCGGAAACCCAGTCGCCCATTTTCGATCTTCGCGGATTAGGTTGTTTTCGTGCGCTGTCCAGAATCGGTTCGCAGCGGCTCGCAACCAGGTATTCCTCACCGCGCGGCGTGTTAAAGCGACAGTTTCTCCCAATCCGAGCTTGACGCGTCACGGGCGATAGCTAAGCTGCCGTCCGATCCCGCAAACACCGGGTCGTTGACCACTGTCGCTCGTCCGCCGCCCAAATCCTTCAGCGCAGCGCTAACTGCCTCCGGCAGCCCGGAAAGCAGCGAGGTCCCGCCCGCGAGAATAATATTGTTGCGCACCTTGTCTTGAAACTCCGGCTCCACTTTCATGAGCAATGCGGTCATGGTCTCGCATATCGGCGGAAGAATGCTCTCGCACGCCGTCCGCATTTCCTGGGTGATGTCGATTTCGGTCATTTTCCCCTTGATCGGCACCGAGACCAAAACCCGATCCTTGGGCTCGCCGACGAAACTTCGACTTTCCTTCCATTCACGCAGCATGTGGATCGAGAATTGCGCGTCGGGATGGCGTTCTCGGATCAATTTCATCAACTGCTCGTCGATCCAGTCGCCGGCGTTGGGTAGGGTTTTTTGATCTTCTTCGGTGGGGTAACGGCCTTGCATAACGCAAAAGTCGGCGGTCCCGGCGCCGATGTCGATCACCAACGCGTGGAGCAAAGCTTCAAGGCCGTAGGCGACGGCGAAGGGCTCCGATACCAGCATCACACTGTCGGCGACACCGTCGATGGTATTGCGTAAATTCTGTCGACTCACACGAAAGGCCTCTGCCGGCACTCCCACGACCGCGCGCACCTTGGGTTTACTCTTCGCCTTCTGTTTGATCCCGACCAGTGAAATCAGATGGCGCACAAGCTCCTGGACCGCTTCCTGATCCTTTTCCGATCCTTCCTTCATGATGCCGCGCTCGAGCGGCCGGCGCAGATCCAACATCGGGCGGTTGTCCAGCGCTTCCCGACCTACGAGCACGGTTTTTTTTACCAATTTCCGCGCCACCATATCGACGGGCCAGCCGACGTAACTATCGACAACGTGGCGCTCGCCGTTGGAGGCCGAGATCGAGCTGCGCGACGTGCCTAAATCGATTCCCACACAGAGCGTATCGTTGGTTTCATCCATTTTTATTAACTGCCTTTTCTGACCACCCGGTTAAATGAGTTTGCGTAACTTTTTATGCCCCGGGCCAAAGCCAGGGCGATACTTTCCCGATAATCGCCGTTTGTCAACAACGCGACATCGTCCGGATTAGAGAGACAGGCGGCCTCAATGAGGATCGCGGGCATCTCGGTGCCGATTAAAACCACAAAGGGTGCCGTTTTGACGCCGCGGTTCTCCAGGTCAGGATTGTCTTTCTTAAGCGCGTCGAAGAGCTGCGAATGAACCGTGGCAGCCAGAATGTGAGATTCATGACGCCGCGTATCGACGTAAATTTTTTCAAGGATTTTCTTGTAATCTGCAAGAGAATAGCCGGACTCTTTGTTTTCACGACTGGCTAACTTAAGTATGGCGGGGTCGTCCGTTGGCCCGACATAATAGGTTTCGACGGCCCGAATGCTGTGCGGCTCCATCCAGTTCAAATGAATCGATAAAAACAAATCCGCCTTGTTCTCATTGGCGAAAGCCACCCTCCGGTCGAGCGACAATCGCTGATCCCGATCTCGGGTCAATAACACCTTAAAGGGCGCGTCTTTCAGGAGGCGGCGTAGGCGCAGGGCTAAATCCAAAGTGATTTCTTTCTCGGTCATCCCAGATTCAGCCGTCGTTCCGGGATCACCGCCATGGCCGGCGTCGATAACGATTGTCTTGATCTTAAACGGAATCGCCTCGCGATCGATCGGGCGAGGAGGGGAGGCGAGAACCTCAGGGTCGGAAAATTCCGCCACCGGCGTCGAAATGCGTACGGGGAGCGCGCTTACGGTCGGGGCATTGCTCTGCGGGATGATGGCCGAAGCCAAAGTCAAAAAGGCTATTACGGTAGTGAGTAAACCGCTCCAAAGCCAAACTTGTTTGCGGTTTATCCGAGGTCGGGCCCGCGCCACTCTCACGCCGTTGATAACATTGACGTTGTCTTGCACGGCAGCGCGCAAGATCCTGGACTTGATTTCCTCAGTAACGGCCATGGCCAGCTATAAACTTAAGAACGAAATCGCCAACTTATCGAAGGTATCGATGATAATGGGTGATGTCAACCCGGATTTTCGGACGCGCTTTTGCCGTGCACGGGCAAAAAATTGGCTTCGCCTATTGGTGCCACTTTGTCCGGCGCTCTGAGAAAACACGAAACCCGTAACGACGTTTTGCCGAACCCTTTGAGCCGAGAGGCGCTCGCTTTGACGGCGTCAGGATTGCGCACCGAACATGAAGTCGTTCCGATTCCTGCGGGAAAACGAAAGAGGGCAAGAGAGAGGGGTCGTTCGAACACCCCTCCCGTTTGGCGATTTCCACGACGATGTGGCGGGGCGGGGATTGGATACGGAAGTTACGACCGCCAGTTACTTGCTGAGTTTGTCCAGTTGCCGCGCCGGATAACGTTTATTTTACGAGCTTCGGCAGGAAATCTTCCAGGCGAATTTTCTTCATCACTTCTTCCGGCACTCTGAGTTCGGGCGCGAACCCGGTGAGCGGCTTGGTCGCGTCCAGTCCCATCTTGGCGTTGACGCCGCCGGGACCGGCAGAAGGATCGAGCTCGCTACCCTGGGCGTTGGGAATGACCACCAATCCCCGGTCGGCTTGAAATCGATTCGACACCGCCCAGAGCACCTGCTCCTCGTCGAAGACATCGATATCGTCGTCGACGATGATCACATGCTTGAGCAGCATGTCCGAAGCGAATGCCGCGCAGATCGCGTTCTTTGCCTGCCCGGGAGTGCGCTTGGCGATCGAAATATAGGCGTGAAAGCGGCAGTTGCCGGAAACCGGCATGCAGACGTTCCTCACCGTCGGCACGGTTTGGCGCACCGCCTTGATCAGCGCCGCTTCGCGCGGCACCGCGCCCATCAGTTTATGCTCGGTGTAGCCGGCATGGACATCCTGAAAAATATAGTTCTTTCGGTGCGTGACGGCCGTCACTTCAATGACCTGGCGATCATCCTTGGATACCGCATGGCCGGTGAACTCGCCGAACGGACCTTCTTCGCGACGCACGTTCGGCAAAATTTTTCCTTCGATCACCATCTCCGCGTCGGCCGGAACCAAGATCGGCACGGTTTTCGCTTTGACGAGCCGAAGCGCGTCGCCCATCATGCCGCCAATCACGGCGTATTCGTCTTCGGTGGAAGGCGTGAAGGCTTGGGCGCCGAGCGAGAAGAGCGGATGAACGCCGACCACGATGGCGATCGGCAAGGGCTCGTTGCGCCGTTCCAATTTGTTGTGCAGCGTCCAGAGATGGCGGCCGAGGGCCATGAAGATGCGAAGCTCCCGCTTGCGCGCCATCATGAGCCGGTTATAGCTGGTGTTTCTGACGCCGGTGTCCGGATCGGCGGCAACGACGATGCCGGCGGTGATGTAGGGCGCCGCGTTCACATCATAATGGGTGAGCAGCGGAATTCTCGTCAAATCCACTTCGTCGCCGGTTTTGACGACTTCGTGGACGGGCGCTGCGCCGGCCTCGACGGGCGCGATCGGTTTCCCCTGGCGCTCGGTGAACTTCGCCGCCAGCTCTTCGGGTTTGCACGCCATCGCCAGCGCCATGAGCTTGCGGCTCGCTTGCGCGTTGATCACCACCGGCGCGTCGCTGCCCTCGACGTTCTCACAAATCAACAACGGAAAGCGCTTGAGCTTTTCCAACTGCGTGAGCAGTGCCGTGATCTCATAGCGCGGTGAGATCGGTTTTTTTACCCGAGCGACTTCGTCAGGGTATTTCGATTCCAGTTCGGCGATGAAACTACGGAGGTCTTTGGGCATGGCGGGTACCGTCTTTCTGTACGGTTATCAGCTTGGCTGAATATTGATTAGGAGCCGCGGCAAGTCAAATGGGGACTCAAAGAGATGAGGGGACCTGGTGACGGGGTGGGTACGCCGGTCGCCATCGATTCAATCCGCACCTACCTAAAAAACGACAGGGTGGGGGGCGTCAGTTCGCCCCTACGACGGCACCTGATCGCTTCCGTGGGTCTGCGTCACGCTGGCAATCTGGTCAGGTTTGGATCGGAAGCGTTGTTTCGTTCAATCCGGTCGCGCGTAGTGAGTCGTAAGTGGAGATATAAGGCGGAGATCGCTTGCTAGAGTGCCTGCAACATAAATGTTGGGAGCTAATGCTGGTGTATCCTTATAAGGTTCGTAAGAACGCAACTAAATCTGCCTTTTCTTGATCGGTAAAACCTACGCCGAATCGCTGATCGTAAAAATCGATAACGGCGCCGAGATCTTTCGCGGACCCGTTATGGAAGTAGGGAGGGTGTGCGGCGAGTCCGCGAAGGATTGGGCCCTTGAAGCGGCCCACATCTTTCCATTTTCCGGTAATTAGCGCACGTCCCGGATCCGTCGTTTGCTTTATATCCCCGGTAATTTTGTTTCGTAAGGTATACAGAGGCATGTCCGGGGTACGCCGGTCCGCATCGGCGATGCCAATGTTCAACGGTGCAGCAACCGAATGATCGCCGGAGTTTGGCGTGTTATGACATGTCGTGCAAGTTCCGTTTACCACCGCTGGCTTTCCAAAGGCATCTTCGTCGTTAATGCCGGAGACATCGCTGATTTTGATCAGCTTGGTATTGAATAGCTCCTGTCCTCGGGCGACCGCTGCTCGTGCCTTGTTCAGCCCTCCACCTGAGAGCCCCTTCCAATTATCGTAGATGGTGAAGACGATGGGGTTGAACGCCTCGTGAGTTTGGCTGTCGCCGAACAGGTCATTGATACCGATATAAAAATCCTGGTTAGCCAAATTGGCCGGACCGCCATTGGCTCCCCGCGCGGATAACGACCCGGCGGATCCGTCATGAACCTGAGCAGTAAATAACGCCGTCTCAAACTTCACAATGCTTTCACGCTGCTGATCCGTCAGCGGTTTTGCAGCTTGCGCGTGTCCGAGAGTGGCGTTGTTGGCTTGATTGCTAAGATCAAAATGAATTGTTTGACCCGGGGCAGTTTCGCGGCCATCCCACATAACGGCGCTCAAAAATTTCAAGTTAGTGGCGGGCAGGGGGCGGCGAAAGAGTGACAACTCGGCGGCGCTCGCAAAGTTATAGGGATCATCAACAGCGATAAGGTCGAATTCTGCATTAGCCGGTATGCCGATGCCGACCCGAATGAGACCTTTTGTCAGGAGCATGTTATAGGCGGAGCGCCGCGCTTCGACGGTTGAAATATCGGCGTTCGGCGAGTCTGAACCGTCGTTGGTGCGGAAGATTGGATCGGTCCCGCCGCTCGCCTCAAACCGTTTGTGAATACCCTCCGGAGTGACGGTCCAGCCCTCTTGTGGCTGGTGGCAGGTGGCGCACATCCGACCATTGCTGCCGAGGTTCTGGAAGAACTCGTTAGACAGGTCGATCGATCCGTTTGTGCTGAACGTCGCGACGAAACCGGATGAATCGGGGAAGGGTCGATTGTTCGGAAGGATTGGTGGACCGGATGTGCTTGATCGCACCGACAGGAATGTTGTGGCCACAGTGAGACAGAGCGCACTGGTGAAGAAAAGGCGAAATTTGAATTTAAAAATTGATTGTGGAAAGTTATTGTGACTCATTCTTGATTCTCCAAACGCGTCCATTTGCAGTCGACCGTCTCACATGGCGACAACGAACAGCCTACGAAATTGAAAGCATTGCCGAAGAATTGCGCCGAGTAATCGTCAGAAGAGCGAGGACCAGTGAAGTCTCTTGAGAAGTTCTTGCCGCTCCCCTTAGTGAGAGGAACTAATGCAATGTTAGGTCCACCAAGGAGGCGCTAGGGGTTGTCATCATTTGGCAATCAATTGCGCGAGGAGACATATAATCCATCGAGGTGATTTTGCCAATTGCTGTCGTGCCGGCGCATTGTTGGTGACAACTTATGGCAGGGTGAGCGACGCTTGATCGAAGTCATTTTTTGATTTCCGACCAGATGCCAAGATCGAATTAAATCATCTGCCGGTACAGTAACGGCTGTTCCTGTCGTGTCTGCCCATTTCCAAATCCAACGAGAGGAGAGCGTTTTGGGCTAAGTTGTTAGCCGAGTCCTAATGACTCTCGCGTTCGAGAACGATGCCAGTGCGACTACGATTCAGAGCTGCCGACGCCAGGTTTGCGGTGCTCTGATGTGCGTTGCCGTGATATCGTCGTTTTATGCCGTGGATACAAGGGCTTCGTGGAGTCCCTCGTTTGCAAGCCTCGAATCCCCCTAGATTTGATATAAAGCTTTGGCGTTGTCGTATAAGATTTTGTCGATGACCGCTGAATCAACCGAACCGTTGAGTCTGAGTTTTCTCAATGCGTCGATTTCGCTGGAGGTGTCAGCATGGCCGTAGTCCGAACCAATAACGAGATTATCCTCGCCCGAGTATTTAAGAATGTATGGCAAATCGTCGTCGGTTTGACAGGCGACATAAATCCGGTTGTCGCATAAAAGCGACGCCCCTTTGTTCCCACCAGTTCTTTCAAAGCGTTTTGCGAGCTCCACGACAAGGTAGGGAATCCATTGCGCTCTCACCTCGATGAAGCCGAATTGGAGTCGGGGAAATTTTTGCGGAATGCCGTCATGCATGATCGAGTGAAACGCGGATAGGACGGGCAACTTGAAACGGGAAAAGCCGGCTTCGCCTTGGAACAATTCTACCCAGTCGAAGTTACCAGTTGAGGCGTGAACGCAAATGGGCAAGCCGAGCCTTTCAGCTTCCGCATATAGAGGGAAGAAGTAAGGATCGCTCAAACGCTTATCGTCGACAATTCCGCGAGTAAACAGTCCGCAGGCGCCGTTTGCCTTGGCGAATCTCGCCTCGACAATAGCTTGGTCCAAGCTCATGAGCGGCACGACGGCGACCCATCGAAGACGCTCTTGTCCTCTGCTGCAGATGTCCGCGAGCCAGCGGTTGTAGCTTTTGCCAAGGGCCGCCTCGACTTCAGGACGCCGGGTCAAAGGCCGGAGAAAAAGAGATGGGTAAAGGACTTGAACGTCGATCTCCAGCTCATCCATGTGTTTGAGGCGAAGTTCGATGTCCTGCATCTCGCGCGAAGCGGCGGGAATGTCCCTGTTGACGTTGACGCCTCGACTAAACACCCGTCCGTCAATAAACCAGAATTCTCTTTTGCCTTGGCCCGGGGACATTCGAACCGGACGAAACTCGGCTTCCGCCGGCTCCATGTATTCCCAGGTGCGTTCGGTTTCGATGACGTGGGCGTCTGCGTCGATCGTGGGCATAATCCTCTCCTCAAAAGGCGCAATCTAGAACGTCTCCAAATAGATGATCTCGGGTTCGCGAGCCTCTGTCAAAGTTTTTGCTGTGTCCAGCGCCGCCTCGCTCAAGTCCCGACCCGATAACAGCTCATACAGCGCTCCGATGGCCTGTGGACTGTTCTTGCGTGCCAGACCTTGAGCCCGGCCCATCTCTTGAATTTGGCTTGCCAAGCCAATCAGCGGTAATGGGACGTGAAACTGGCTGGCTACCTTCAATGCCTGCCGAATATCCTTGTAGCTATTGCTCAGAGCGCCGCCGTCGGCATTGTTTCGTTGCATGAACTCTTCCAAACGCGTTGCCGACGCCTGTGATCCCGTGGTTCGGAGCAATTGAAGTAACAGCTTCGGATCGATCCCCTGCGCCAAAAGCCAGGTGCACACCTCGGCATTCAAAATGCTGCTTACGGTCGAGAACATGATGACTGCTATTTTGAGAGCCTTGGGCATCCACGGTTCCGGCAAGCAAATGACTTTCTGCGCCAAGTCACGGAGCAAATCCGAGCATGCTTCTACGGTTTCTCTCTTGCCGCCGATGGCGATCGAAGCCATTCCCGCGGGGATCGTTATGGCGGGAGCGCCGTGAGCATGAAGTGTCCCGCCGAGAAAGAAGGCTTTTTTGTCGTTCACGTCGCGCTCGATCTCACGCGCACAATCGGGATCGGTGCCGCTGAGGTCAATATAGATGAATCCCGGCTGCAGAGACTTGCCGATGCCATTGGCGCCGAAGTAGACCTCGCGCACTTCAAGCGATGACGGCAAAACGGTGAGCGTGATCGGTTTTGTAGCTTCGCCGGCCGATGCCGCCGGCACAGCGCCCAATTCAGCTAGAGTTGGAACCGTGGCTCGATTGAGATCATAGACCGCTACCGGATAGCCGCGCGTCAAAAGTCGCGCTGCCAGCGGCTTCCCCGCATTGCCCAGACCGATGAGGCCGACTTCACTTTTGCCCGTCATTTGTTTGCTTCCTCAAGCGCCTCGGTTACGATTCGTTGTATCGACTTGATGTCTTTTCGGTTACTGTACTTGGACAAGCTCATATGAAAGTAATGAACACCTTCTTGCGGCACCCATTCTCGCGGCAGATCGTCCTTGGGAATATCCATGCGGAGGGAGTTGGTTTCGGTGTACTTCTGCCAGGCGATTTGTCCTTCGCGGGAAAGCACCCAGTTTATAAAAACTTTAGCCGCGTTGGGGTGGGGCGCATGGTTGAGATAGGCCATGCAGCAAGCGCCGCCGCCCATAATCTCGCCTTCTTTAAGCGAATGCGGAATAAAAGCAACCGGTAATCCCTGTTCTTTAGCTTTCAAAATGGGCTGGGAGCTGCCGATGTAGAGCTGGTATTTCCCATCCGCCAGCCAGTCTGTTCCCTGGCGCAGATCTCTTGTCAACGCGACCTTCATATCCCGGAAGAGCCGGCGCAAAAACTCGGGACCCAAATCCGCTGAATGATAAAAAAACAAAAATATCGGAGCGCCTCCGCCGGTCGCCCGAGGATCGAAGGCCACGAGTTTACCTTTCCATTTAGGATTTAACAGATCGCGCCACGAGCGAAATTCGTTAGGATCGACCAGTTTTGTGTTGTATGCAATTCGATTTATTCCGACCTGCCCCGATATATTAATAACATATTGATTTTGCGGGTCCGAGAACGATAGCTGGCCACCCCACCACGCCGACTTGTCCTTGACTTCGGGCAAGATCAAAAGCGGGCGGATAGGATCCGCAACCCCCGCGGGGTAGGACGCATAAGTGCTCGCGCCGCCCATTACAAGATCGACGATAAACTTTCCAGCTCGGCGTTCCTCCAGAATGCGTTTCGCAAGGTCCGATCCTCGTCCGGGAAGAAAATTGAAGTTGATTTCCGGAAACGAATTGCGAAACACCTCCCACACCCGGAGGTAAGCCGGATTATGCGGCCCGTAAATCGAGAGGTTTGCCTCCTTTTTGGCAGCGGCGACGGTATTTCCCCATTCTCTGGTTTGGCTGGTTTGACTGAACGCCGTGCCCGTGGAGGTGCCGGCAAGGATAAGGAGCATCGCTACGCAATGTCTCATGAATGGGCTCATATGACCTCCTGCAATTTTTCGTGACGCTGTTTATTTTCTAGTTCGACGAGACGGCAATCGCGTAACCATTTTTTTTCAACGATTGAAGCGCGATATAGCGCAGCAAGGTCAAGTTGGGCAAGCGGTGAATTTCGCCCTGTGCCAAGGTCTGACTCTGGATGCCGGCCAGCTGGTTTTTTGCCGATGGATATGGAGACAGACCTTGCTACGGAGCCCCGTGTATTCGGAGACCAGCACCGTAAACACTTTGTTCCTTGAGACGCGTCAATTGTCCTAGTCTAAAAGCTTACGAGCCAGTGCTGCCGCAGGAATTCGCACCGATTTGATAACTTCTTCGGACTGATTTTCCAAACCAAAGAAACGCTTGGGGGTTAGTACATCCTTAGCAGCTATATGACCGAATTGTTTTGTCCAGGCCGTATCGACGTCAAGGCGCCGCGTAGGCTGACCCATCGCACGGCTGAAAATCTCTTGACCTTCGCGCGATAAGAGCCAGTTGACAAACACTTTGGCCGCGTTGGGATGAGGCGCATGCCTGAGGGCCACTACGGTGCCGCTTCCCGAACTTGCATAGGTGCCCTCCTCGGGCGTCGGAAGCGGCTTTATCGGAAGCCCCGCTTTGAGAAAAGGAGAAAAGCTGTAGTAGGAAAGGCCCATGGAAAGCGCCGCTTTGCCGTTGGCCAAGCTCTCGGCAAGTTGGCGTTGATTGCGCCCGATGATCAAATCCTGACGGACCAACTTTCGCAGAAAGTCCTCCCCTTTGATTTTCCATAGAAAGCTCCAGGTCGATTGCCCTGACCCGGCAGTACGAGGATCGAGTATCTCGATCTTTCCCTTCAGCTTTGGCTCGAGGAGATCGTCGTAGGATTTGATTTCTTCGGCTCTCAGTTTGCCGGTGTTGTACCAGAGGGTCTCGGTTAGATAAGCCAAATACAGATAAATATATTGCTGCGCCTTATCGGCCCAAATGTGACCGCCCCACCAATATTTCGGTTTTCTGACGTCCGGTAAGATCATCCACGACGGAAGAGGTTCGAGCAAACCGGCGGGCAGTAAGCCGGTGATGATGGAACCTGTGCCGCCGATATGAACGTCGAAGTAGTGAATGCCCCCCTTATCCTCCTCCAAAATTCGGTTTATGTTGCTGCTGCCGCGCGCTGGAAAGAGCTCTTGGACAATGCCTGGAAATTGCTTCTTGAAACCTTCTTCCAACGCTTGCCGCAGCTCTGCGCTGGCAGGGACCGAGACAACGACCTTACCCTCCTTTTGAGCCGCGTTAACAGTGTTGCGCCATTCGGTGCGCCACTCAGGCGACTCCGCGAGCGCGGTGCTGGTTAGTCCAATGATTAGAGAAAAACAAACGGCTGACTTGGGCGCGGCTACGATTTTGAGTATCGAGACTCGACTCGCACTCGCCAGGATTTCTCGGATCGAATGATTTCGCATGACACTCCCTTTGGCGGAGACCAGAACATTTCCAAGCAATCGAACCGGAGACGGTCTATGTTCTAAGAACACCGTCCCCTCGATGAGCGCTAATGGATTGATTGCCGCTGTTTAGGTCTTATTTATTTTTGACTCAGTAGCATTGTCGGGTTGCAATTTAGCTTATGCGGATTTGGTTCTTGCCGAGGGGAAAAATTCTCCCTGTTCAGCCTGATGGTGAGCCAGTTCCACTGATCGGGATAGCGTCGAATCAGCGTCTCCAAATAGGAAATGACTCGTCGAGTATTTTGAGCAATATCCATTGCCAAATCCCCGGTTATTGTTATTTCGATCGGCGGTTCAATCACCAACTGCATTTGACCGTGGTAGTTTCTGATTAGATAGATGGGAACCAAAGGCGCTCCCGATCGTAGTGCCAGGCTGACCGGGCCGCGCGAGGAAAGAACTCGATGGTCAAAAAGCAATGCGTTTATTGTCCCGTGCTTTAAGTTGTCCCCCAGGATGTGAACAATCTCGTTTCTTCTAAGCGCATCGAGAATTGCTTTCACAGCCGTCCTCCTTTTGAGTGACGGAATGACGCGCTGGTGATAGCGGGGCAAATATCGTTTAATCACGCCTTCAACTGAAGTATCGCGTGGTATCCGAAAAAGCGTGTGGAAGGCATAACCTTGTAACCCGATACGTGCTCCCACCAAGACAAAGTTTCCGAGGTGAGCGCCCAGGGCAATGACGCCTTTGCCCTTCTCCAGGGCCGATTCAAGATGTTCCAATCCGATTATAGAAATCGATCGGTGAACGAATTCCGGATCGCCGAGCTGTAAAAGACAATCGAGAAGGTTGTTTCGAAAGTGATCCTGCACTCCCCGGGCTAAGCCGACTTTTGTTGCGTCGGAGTAGCATTTGCCAAACGCAGCTGTCAGATTTCTAACGATACGTTTTCTCGGAATTGCCAATAGAATGAAAAGTTTAAGGAAAGGATAGGTCGCCCAGCGGAAAAGTGGTTGCGGCACCAAGCATCGTAAGGCGTAAAAGAAATAAAATGATGCTACGGCGAGCCGGTACAAAAACTGTCGCGAGAATTTTTTAGCGCTCACCAGGAGCTTATAAATGATTTATATATTGATTGTCAATATATTAACTAATTTCGTGAACGCATCCGGGCAATAGCGCGAGCCAGAGCGATGAACCTGACAAAACTGTAAGGTTTTGGAAAACTCCGAGCAACGCTTTCGCGTTACTTAACATTCCGCTTCAAGTAACAATTGTTCTATCGTTTTATTTGGAAGGCCAATAACCGAGAGGACTACATCATGGTTTCGAGCAAAGAAACTCCGAGTAAGGTTCCGGAGGTAACCTTAATTTTTTGGCTCATAAAGATCGCTGCCACGACGCTCGGCGAGACCGGTGGCGATGCGGTCTCGATGTCAATGAATTTGGGTTATCTTCTAAGCACCGGAATTTTCGGAGCGATTTTTCTCGTCGCGGTCATGATCCAAATCCGAGCAAAGCGATTTCATCCGCTTTTATATTGGACAACAATTATTGCCACGACCACCGTTGGCACGACCCTGGCTGACTTCGCCGACCGGTCTCTTGGCATCGGCTACGCCGGCGGAACGTCGCTGCTCCTCGCATTGCTGGCCGCCTCGCTTTTCATTTGGCACCAATCCCTGGGCTCGATATCGGTCGCGACCATAACTTCGTCGAGGGTCGAGGTCTATTACTGGGTGACGATTATGTTTTCTCAAACGCTTGGCACGGCGCTTGGCGACTGGACAGCGGATTCCGCCGGTCTTGGCTATGGTGGAAGCGCCATGGTGTTTAGCACCATGCTTGTCTTTGTTTGCGCGTGTTACTATTGGACGACCATCTCGCGCACGCTGCTATTTTGGACCGCCTTCATTCTCACACGGCCGCTTGGAGCAGTTGTCGGGGATTTCCTCGACAAGCCGCTTAATAACGGCGGATTGGCGCTTAGCCGCTACACGGCATCGGCCGTGCTCCTTGTGTTTATTGTGGCTAGTATTTTGATCTTCTCACAGAGAGCTGCAAAGCGCGCCCATTGAGCAAAGGCGAAATCTCACTCACGGTGGGTGGGCGTCGCGAATTCGACGTCGTGAAATTGGGCCGGACTTCGTGAACCGAATAGCTTCACCGTCGAGTTGACTCGGTGAAAAAGCGAAGGGCGGCGTTTAGAGAATCTGCCCTCGCTCGATTACATTTAACAAAATGGCCTAGAGCCCGTAAAGCCGGCGCGGGTTGTCGTCGAGGATTTTTTTCTTGACCGGATCGGCGACCAGATCGTTGGCGCGGAAGATGTCGATGGCGTCGACTTCGCTGGAGGCGTCGGTGTGGCCGTAGTCGGTGCCGATCACGACGTTGTCTTCGCCGGCGTAGCGCAGCACGTAGTCGAAGTCGTCGTTGGTTTCGGTGGTGACGTAGATGTTGAACTCTTTGAACGGCAGCTTGGGAAAGCCTTTCGTCCCGCTGCGTCGAGTCGCTTCTTTGACTACCCATGGCACCCACTGCGCCGATGCTTCGACGAAGCCCCAGCGAAGTTTCGGGAAAGTTTTAGGCACGTCACTCATCATCAACGAGAGACAGGTGATGACCGTGGGAATGCGGAACTGAGCGAAGCCGCCCATCTTGTCGTAGCGCGGTTTGAACTGGTCCAAGAGCTGCGGGCTGCCGTTGGCGATATGAACCGCTACGGCCATGTCGAGTCGGGTCGCTTCTTCGTAGATCGGATAGAAATAGGGATCGACTAGATGCTTTTCATCCTCGAAGGGGCGCAAACTGACGGCCACGGCGCCATTTTCTCTGGCGTAGCGCATTTGCTGTATCGCTTCACTGAGCGTCATGGCCGGAACCACACAGGACCAGCGCAGCCGATTGTTGCCTTGCTTCCAGACCTCGGCCATCCAGCGGTTCCAGGATTTGCAGAGCGCGATCTCCGCCTCGGCCTTGTCGGCGACGCGCGCGATCCACATGGTGTTGAACAGGACCTGGACGTCGATGCCGAGCTTGTCCATATGCTTCAACCGAAGCTCGACATCTTTGAGCTCCCGTGCCTCGGGTGCGGTCTTGAGCTCGCGTCCGGTTTCTTTGGAAAGCGCGATCAATTCCTGTTCGGTTAGCGTCGGCGGGCGGAAACCGACCGATTTGCCTTCGACAAACCAGTACTGCATGTTCGGGTTGTCGGTGGAGCTGAATAGCTGGGGGCGAAACTTTTTTTCGGACGGATCGAGAAAGTCCCAGGTGTGCTCCGTTTCAACGACGTGGGCGTCGGCATCGACGATCATGGTTTGCTCCTCTGGCGAATGATTACATGACTTCTACAACGTCTCCGGAGGCGATTCCAAGAGCGAACTCATTCTACCCATACGCGGGGCGGGGTCAACCGGCGGCGGATATATATTAGCGACTTGGTGAGCGTGCTCGGGGCGCAGCCAGCGGCAGATTTCTCGATTCATGTTAGAGAAGGACACAAGAAAACGGGTTTAGTCCTCTCGACGCCCTCGCGACCAGTTCAGAGTAACCCCCGAGAGACGCGGAGCTAAATGAACCACGATCCCGGCAACCGTGACTTTTCCTAAGAGAACAGATTGTGTTAGGTTAGAGCTGCCGACGAAAGGGAAGGAGCGAATATGTTCGACAGCGCAAAGATTCAGCCGCATATCGCGTTTACCGACTTGCGCGAATGGATTCGGGAAGCCGAAAAGCTAGGTGAGGTCAAAACAGTTCTCGGCGCCTCGTGGCAAGAGGACATCGGCGCTGCCACCGACGTGGTGGTTCCACCCGATGACGGGCCGGCGGTTATTTTTGACGAAGTGCCGGGATGCCCGAGAGGGTTTCGCCTGCTGATCAACTGTTTCGCGGGCAAGCGGCGCGCCATGACGCTCGGTTTCCCGCAAGGATTGACCAAACAGGAATTGAGCGACGCTTACTTCGATCACTATCAGAAGGATCCTAAACATATTTCCCCGCTGATCGTCGACGACGGACCGGTTTTCGAGAATGTTCTCAACGGCGACGATGTCGACATCATGAAATTTCCCACGCCGGTCTGGCATGTGAACGACGGCGGGCGCTATATCGGAACGGGCTGCTATTCCGTCACCATGGACCCGGATGAAAGATGGGTGAACGCGGGCTGCTATCGCGCCATGATTCAAGACAAGAAGAGCGTCAGCCTGCTCATGGTTCCCGGCAAACACGGCTATATGCACCGCGAAAAATATTTCAAACGCGGCGAGAAGATGCCGCTGGCGCTGGTCATCGGCGGCGATCCGCTGTTTTTCTTCATGGCGGGAACCGAGCAGCCGTACGGCCTGTGCGAATACGATATCGTCGGCGGCATGCGCCGCAAGCCGGTGGAATGCGTGCGCGGCAAGATCACTGGCCTGCCGTTCCCGGCCAATTCCGAAATTGTCTTCGAAGGTTTCCTGAACAACGATAACCGCAAGTTCGAAGGGCCCTTCGGCGAGTGGACCGGCTACTACGCCTCGGATGAGAGCGCCCAGCCGGTGCTTGAGATCGAAGCGATCTATCATCGCAACGATCCGATCATCCTCGGCGTTCCGCCGATCGGCGGCGGCTCGGACGAGATGGCGCGCTATCGCGCGATCATGCGCTCGGCGATGCTCAAGCAGCAGCTCCACAGCGCCGGCGTACCCGACGTGACCCAGGTGTGGTCGCACGAGATCGGCGCCTCGCGCATGCTGATCGCGCTCGCCATCAAGCAGCGCTACGCCGGGCACGCCAAGCAAGTTGGCGTGCTGGCGGCGAGCTGCGGCGCGAGCGTTTACGGCTGCAAGATGGTGATCGTGGTTGACGATGACATCGACGTGTCGAATCTGGATCAGCTCATGTGGGCGATGCTGTCGCGCTACGATCCGGCGACTTCCGTGGATATCCTGCGGCGCATGCGCAGCACGCCGGCCGATCCTCGGCTTACGCCCGAGCAACGAAAAGTGCGCGACTTTACCAACTCGCGCATGGTCATCGACGCAACGCGGCCGTTCGAATGGAAAGAAAAATTTCCCAAGGTCAACGCGCCGAGCCAGGAACTGGTGCGCAAGGCGCGAGAGCAGTTCGGCTATCTACTCAAGTAGCGGCCGGGATCGATTGACCGCAAAGAGAGGCGCTAAGGCGCACAGGATCGAAAAAAATGTAGGGGCGACCGGCGGTCGCCCTCGACCTCTCTCAATCGGCGCCAACAATAAATTTCTATGCATTATCGGTTTCTCGGTAGAGAGCGCTTAAAAGTATCCGCTATCGGCTATGGCTGCCCGCCGTTTCAAGGCAAGCTGAGCGATGCCGATGAAAAACAGGCGATCGCCGTTTTGCACCGCGCCATCGATCTCGGCGTGAATTTCATCGACACGGCCGACCACAACAACGGCAACAACGAAGAGGTTCTCGCCAAAGCGCTCAAGGGAAAACGCGCCGAGGTCGTGCTCACGACCAAGTTCGGCAATCTGCGTGGCCAACCCTGGGCCGAGGGGCGCGAGGTGGAAGGCCGACCGGAATACGTCGCCTGGGCTTGCGAAAATTCCCTGCGTCGGCTCGAAACCGATTACATCGATCTTTACTACTTGCATCGCGTCGATCCGAAGGTGCCTATCGAAGAGACCGTCGGCGCGATGGCCAGGCTCGTTGCCCAAGGCAAGGTGCGCCACCTGGGTTTGAGCGAAGCCGGGCCGGAGACCCTGCGACGCGCCAATGCGGTCCACCCGATCACCGCACTGCAAAGCGAATATTCGCTTTGGACGCGCGACTACGAAATCGACACGATTCCCGCCGCGCGCGGGCTCGGCATCGGCTACGTCGCTTACTACGCGCTCGGTCGCGGCTTTTTGGGCGGCGCATTCAAGGACTTTGCCGAACTGGGAGAAAGGGAAGCGAAGCGCCGCGGTCCCCGTTTTCACGAGAAGAATTTCCAACACAACACCAATTTGCTCAAACAGCTTCAAGCCATGGCCGATGCGAAAGGGTGTACCGTGGCCCAGCTTGCGCTAGCGTGGATTCTTCACCAAGGAGATTTTTTCGTGCCGATCCCGGGCACCTACAAGATCCCCCACCTGGAGAGCAACGCAGCTGCGGCTGATCTCGTTCTGAATCGGGAGGAGCTGGCGGCGCTAGACCTGATCTTTCCGCGTCAAGGTGCGGTCGCCGGCACCCGGCATGATTACGATCGGTCGAAGGAATTAAATATTTAAAAACCGTTCCAGTCGTTCCAGGAGTTCCAATCGTTCCAATGAATCAGATCGTGCAACGGCTCGGGATGCGAACGTTCAAGGTCGATACTTCGGACATGTTTGCGAGCCACGGTCAGAGCGCGTCCGGCGCGGGCATGACTTCGCCGCACTTTTTGCACTTGCGGAATTCTTTGCTCTCGAAAAAATTTCTGTAGGCCTTCGAGACCGGGTCGAGCGCGTAATCCGCTACGACGAAAGTTTCGTCGTGCAAAAGCGCGTCGCACTTGGGGCAGAACCACTGAAAGCGGTCGATCTCGCCGGGGCGCCGTTTGCGCTCTGAAATGAGCGCGAAAGCGTCGCGCGGGAAGCGCGGCGAGTGGGGTGTGCCGGCGGGCGTGTAAATAATCGAGCCTTCGGCGACCAGCGCGACTTCTTCTTTCCCCTCCGGCGTCCGGTAGTGGAGACGCATTTCCCCCTTGATCATCTGCATGGTCTCGTCGCTCGGGTTAATGTGAAACTCGCTGCGATATTCGCGGCCGCGCGCCAGAAATACCAGCGTGTCGTCGTGCTGCCACAGCACGCTCACCCGTTTGCCGCTTTCGGCAAGCTCGCGCCCGCGCGCGAGCAAATCAACGATCGGCATTTGGAACATGGCCTGCCTCCGTCATGGGTTTTGTTTTATGGAAGCAAAAAAGGAAGTTCTCAATCCGGGGTCATCTTAGGCTGCAGCGTGCCGCGATACAACGTGCGTCGAGGGTGAGACGCGTCGCGGCTTTGCAAACCAGGCGCGGTCGGGTAAGAATGGAACTCGCAAGCAGCTAGGCCAAACATGCCGAGACTCCAGAACCTTCGAACCCTTCGCTCCCTCAGGCATCGCAACTTCCGTTTGTTACTGGAAGGGGCCCTGATCTCCAGCTCGGGCGATTTCATGCAAAACGTCGCGCAAAGCTGGCTGGTCTGGCATATTTCCAAATCGCCGGTGGCCATCGGCGTGGTGGCTTTTTTCGATACCATGCCGCGCCTGTTGGTGGGCGCGCTCGGCGGCGCCATCGCTGACCGATTCGACCGCAGGCGGGTGCTGATGATCACGCAGACCGCGGCCATGATTCAGGCGATTGTTTATTGGCTCGCCGTTCAGTTCGACGTCATTCAGCTCTGGCATATTGCGGCGCTGGCTTTTTTTCTCGGCATCGTCAATACGATCAATCAAACGGCGCGCCAATCACTGATCAACAGCTTGGTGCCCAAAGATGAGCTGCTGAACGCCATCGGCCTGCAGTCTTCGGTTTTCAATTTCTCCAAGATTCTTGGACCGTCTGCGGGCGGCATCATTATCGCATACATCGGGATCGCCGGCTGCTTTCTGGTGAACGCGATTACCTTCGTGTTTCTGCTGTTCAACCTTTACTTGATGGAACTGCCGCCCTGGGAAAAGCGCGCCGACGAGCCGAGTCTCTGGGCCGACGTGAAGGAAGGATTTAATTATTTGCTCGGCAACCGGCGCCTGCTTTCTATCGTGGGGCTATCTTACGTCATCGCCACATTCTGCGCGCCTTACAATCGCTTTGTGCCGATTTTTGCCACCAATGTATTACATGTTGGTGCTTCGGGTTTCGGTCTCCTCATGTCCGCTCCCGGAGTTGGCGCCACGGTGGCCGCTCTAGTGCTGGCTTCGGTGAAGAAACTCCACGTCGGAGTCCGACCCGTCTGTTACTCCGCCATGGGCTTCGCGTTATTTCTCACGCTGTTTGCTTTTTCCCGTTATTATATCTTGTCGTTTTTTTTCCTGGCGATGATCGGGTTTTCGCAAATCTCCGGACGCGCTTTGGCCAACACGGCTATTCAAACTGCGACGCCACCGAATTTGCTGGGGCGGGTATTGAGTCTTTTCTTTATGGACCGCGGCCTGTGGTCGCTCGGCAGCGTGATCATCGGCACCGCGGCGGCGGGCATCGGCATCGAATGGACGTTCGCTCTTTGCGGCGCGGCTTGCATTGTCGCCGCGACCGGGCTGCTAACCATCAACCGCAGATACCACGCGGAGGTTGCCCGACACGCCGCCGACTATGCCAACGTCACGCAACGATCGGATCCCTGAGCGGGATGTGGCTGGGGATCTTTGGCACCCGCGTCCTGGGCTTGCCGTCCACTCCCGTGTTGCCGGCGCCGAGCAGTAACATCCGGCCTTCTCCGGTGTTGCAGAGCTGATAGGATTCTCCCGACTTGAGCAGCACCGTGTCGAACTGCTTCAAGACAAATTCCTTGTGCGGCGTTCGCACCGTGCATTCGCCCTCGAGAACCATGAAGATGTGATCGTCGTTCTCGTGATAATGCATGTCGTCCTGCAGCTTAGGGTCGCAGTTGATCACCCAGAAATACGCGAGATCCGTGCGCCACAGGCTCAGGTGATTGACGCCCGGATTGGCATCGGCTTCTTTGATTGGGTTCTTCATCTCCACCATGGTGTTCCTCCTGAAAATTTTCGTTCTAACGATTCCGGTCGTTGAAATCGTTCCAAACGTTTAACGCAAAAAAAGGGTTCCAAACATTCAAACCGTCCAATTCGCGGCTCAGTCGTGATTTCGCGGCGGCCGCTCTTTGGGTTTCACCAGGCGGCCGTGAGTGCCGTCGCAGTATGGATGGTCCTTCGATCTCCAGCAGCGGCATATCGCGATGGTCGTCGGCTCGTCGAATTCCAAGATCCGGGGCGTGATGTTAGTCACCTCATGCGAGCCGTCGCAAAAAGGCGGATTCTTCGTCCGCGTGCAGCGGCAGTAGGCGACGCTTTTGGAGACCTGTTTTACGATCGTGGGTTCGATGAGATCGTCGTACGATAGGGCCATAATCAATTCCTTTCCGGGGTTTCGCGGCTCTTATGCCATTTTACCGCCACAGGCGCAACTCGGGACCGCGGCGAGTCATCGGCGGCGCAACAATTTTAGCGCATTGCCGCTGAAGATATCCTGCCGCTCCGCCTCGGTGATCGGCATCGCTTCGATGATTTTCTTGGCGCGCGGTAAAAGCGGCAAAAGCGGCGGCGCGTCGCTGCCGAAGAGCAGGTGCATGGCGCCGACGGTCTGGTAAGCGCACAGGACCGCCGGTGGGTGGTAGGCGACGGTGTCCATGTAAAGCGCTTTCAAATACTCGCTCGGGCGCTTGGTGATCAGCACCGGCTCGTAGGACCCCAGTCCGGAAGCGAGATCAGCGAGCTCGTAAGCGTAGTCCATCCGGCCGATCACATCGCAGATACCGCCGCCGAGATGGCAGCCGACGAATTTGATTCCGGGATGGCGCTCGAAGACGCCGCGCACGATGAGCCTGGCGATGCTCAAGCATTCGTCGAAGGGCCGGCCGACACTCGAAGCCAGGCGATAGTCGCGCATGCGCTCTTCGCCGTATCCCACGGACGGCGCGTGCATCATCACTGGAATGCTCAGCCCCTCGACCGCTTCGAAAAACGGTTTGGCCTCGTCGTCGTCAGGATAAGCATGCTGGTGGCTCGAGTTGATGAGCACGCCATGCAGACCGTATTCAACGACGGCCCGTTCCATTTCCTTGACGAACGGCGCGCCGCCGCAGGGGAGGGTACTGGTGAAAACGATAATCCGATCTCGGTATTTTTCCTGGATCTCGGCGCCGTACTCGTTCCAGCGGCGCAAGAATGCCAGCGACTCGTCGTTGGTTTTGTCTTTGAGATAGTGGATCGTGTTGCTGACGACGCAGCGCTCGATGCCGGCCTTTTCGTGCGCTTCCAAAAGATTCTCAATGGTCAGCGGCGTTGTGTTGCCCCAACGACGGCCTTGGGCCAGCTCGGGCGGGTAGACATGGGCATGCCAGTCGATGATCATGTTCGTGACTCCCAATCGAGATGAAAAATTTCCATGCGATAACTTAAATTTTTTCCCTCGTGAGGCTGTGTCGCGATGCGCAAAACCACCCGAATGTCGTGCTGAGCGAAAGCGAAGCTTCTGCTTTTCTCACGCTTACAACAAGCAAATTCTTTGTCTGCGGCTCAGAATAACACTAGGACACGGTCTCCTCCGGGGAAGACTAAGACGGCGGTGACATTTGAAGTACCAACGATCACCCCCACTCTGACTCTCCCCGTCAAGCGGAGAGAATCGCATCCAAGCAGAAGAAGCAACATCGGCCCGAGATCGCTCGGTGGTAATTTATCGCGCCTTGATCCCCAGTTCAGCCTGCGCTTGGCGAAGAAACGTCAGATCGACGACCTCGCCGGGGTCGATCTCGCGGCTGACTTTGGCGCTGCGCCGAGCCTGGTCGATGACCAGCTTCAAACCGTCCTCGGGCACGGCGCCGTCCGCGTTGAACAAATTTCTCAACGCGTCGTAGGACGCGTAAGCGAACTCGCGCTCGACTTTGCCCCAGGCGATCAGGGTCTGCGCCGCCTCGTCTCGGTGGTCGCGGATAAAGCGGTTGGCGCGGATTGTCGCCTTGATCACCCGGCGGATTTCATCGGGTTTTTCTTTGATCTTGCGCGTGTGGGTGCCGAGGCCGAGGTAGGGGAAGCTGAATAGCTCGTAGGCGCGCGCCAAAATCTTGTAGCCCTGTTTTTCCATCTGCGTATCGGCCGGCGGCGAGATCACCACCACGTCGACGACGCGCTGTTTGAGCGCGGTCAAGCGCGCCGCATCCGAGCCCAAGGCGAGAATCTTGATCTCTTTTTCCGGATCGATGCCGGCCTGCTTGATCATCAGTCGCGCGGCGACATCGGGCGTGGCGCCGAAGCTGCTGATGCCGAGCGTCTTGCCTTTCAGATCTTTGAGGGATTTAAATTCCGGCTGAGCGATCAGAGTCATCGGCCAGTTGTCGAGGAAGCCGGCGACGATCCGCACCGGCAGCCCAGCTATAGCGCCGCCGACGACGGCGCCGAAGAGCTGGCAGTAATCGATATCGCCGGTGGAAAGCGCGGTGATCGCGACGTTGGGGTTCATACGGATGATTTCGGCGTCGAGATTCTCGTCTTTGAAGAAACCCTTTTTCTGCGCCACTGCCACCGTCAGGTTTGGCATGTTCGGATTCGACACCGCGATGCGAATCCGCTCGACTGCGTTGGCCGGCGCGATCATCGACACTATTGCGATAGCGATCAGGCTGATAACGTTCATCATCTTGCGCCTGCGCCGGCGCCCGTCTCCTCGCGGTTGCATGTTTCACTCGAAGCCGTACAACGCGGCGGGGTTGTCGACCAGGATTTGTTTTCTGGTTTGCTCGTCCGGCGCGAAGGCGGCGAGCAAGTCGATCAGGTCGCCGTCGTTGGGCGTGTGGCCGGGCGCGAAATTGTTCGAGTGCGGCCAATCGGTGCCCCAGAGGATGCGCTCCGGCGCGGCGGCGATCACCGCGCGCGCGTAGGGAACGACTTCGACGAAGGGCAGGCCGAAATAAGCATGCACCTGGGTGTTGCAGATCTTATCGGCGCCGCTCACCTTCACCCAGACATGTCGAAGCTTCATGAGTTCGAGCAGCAGCTGGAATCCCGGTTGATGCAAACCCTCAGCGGGTTTCACCCTGGCGATATGATCGATGACCACGGGCACGGGCAAAGCGCGGATGCGCTGTTCCTGCGCGATCAGGTTCTTCATGTCGATATGCAGGTCGATCGACCAGCCGATCTCGGCGGCTTTCTCCACGCAGCGGTCGAGAACGTCGAGCTTGACGTTGCCGCGCGGGCGGTCGAGCAGATTGAAACGAACACCGCGGATGCCGCCCTCGTGGAGCCGTTGGATTTCCTCCTTCGTCGTCTTGTCGTCGATGCGGCCGACGCCGCGAAATTTGCCTCGGGAGGTTTTGATCGCATCGAGCGTCGCCGAGTTGTCCAGGCCGTGGACGCTCGGCTGCACCACGACCGCGCGCTCGACGCCGATGACCGCGATCATTTTTAAATAGTGCTCGAGCGGCGCCGCCGGCGGCGTGTACTCGTGCGTTGCGACAAAGGGAAATTGCTCCGGCGGGCCGAAGACATGAAAATGGCTGTCGCAGGAATTCGGCGGCAGCCCAGTATGCGGCCGGCGCGTGTTGGGATCGGGAGGATAGCAGTAGGGCATCGCTGATTTCTCCAGAAAGCTTTTCTAGTCCAGAGCGAGATTTCTGTCCATCGGATCGTATTTGACAGGATGTTTCAGTTTCCGTCCGCGGCGAATTCGCCTTCCGATCCGCTCCCGCGTTTACGCGGAGTGGCAACTGAGGATCGGTTATCGTGTTGCGTGGCGCTTCACCCAATCGAGAATCACGGTGTTGGTTTCGTCTGGCGCTTGCCAGAAAAAGCCGTGGGATTGGCCGTCCAGCACTCGTAATTCGGCGCCGAGAATGCGATCGGTCAGCGCTCGCGCCTGGACCATGTGATTGCTGCGAGCGCGGTCGTGGTTGCCGATCAGGACGAGGGTCGGACATTTGACGTCGCCCAGGCGATGGGTTGCCTCCCAGTTGTGGCGCGCGATACTGAGATGGATGTATTCGGAAAGCTCCGCATGGGTTTCGCGCGCAAGCTTGAAAAACTTTTCCACGCGGTCGGGATGCCGATCGCGGAAGTCCTCGGTGAAGAAGGTATCCGATTCGCAGTACTCCTCGCGCAAAAATTTCTCGTAACCTTTCTCGACCAAGCCAAGGACGAGCCAGTGCGGCAAGCCGGAAATGCAGTCGGGACCGGGGCGCGGCACTTGGCCGGAGCCGCTGGCAGCCATGATCAGACTTTTTACCCGTCCGGGAAAGTTGAGCGCCATCTCCACGCCGATGCGGCCGCCCATGGAGTGGCCGAGCAGGTGCGCCGAAGGAATTTTCAGATGATCCAACAGCGCGACCAGGTCGTTGGCCATTTGATTGATCGTGTAGACTTTCTGGCTCGCGGTCGAGCGGCCTGTGCCGCGCGGATCGTGAAGGATCAATCGCAACGAGGGCGACAAGCCGGGAACTTGATAGGGTTTCCACACTTCGCCCGAGAACCCCGTCGAGGGAATTAGCATCAGGGGCTCGCCGGCGCCGTGGGATTCGTAGTAAAGATTGACGCCCGTCGGTAAATTAACATTCGGCATAGATTCGTTTCCTACATCCGTTCCAGCTGTTTCAATCGTTCCAGCTGTTCCAAACGTTTAAAAGATATCTCCGTGCCATCCGTTGCTGTCGGCATGAACGTGTTCGAGCTTGCACGGCTGAAGCGACTGGAACCCCTGGAACCTTTGAAACCATTGGAACAGATTTTTTATTTATCGAGTCCCATCTGTTGGATCATGGCTCGGGTCAACGGGCGGCTGTCATCGAGCAAGTGCTCCGACATGGTGTAGTGATTGGCTTCCGGCTCGGCGAGATATTCGACCCTTATGCCGTTGGCTTTGCAGAGTTCGAAGTAGTCCCGCGAAATCTCCTGCCAGCCTTCGGGCTCGGCGGCGCCGACAGCGACGAGGAGCGGGCAGCGGACCCGCGGCGGGTGGAGCAGCGGACTGTTCTCGCGGGCGAGCTCCGGCGTCATCCGCACCTGCTCCTGCACGCTGATCCGCATCACCATGTCCAGATCGTACACTCCCGAAGTCGCCGTCGCGCCCTTGATGATATCCGCGGGCAGCCCTTCGCCGGGCCAATCATGTGCCAGCGCCATCGCGGTCAAATGGCCACCGGCGGAGTGACCCGAGACAAATAACTTCGATGGATCGCCGCCGTAGCGCAAGATATTTTTATGGGTCCAGCCGATGGCGTGACGGGTCTGCCGAACGATGTCGCTTACCGTAACCGCCGGGCATAGATCGTATTCGACGAGCACGACGGTGGCGCCGCGTTTGGTGAAGGTAGGCACGAAATTGCAGTTGTCTTCCTTGCTGCCGCTGCGCCAATAGCCGCCGTGAATGTAGACCAGCACCGGCCCGCCGGCGCGATCCGCGGCGTAAATATCCAGGATCTCGCGCGGCGAGGTGCCATAGGCGACGTTCAGCCAAGACTTGGCGCTCGCGCGCACCTTGCGCGCTTGCTCCGATCTGCTCTTCGCCAGCTCGGGATACTCGGGCACCGAAACGCGCGGGTTGAATTGGTACTCCAGTTCATCCTGGCGAAAATGTTTGTAAGCGAATGTGCTCATGGCTGCTTCATCCTTAGCGGACATTTTGCTCAGTTCCAATACGCTGGGGCAAACCCGATAGCGACAGCAAAGTTTTTCGGTTGCTTGCGCACGGCTTTTCCGTACCTCTCTCACCTTTGAAACACAAAGGCCAAGAGCATCCGCGCTATGCCGACGCTCTTGGCCTTAGAAAAAGTGGCGGACTAAAACTTTTTACTTCACGTGCTTGCTGACCAGCTTGGTCATTTCGAACATAGTCACGGTCTTCTTGCCGCCGAATACCGCCTTGAGCTTGTCGTCGGCATTGATGTTGGTTTTTTTCTTCTTGTCCTGCAGGCTGTTCCTTTTGATGTAGGCCCACAGTTTCTTGGTCAATTCCGTGCGCGGGATCGCCTTGTTGCCGACCACGGCGCTGAGGGCGGCGTCCGGTTGAACCGGTTTCATGAACGCCGCATTCGGTTTGCGTTTCTTTTTTGCTGCTGCCATTTCTTCCCTCCTTTAGGGGTGAAAAATTTTTCTACCTGTATAGCAGAGGGAACAAGTCAATGCCAACGGTTTTTTTAATTTTTTCCTCTGAAAATGGCGGTTCCCGCCTCGTCCACGATCGGTTCGTCGCCGGCGTAGCAGAGCTTCACGCCATAATCGGATTGGGCCCGTTCGGCCGATACATAGCCTTGGCGCACGTCTTCGAGGACTTTGTCCACGGGCCTCTTGAGAGGATCACCGAGGCCACCGCCGCCCGGGCGCTCGACCCTGACGACGTCACCCTTGCGCAGCCTATGGTCGCCGAATCGAGATGGGAGGCGCTTTCCCTCGCCGCTCCCGGGATTCACCACGCACACGCCGGTGCGTCCCGGCAGACCTCGGTCGGCGCCGAAGGGTTCGATGGTGTGCTTGTCGGTGCGCATGGAGAAGCGCACATCGTCGGCAAGAATCCGATAGTCGCGGGCAAAACCCAGCCCGCCGCGCCATTCGCCGGCGCCGCCTGAGTCCGGGATCATTGCGAACCGCTCCACGCGCGCAGGAAATTCCGATTCTATAATCTCGATGGGCGCGGTTTTGCAATTGCTCAGGTGGAAGGCGGTGGCCGACACGCCGTCTTTGCCGAAGCGTGCGCCGGTGCCGCCGCTGAAAATCTCATAGTGCACGAAAGCTCGGTTCGTCAGATCATCGCGGCCACCCAGCACCAACGCGGCGCTGCCCGAGCCACCGGCGATCCGCCTCTCGGGCGCAAACGGCGCCAGCGCTCTCAAAACGGCTTCGGCGACGGTGAGCGCCGTCGGCATATAGGTATTGACCGCCGCCGGGAAGCGCGGATCGACGACGCTGCCCTGGCGAAAGGTGGCGTCGATGACCCGGGCCAGGCCATGGTTGATCGGTAGAAACCGATCCACAAGCGCAACCAGGCAGTAGGCGCAGGCGGCGCGCACCAGCGGCGGTCGGATATTCGCCGGCCCCTGGGTCTGATCGCTGCTGGCGCTGAAATCGAAATGGAGCCGGTCGCCGCGCTTGTTCACCTTGACTTGAACGCGAATCGGGCGAGTGAGATCGATGCCGTCGTGGTCGACGAAGCTTTCGCCCTCGGATTCACCGTCGGGCCAGGAGGCGATGGCCCGGCGCACGCGATTCTCGGTGTAGTCCGACAACAGCTCGGTGCTATCGAGCACGGTCGTCTTGCCGTAGCGCTCCATCAGTTCGATCATGCGCCGCTCGCCCAGACGAGCCGCGCCGATCTGGCCGCGCAGGTCGCCGATGACCAGCGCTGCGGTGCGGCTGTTGGCGGCGATCAGCGCTTCTATTTCTTTGACCGCGCGCAGGCGCGACATGTATTTGACCGGCGGCAGGTGCAGTCCCTCCTGATAGATCTCCCGCGCGTTGCCCGAGCCGCTGCCCGGGACCGTGCCGCCGATGTCGCTCTTGTGCGCCATGTCGGCGGCGAAACCGACCCATTCGCCGCGATGAAATATCGGTGTCAGCACTCCCATATCCGGCGCATGGGGACTGCCGCCGAGATAAGGGTGATTGATGATAAACGCATCACCTTCCTCGATCTCGGCCGGGGGAAAATTTTTCAATATCGCCGCGGCGCAGGCGGGGAAGGCGCCCATATGCAAAGGCAACACGACATGCTGCGCTACCACTTCGCCTCGGGTATTCAGTACCGCGCAACTCGCATCCTGGGACTCGCGGATGATCGTCGAGTAGCCAGTGCGGAACAGCGAGTTCTGCATCTCCTGGACGATGCCGGCTAGGCGCGCCTGGATGACTTGGAGAGTGATAGGATCGACGGTCATGGTTAGGCTCGAGGCATGAGGCGCGAGGCGCGAGGCGGCAAACCGAATTGCGTTGCCGTTACCAAGAGTCGCACAGTCACGGTGGCACGAGACACTTTGAATTTGTCGTTCTTCCTACTCATGCCTCGTGCCTCATGCCTGAGTCTGGGCGCGCAGCGCGCGCGTCTCCGCCTCGTTGAGCGCGAAATCGCTGTCTACGGCGTCGACAGCGACGCGAAAAACTTCCCGGGCTTTCGCCGCGGTCACATAGCCGTTGCGCACGTCGTTCAACACTTTTTGCGGCTCGCGGCGAAGCGGATCGCCCAGGCCGCCGCCGCCGGGGGTTTCGAGACTGAATACTTCGCCAGGATGCAGCACATGGTCGGAATAGCGCGACGGAATGACTCGCTCCTCGGGCGTGCCGGGATTGAGCGTGCACAGGCCGGTCTTGCCGTCCATGCCGCCGTCGATGCCTCTGGGCGCTACCGTGTGCTTGGTCGAGCGCAGCGAAAAACGCGCGTCGTTGTCGAGCACTTCATACTCGCGCACGAAGCCCAGGCCGCCGCGGAACTCGCCCGCGCCGCCGGAATCGGGAATCAACTCGAAGCGGCGCACGCGGGTGGCAAACTCCGACTCGATGATCTCGATGGGCGCGATCTTGGCGTTGGACTGATTGACGTTGGTCCCCGACACCCCGTCTTTGCCGGTCCGGCCGCCGGAACCACCGCCGAAAATTTCATATTGCACGTAGCCCTTGCCGGTCTTGTTGCTACGCCCGCCGATAATGATCGAGCGGCTGCTGCAGCCGTCGCCGACCTTTTTGTGCGGCGTGATCTGACTCGAGGCTTCGAGCAGCGATTCCACCAGCGCGTGCACCGTCGGATTGTAAGTATTGACCGGCGCCGGGAAGCGCGGATTGACCACACTGCCCTCGCGCACCTTGATGTCGATGCATCTGGCCAATCCGTAGTTGATTGCCAGTGCGGGATCGACGAGGCAGGTGAGCAGGTAACAGCAGGCCGCGCGCACGATGGTCGGACGGATGTTGGCCGGCCCTTTGGTTTGATCGGCGGAGCCGGTCAGATCGAATAGCAGGCGGTTGCCTTTCTTTTCAATCCTCACGTGCAAGCGCACCGGCTTGTCGAGCTCGACACCGTCGCTGTCGACGAAGCGCTCGCCCTCGCCGACGCCGTCGGGCCAGGAGGCGATTTCGGCGCGCACCTTGGCTTCGGTCAGGGCGAAGAGTTCTCCAAACGAGCTGAGAATCGTCCCTTTGCCGTAGCGGTCCATCATCTCCTGAAAGCGCTTTTCGCCGAGGCGCGCGGCGCCGACCTGACCGCGCAGGTCGCCGACGACCAGTTCCGGCGTGCGGCTGTTGCAGCCGAGAAGAGCTTCGATGTCTTTGCTGGTTTTGTAAGCCTGCACGTACTTGATCGGCGGCACATGCAGCCCCTCTTGATACACTTCGCGCGCCTGGCTCCAGCAGCTACCCGGCACCGGTCCGCCGATGTCGCTCTTGTGCGCCAGGTTGGCGGCGAAGCCGACCCATTCCCCTTGGTAAAAAATCGGCGAGAGCACCGCCATGTCCGGCGCATGCGGGCTGCCGCCGAGATAGGGATGGTTGGTGATGAAGGCATCGCCTTCGTGCACCTCTTCCGCGCTATAGTTTTTGAGAATCCCGGCGGCACACGCGGGAAACGCGCCCATGTGCAGCGGCAGCACGACATGCTGGGCGACGACTTCGCCCTGGCGGTTCAAGATCGCGCAGCTCGCGTCCTGGGACTCGCGGATGATCGTCGAGTAGCCGGTGCGGAACAGCGAGTTCTGCATCTCCTGGACGATGCCGGCCAGACGGGCCTGGATAACTTGAAGGGTGACGGGATCGACGGTCATAGAATATAGGCATGAGGCGCGAGGCGTTAGGCTTGAGTAAGAACAAGACGCGGGAGCTTTCCCGTCCCTCGCGCCTCATGCCTCGCGCCTGTTTCTACCTCATGCCTTCTCCTTAATAATAATATTCCGATACTCGTCCACGGTCGCTTCCTGTTGGGGGT
>JBLMXG010000369.1:0-32393 GCA_050257635.1 Chloroflexota bacterium
CATCCACAAGTGAAACCCAAGTGAAACCGTTTCACTTTTGGGGGGTCGTTTAGAGGATTTATGAGGAACGGTTAGGGGGAAGGGCGTTCACGCCGCGCGTTTTACCTCGGCGAAAAAGCTCAGCAACCGCCCGCGGTTACTTTCCGGAGCGTTTTTTTGGTTCGAGCGGGTTCGAATCCAGGTGGGCCCACCAACCCAAGTTTTTTCACCGCTTGGCAATATTATCCCGGTTTTCCGCGAGTTCAGCGTCCGAACCCATCCATCTTCGAGGTACAGAACTGGAAGCGATTTGCCATGGCGTCTAACCTTCCAGATTTTATAATGTCGCTCCCGGGGATGGTTGAAATCCCTCGCCTTCTGGCGAAGTGAAAGTTTATCATGCCGGTCCTTCGAGGGCCTCAGGATAAACTCCGGCCGGCATCCATCTATGAAAGCTTTGTCAAGGTGGCTGTAAAATTTCCTTCCACTACTCCTAAGATGTTGTTGAGCAAACCTATCTCGCTCATCCATAACTCGTACCCGTTGTTATCGGACTCATCTACTCGGCGTCCGAAGCGGCAGAGTACTATTCCGCAACGCTGTCGCAATCAGGTTACGGGTCTCTATGGACCCATGGATGCCGCGCGCTTAGCGTTGCGTGGACAACCTCGGTTCCCGATAGGGCTCTCCTTTCTTCAACATCCAAAAACTGGCTTCCGCAAGATGACGGGCCACCGCCACCTTGGCGCGGTTGTGGCCGCGCCGGGGTTTAATCCTTTGGTAAAGCTGGCTGATGTGCTGGTAGCCACAGCGGTCGCGATTTTGGATCGCACTGCCAGCCGCTTCCACAAACGCCCACTTCAAATAAACATTGACATCGGGGCGTACCGCCCCGTAATGAAACTTTCCGCCGTTGGAGTGCTCGCGCGCTACCAGGCCACTGTAGCTCGCCAACTGTTCGGCACGGTTAAACCGCTCAATGCTGCCGATCTCGGTCCAGATTACCACCGTCAAGATCTTTCCGACTCCTGGCAGGCTTTCGAGCCACGTGGTCTGAGGGCAAGGGGCAAAAACCTTGATCATATCGGCTTCGATGGCTTTAAGATTCTCCATCACCTCGTCGAGCTGATCGAGAACGTGATCGAGAGCTTGTTTCGTGTGAGGCGGAAGCTTGCTCGACAGCTCTTCGATGATCTGGCGGCCCCGTTTGCCAAAAGCATCGCTCACTTCGTCCACGACATAGCCGTACTTACTCAAAGTCGCGTGCACGCGGTTCTTCAGTTGGGTTCTTTGCCGGCTAAAGACCATCCGAGTGCGTGGCAGTTCACGGGCATCTCGAACCCCGCTCGGAGGGATCCATACCGTCGGCAGGGTCCCTGCGCGTTGCAGCATGTTCAGGCCCTTGGCATCGAGTTTATCGCTCTTGTTGACGTTGCCGATCATCAGTTTTGCCAAACGCGCGTTGACCAGCTGCGGCTTCCCTCCGCCGGCTTCAATCTCGTCGACCACCCAGTACCAGTTGCCCACCGTTTCTACAGCTACGGGCGAGCCGGGAGTCCATCGCTGCACGAAGTGTTTGATGCACCCACGACCATGCGCCAGCCGACTTGCATACAAGGGCTGGCCTTGCGGGTTCTCGACTCGCGCCCAGGTGTAATGCTTGTGAACATCCAGTGCAATGTTTTCCATAACGTGTCTCCTCCTCGATTCGTTCTTCCTAGCACAGCCTTTACGGTTTGCATTGCTTTCATAATAATCAGGTTCGCTCTCGGTCCGAATACAAAAACCGCTGGATTCAGGCATGCGCCGGAATGACGGAAACAGAAGTCGACTTCCAGTCGACAAATTCAGAACCCCTCGGCTTGGAGCCGAGGGCTGTTCAGTTTCGGCCAGAAGGCGGATTTTCTGGCGATGTGCTTTTGAGCCATGAATACTTTTCGGTGGCTATTTTAACGCTATTCATTCGTCGCCTGCCGGGCTTTCCCGCCTTATTTGTCCTGATTCCTGCAGGGTTCTCCCATTCGACCGTTGGTAGGTACGGAGTTCTTTAGTCGGCTGATGCGATTCTTGGGATTTCCTGGGTTAATTTCGCCATGGTATCCACCTTGCTCTAAGCCTGTGCCCATGAGCACCATAGATAAAAAACTTACACCCTCGGAATTAGTCGAAGAATCACCCGATACTGAGAAACTCCTTTTAGGGCGCTTGAAAAACAGCAGCAGCAAGGAGGACTATTTTCGCTGGATGTTGTTTGTAGTCGGTTTCTATCGGGGCATCAACAAAGTCGACGCGGCGATGGAGTTGCTCGAAGAGTTTGTTAGAACCAGCACGGACATTGAGCAATCGGCCCATTGTTATTTAGCCTTGGGGCAAATCGCCACGGATGAAGGAAACCATGAAGCCGCGCTCAAGCATTTTACCTCGGCTTTAGAGCTTGCGCCAAAACGGCGCAAGGTTATTTACGTGTTGCACAACAACATCGGCTATTGCCTCAATTCCCTGGGTCGATTTGCCGAGGCCGAGGTGGAGTGTCGGATCGCAATTGACATCGATTGGACACGCGCCAGCGGTTACCGCAACCTCGGAGTCAGCCTGCACGGCCAAAATGACCTCGCCGGTGCGGCCTGGGTGTTGACGGAGGCGGTGAAAGCAGACAGTGTTGACAGTCGCGCGCGTATTCTGTTGGAAAAATTGA
Organism: Chloroflexota bacterium; assembly: GCA_050257635.1. Classification (GTDB taxonomy): domain Bacteria; phylum Desulfobacterota; class Binatia; order UBA9968; family UBA9968; genus DP-20. The sequence goes on from JBLMXG010000369.1 coordinate 2,675, forward strand.
TTGCCTTACATCCAAGTCTCACCAGCCAGTGTCCATGGATTGTGGATTGTCTGACTACGAATGGGGAAGTATACGGACAGGTACCCGTCATTTAGGCTCGCGGCAATATAAGACGCGTCGATCGATTCCACACATTTGCCAGTGCAAAGCATTGCCGGAATTGAGCGGACCTTGAGTATCCTTCTCAGTGTCTTCCGCGAGAATTTGCACTGTCGGCTTTCACGCCAAAGAATTGTATTACGAACCCCCGCCGGAGTTGGCCTCCACTAGTCCGCGCAGGTGTTGCGGCCAAACCTACACGATCCGGCTGGTTACCAGTGCTCTATTCCGCTGTCTCTTAGCCGTTCCCTTCTGATCGAATCTCATCCAACTCTTGCGTGTTTTTAGTGCAACATCGCTTGCCAAAGGTGGCGTGGGCTGAGAAAACCATTAGCCCTCGCAGTCCAGCTCTCGCCAGGCAAAAAAATGGTGAAATTCCATCTTTGATGCTTGACATTAAAAAAACTCAATGACATAAAAACCTTAAGTTAATATTCAATTAGACCTAAAAATATTAATGTGATCGACCAAATAGATTTAAAAATACTTTATATTCTGCAAAATGACGGTAGGCGACGCCTTGCCGATATAGCCGATGAGGTGGACCTATCCGCGCCGGCAGTCATGGAGCGAGTAAAAAAGCTCGAAGCGAGCGGCGTCATTCGAGGATATCAAGCCTTGGTCGACGGCAAGAAGGTCGGCAAAGACATTACCGCATTTATCGGTGTCTCGATCGGTAACCAACGCGATTTAGAGAGATTTGCGAGCCAAATGGTGCGCTACCGCGACGTGTTGGAGTGCCATCATGTGACCGGCGATGAAAGTTTCATTCTAAAGGTGAAGTTGACCAATACCGCAGCGCTGGAGAAGTTGCTCGCAGAAATCCGCTCCCTTGAAGGCGTGACACGGACCGTTACCAAAGTGGTCTTATCGACGGCGAAGGAGGGGCAGGCGCTCGACCTCGACGGTGTGGCGGGGGTTCCGCCGATAAAGAGGAAATGATCTCGTTTTACTTTGACGGCGGATGCGACTGATTATGATCTTATTTTGCTCGCGTTACCGCCGGTTCTCATCGGCGAAAAATCATAAATGAAGGATGATGCTATGAGCCAGGTTGGACTGCCACCGAAACAAGGCCTCTACGATCCACGGTTCGAACATGACGCTTGCGGCGTTGGGTTTGTCGTGAATATCAAAGGAGAGAAATCCCACGAAATCGTCGAGCAGGCGCTAACGGTCTTGGAGAATTTAGATCACCGCGGTGCCTGCGGCTGCGAAGAAAATACCGGCGACGGCGCCGGTATCTTGATGCAGATTCCCCATGCGTTTCTCACGGACGCCTGCGACGGGCTTGGTTTCCAGTTGCCGGATGCAGGGGAGTACGGCGTCGGGATGATCTTCTTGCCGGATCACCAGGAGCAGCGCCGCCGCTATGAAAAATTGATCGAGAAGATCATCCTGGAAGAGGGGCAAACCTGCCTCGGGTGGCGCAAGGTTCCGACCGATAATATGTATCTCGGTGAGACCGCTAAGGATTGCGAGCCCTTTGTGCGCCAGGTGTTTATCGGTCGCAGCGCCGGCATCGATGATGACCTGACGTTCGAACGGAAGCTCTATGTCATTCGTCGGCGCGCCGAAAACGCGATCCGTTATGCCGGCCTGCGCGGCGGCGACTTCTTTTATGTGCCGAGCCTGTCTTGCCGCACACTCATCTACAAAGGCATGCTCACACCGCGCCAGGTTTCGACGTTTTACCCCGATCTCCGTGACCCACTGATTGAGACCGCCATCGCAGTCGTGCATTCGCGTTTCAGCACCAACACTTTTCCAAGCTGGGGCCGGGCCCACCCTTATCGCTATTTAATTCACAACGGCGAGATCAATACGTTACGCGGCAATGAGAACTGGATGTATGCGCGTCAGGGAATGCTCGCCTCGGAACTTTTCGGCGAGGACTTAAAAAAACTCTTTCCGATCATTCAGGACGACGGCAGCGATTCGGCAAAGTTCGATAATTGTCTCGAGTTCTTGGCGTTGAGCGGGCGATCCCTGCCTCACGCCATCATGATGATGATCCCGGAGCCCTGGGAAAATCATGAAAGCATGGATGAGAAAAAGAGGGCTTTCTACGACTACCACAGCACGCTGATGGAACCGTGGGATGGTCCGGCTTCGATCGCTTTTACCGACGGCACGGTGGTGGGTGCCGTGCTCGATCGAAACGGGCTGAGACCGTCCCGCTACTACGTGACCAAGGACGATCTAGTCATCATGGCCTCGGAGGTTGGCGTGCTGGATGTGCCGCCGGAGCGCGTTTTGGAAAAGCGCCGGTTGCAGCCCGGAAGGATGTTCCTGGTCGACACCAACGAAGGGCGCATCATCAGTGACGAAGAAATCAAGCAAGAGATGGCCTCGGCCAAACCTTATGGAAAGTGGCTCAAGGACAAACTCGTTCGCTTTGCCGACTTGCCTGACGTCAAGGAAGAAAAGCCCAAGGCGAATCATCCGGCGACGCTTCAACGCCTGCAAGCCTTCGGTTACAACATTGAAGATCTGCGCATTAACATCGGGCCGATGGCGCAAAACAGCATTCAGCCGGTCGGTTCCATGGGCACCGACACGCCGCTGGCGGTTTTGTCCGACAAGCCGCAGCTGCTTTATAATTATTTCAAAGAGCTGTTTGCCCAGGTCACCAATCCCCCCATCGATCCGATTCGCGAAGAATTGATCACATCGACCACGTTGACCATCGGCAGCGAAGGCAATCTGGTCGATCCCAAGCCCGAGAGCTGCCGCCAACTCAGATTGCCAGACCCGATTCTTAAAAATTCGGATATGGAAAAGCTCCGGCGCATCGATCAGCCGGGGATCAAGTCGGTGACTTTGCCGATTCTGTTCAAGCCAAGCGAGGGCAAAGCCGGACTGGAGCGTGCGCTGGAAGATTTGTTTAGAGCGGCGGACCAGGCGATCCAGAGCGGTACGACGATCCTGATTCTTTCCGATAAAGGCGTCGATCGCGCGATCGCGCCAATTCCGGCGCTGCTCGCCACCGCTGGCCTGCATCACCACTTGATTCGCACGGGGACGCGCACGCGGGTTGGTTTGGTCCTCGAATCGGGCGAACCGCGCGAGGTGCATCATTTCTGTCTCCTACTCGGTTACGGCGCTCAGGCGATCAATCCTTATCTCGTGTACGAATGTCTGAACGACATGATCCAGGAAGGATTGTTGCCCAACCTTTCGTATCACGATGCGGTCAAGGGGTACGACAAAGCGGTTTACAAAGGCGTCGTCAAGGTCATGGCCAAGATGGGTATCTCGACCATCAAATCATACTGCGGTGCGCAAATCTTTGAAGCCGTCGGTCTCGGTAAAGAACTGGTCGACAAATACTTCACCTGGACACCCTCGCGTGTCGGCGGCATCGGCTTGGCGGAGGTGGCGCGCGAAGTCGAACAGCAGCACGCGCGTGCTTATCCGACATACCCTTTAAACGGCCACACCCTCGAGGTCTACGGCCAATACCAGTACCGCAAGGATGGCGAGCTGCACTTGTTTAATCCGCGCACCATCCATCTGCTGCAGAAGGCCGCGCGCACCAATGACTACAAAACGTTCAAAGAGTACACCCGGCTGATCGACGACCAGTCCGAGCGGATCGCGACCATGCGCGGGTTGATGACCTTGAAGTACGCCTCGAAGCCGATTCCCATCGAAGAAGTGGAGCCGGTCGAGGCGATCGTCAAGCGCTTTAAGACCGGCGCCATGTCTTATGGCTCGATCAGTAAAGAGGCGCATGAAGCTCTGGCGATCGCAATGAATCGGATTGGTGGCAAAAGCAACACCGGCGAGGGCGGCGAGGATCCGGCGCGCTACGTGCTCGAGCCCAACGGCGATTCGAAAAACAGCGCGATCAAGCAGGTGGCGTCAGGCCGCTTCGGCGTGACGAGCTACTATTTAACTCAGGCAAAAGAGCTGCAGATCAAAATGGCACAGGGGGCAAAACCGGGGGAGGGCGGGGAGTTGCCTGGCCGCAAGGTTTACCCGTGGATCGCCAAAGTGCGCCATTCCACGCCCGGCGTTGGCTTGATCTCACCGCCGCCGCATCACGATATTTATTCCATCGAAGATTTGGCGCAGCTGATTCACGACCTCAAAAACGCCAATCATCACGCTCGGATCAGCGTGAAACTGGTTTCCGAGATCGGCGTCGGCACGATCGCCGCGGGCGTGGCCAAGGGCCATGCCGACGTGGTGCTGATCAGCGGCCACGATGGCGGCACGGGCGCGTCGCCGCAGACCAGCATCAAGCACGCAGGCTTGCCGTGGGAATTGGGCCTGGCGGAAACCCATCAAACGCTGGTGCTCAACAATTTACGCAGCCGGATCGCGGTGGAAACCGACGGTCAGCTCAAAACCGGGCGTGACGTGGTGATCGCGGCGCTGCTCGGCGCCGAAGAGTTCGGCTTTGCCACCACCGCTCTGGTCACGCTCGGCTGCATCATGATGCGGGTATGTCACTTGGATACTTGTCCGGTGGGCGTTGCCACGCAGAATCCCGATTTGCGCGCGAAATTTGCCGGCGATCCGGCTCACGTGGTCAATTTCATGCGCTTCATCGCCCAGGAAATGCGCGAGCATATGGCCGAGCTTGGCTTTCGCACGATCAATGAAATGGTCGGGCGTTCGGACAAAATCGAAATGCGCCGGGTCGTCGACCATTTGAAGGCGAAGGGGCTGGACTATTCGGCGATTCTCTACCAGCCGAAGGTGGGGCCCGAGGTCGGACGCTACTGCCAGATCCCGCAGAATCATGGTCTGGAGAACGCGCTCGACAACCAGGTGCTGCTTGATTTGGCCGCGCCGGCGTTGGAGCGCCGGGAGAAAGTCAAGGCGAAGCTCGACATTCGCAACACCAATCGCGTCGTTGGGACGATTCTCGGCAGCGAAGTGACGCGCCGTTTCGGCCCGCAGGGGTTGCCCGAAGACACCATCCATTTTCATTTCGAAGGTTCGGCAGGGCAAAGCTTCGCAGCCTTCATACCGCCGGGCATGACTCTGGAGCTTGAAGGCGATGCCAACGACTATTTCGGCAAAGGGCTCTCCGGCGGAAAAGTTATTCTCTATCCACCGGAAGGCTCGACCTTCGTGCCGGAGGAAAATATCATCGTCGGTAACGTCGCATTCTATGGTGCGACCGGTGGCGAGGCTTATATACGGGGCATGTCCGGCGAGCGCTTTTGCGTGCGCAACAGCGGAGTGCGTGCAGTGATCGAAGGCGTAGGCGATCACGCTTGCGAGTATATGACCGGCGGGCGGGTCGTGGTCATCGGCAAGACCGGTCGCAACTTCGCCGCCGGCATGTCGGGCGGCATCGCCTACGTACTGGACGAGGACGGCACCTTCAAGAACCGCTGCAACTTCGAGACCGTCGGGCTGGAGCGGCTCGACGAGCGCGACCTGCAGGAAGTAGAAGAGATGCTCAAGCGTCATGCGATCTACACGCGCAGCGCGCGGGCCTGGCAACTGCTGGCATTATGGCAGGAAACTGCGGCCAAGTTCGTCAAGGTCATGCCGCGGGATTATCGCCGCGTGCTCGAAGCGTTGCAGGCCGCCGAGGCCAAAGGCCTGGTCGGCGATGAAGCCCTGATGGCGGCGTTCGAGGCCAATAAAAACGACGCCGCACGGGTGAGCGGCAACTAGACGGCGCCGTCCGGAGCAAGCGTTTTGAATTCCTATTTTTTGAGTCGCGCTCTCGGCGGCTCAAAAACGAAAATTCAAAACTCACATACATTCGAAGGTTCCTGGCCGCCGGCCCGGCGTGGAATCGTTTTGTCTGGTTAGGAGAAATGCAGAGATGGGCAAACCAACGGGATTCATGGAATATGCGCGGGAGCTGCCGCAGGATCGTTCGCCGCTGGAGCGGGTGAATGACTGGAACGAGTTCCACGAGCACTTATCCGAAGAGAAATTGCGCCAACAGGGGGCGCGTTGCATGGACTGCGGTATTCCCTTCTGCCACACCGGACAGTTGATCAGCGGCATGGCGTCCGGTTGTCCGGTCAATAATCTTATTCCCGAGTGGAACGATTTGATCTATCGCGGGCTCTGGCAAGAAGCCTTGCAGCGCTTGCACAAGACCAATAACTTCCCCGAATTCACGGGCCGGGTCTGTCCGGCGCCATGCGAAGGCTCCTGTGTTCTCGGCCTCAATGAATCGCCGGTGACGATCAAAAACATCGAGTGCTCGATCATTGATAACGGTTTTGCGCAAGGCTGGGTGGAAGTGGAGCCGCCGGAAAGACGCACCGGGAAAAAAGTCGCCGTGATCGGTTCGGGCCCTTCGGGGCTCGCCTGCGCCGCGCAGCTCAATCGCGCTGGCCACCTCGTGACCGTTTACGAGCGGGCCGATCGTATCGGCGGCCTGCTGATGTACGGCATCCCGAACATGAAGCTCGACAAAAAAATTGTCCAGCGGCGCATCGATTTCATGGCTCAAGAGGGCGTTCGTTTCGTCACCAATGCCCATGTCGGCGTAGATCTGCCGGCTGCTCAGCTGAAGGACGATTTTGACGCCGTGGTGATCTGCACGGGCGCTACGAAGCCGCGCGACTTGCCGATTCCCGGCCGCGAACTCAAAGGGATCTACATGGCGATGGATTTTCTCCGCGCCAACACCAAAAGCCTGCTCGACTCACAGCATCGAGACAGCAATTTTATCTCGGCGAAAGATAAGCACGTGATCGTAGTCGGCGGCGGCGATACTGGCACCGACTGCGTTGGAACGGCCATGCGCCATGGCTGTAAGAGCCTCACGCAAGTTGAAATCTTGCCGCGTCCACCCGATATCCGCCAGCCGGATAACCCATGGCCCGAGTGGCCTAAGGTGTACAAGCTCGACTATGGCCAAGAAGAGGCGGCGGCTCGTTTCGGCGCCGACCCACGAGTTTACCTCACCACCGGTGAAAAATTCGTCGGCGATGCCGACGGTCGAGTGAAAGAGCTGCATATCTACGAAGTCGAGTGGGTCAAGAACGAGCAGGGCGCGTTTACCCCCAAACGGGTGTCGGGATCGGAGAAGCTGCTCCGAGCCGACCTGGTTTTGCTTGCTATGGGTTTTCTCGGGCCGGAGGACGCCGTGCTCTCTCAACTGGGAGTGGAGCGCGACCCGCGTTCCAATGCTAAGGCGGAGTACGGTCAGTTCACGACGAACGTCCCAGGAGTCTTCGCCGCCGGCGACTGCCGGCGCGGCCAGAGCTTGGTGGTTTGGGCGATCAACGAGGGACGTGGCGCCGCGAGAGAATGCGACCGGTTCCTCATGGGGGCAACCAGCCTGCCCTAAATACTGGGGCGGTAAGCTTTTGACTTTTCGTGTCGAGCAAAAGCTTCTTGTCGTTCCTCGTGCGGCACGAAAGCGCAGCCATCTTTTCTCGGGGCATCGGTTGCCAGAAGTTTCCCCCGAATATCTACGGCCCACTAAGGCGCGCTATGCGTTTCTTTTGCCTTTTCTGACTTGTCACGCTGTCACCGATGTCAGAAATACGGCAAAATCGGTGCGCCATTGCGTTTATTTCATGGCAAATCTTATCCTTTTGGGATCTGGCATCAACGTTGCTCAAAATGGGCACGGAGAAATAAAGCCTAAAATTTGGGCTTCATTTCTGACCACTCGCCTGAAAAAGCCGAACTCTTCGCGAGGGGAGGACGGAATGCCACGGGTCATTTGCGTCAGCTACCACCAAGCTGACGGTCAGTGATCGCCGAGCTGCCGAAAGCGAAAAGATCAAACTGCGCGGTGTGCTTGGAGTCCGACCATGAAAGATGACAGTACCGAGCAAGAGACATCGACAGCACAAAGCGAAGGAAACCTATCCAAGGGCTCAGGGCAGCACGAGCGCAATCTAACCGGGTTTGCGCGCCAGCTTAGAGCGTTAGGGCAGGCGCTTGAGAAGTTCAGTTTTTCGACATTCGACCTCGAACTCCGGAGCGGAAATTATCTGGTTACGGGCCGAGCGACTTCGAAGGACAATGTAAATTTTTCGTTTCCTCGCTTTGTCCGCGAGTTGCTGAGGGGCTCGACCGCACGGCCGACAGTGCGTTGCACCGAGAACCGGGTGGATTTATCCTTCTCGCCGGATGAAATCGAAAAATTCGACTTGCGCGGCAAAGTGAAGCGCCAAGACGCCAACAAAATGCCCGACCCTTACAGCGTTTCGCAGATCCTGCGAGGCGCGGGCTCATACTTGGATAACCGGAACGTCATGGCTTTGGTTGGGATCTCGCTGAGCGGCAAATGGGTCACGGTCCGGTATGAAACGCCTGAGGGCCGGTTGGAACAGGCCAAGCAGGACCTCGAATATTTTTATGACTACTGGGTCAAAATGTATTTACGACGCAGCAATCGCGCGAAACTGCCGCCCGCAAGCGATCCGACCTTGCTCGTAACCTGGGAAGCAATGCACCGCGCTCATGTTATATCGAAGCTGGGCGGCTAGTTTCACGCTCCTGCTGGTTAACTGTTGAGGACGACTTGCTCCGGCCGCACGGAGCGCGGCGCGAACTAGCCGGTGTTATTTAACCCATAACTGGTTGAGATTTCCGATATTCGGCAGCAGCCCCAGGGAAATTCCCGACTGAAGAATTTTATTCTGCGACTGGAAGAAGCTCTCGCCCCACTTGTCGGCGAAGTTGGCTTTGTTGACCTTGATGCCCGCGGCGATTTCTTCCGGCTTGCTCAGATTGAAAAACTCCTTGGCTTTGGCCTTGAAGAAGTCTTCGTCTTGGCCTTTTTTGATCAGCTGCACCGCGTCCATATAGGCGCTACGAATCGCTTTGACCAAGGCGGGCTGCTTTTCTACGGTTTCCTTGAGTACCCCGACCGTTGACTTGAGCGGCGGCGCGCCGAAAATTTTCTCCAGGTCAACGTCGAAATCTTCGAGCACACGATATTTCCCTGACATCACCAGGCGCGTGGTGTGCGGCTCGAACATATTGATCGCTTCGACTTCGCCGCGTTCCAGGAGCGCGATCAGCGCGCCGGTTTCCGCCGGCACGTTTTGAAAATCTTTTTCGATGTCGAGCTTGTTTTCCTTGGCGATCACCGCGGAGAAAAAGTAGGCGCCGGTGACTCGTGCGAAGTTGCCGATCTTTTTGCCCTTGAGGTCGGCGAAGCTTTTGTAGGGCGCGTCCTTGCGCACTACCCAGGAGTTACCGGACCAGATCTGCGGTGTGATCAGGCGGATTTCGGTGCCGCTTTTTACCAGATTGACCGCGGTGCTCGGTTGCATGGAGCTGGCGAGCGTACGGCCGAGCTTGACCGCGTTGGCCGCTTCGGTGAAGTCCATCATCATGTTGGTGATTTTAATGCCGTACTTGACGTCGAGACCGCGGTTCTCGATCAACGCGGCGAGGTAACCGGACTGGCCGGCGGCGCTGGTGGCGATGTTGACCGGCTGCAAGGCTTGGCCGGCAATCCCGGGGGTTGTCCATGCGATAAAGGCAAAAAGCGTGCAGGCGAGGGCTCGTAAACTAATCATAAATCTCCTTCCTCCTTGAGCGTAACCTTGGTTTCCAGTTCGGCGGCAAACGTATAGATCTCTGCGCCCCATTGGCGCGGCGTGGGCAGCGGATTGGTCACGTATTCGTCCAGGGCCGCCGGGCGGCGCGTGAGCGTGACGACGTAATCGCTCATGTAAGCGGCCTCGGGCAGATTATGCGTAACAAACAGCACCGTGCGATGAAGCTCCTCGCAGAGCCGGCGGGTGGTCTCGCGCAACTGGCGCGCCGTCAGCTCATCGACACTGGCGAAGGGCTCGTCCATCAAGACCAGATCCGATTCGATTGCCAGGGCGCGAGCGAGACCGACCCGTTGACGCTGGCCGCCGGACAGGTAGAGCGGAAACTGATCGACGTACTCATCGAGACCGACAAGCTTTAGATAACGCTCCACGCGGGCCGGCCAATCAGCGCGCTGCACCGCCGCGCCTTTCAGAGCCAGGCTGATGTTCTCGCCGACGGTCTTCCACGGCAGCAGACGCGGGCTTTGAAAGACATAGCCGATCAGCGGCCGCGCTTGGCTGCGCTCCTGGTTCACGAAGCGGAGTTCGCCGCCGTCGAGCCGTTCCAGGCCGACAATCGAATTGAGCAGCGTCGACTTGCCGCAGCCGGACGGGCCGATCAACACGGTGACGCAGCCGGCGTGGGCGGTGAACGACAGACGATCGATGACCTTGAACGGCCGTCCGTCCTCGCGGTGAAACCACTTCTCGGCGTCTTGCACGACCAGCTCGGCCATTCAACGCCTCCAGACTTCGATTTTTGGACGCCATGCGGTCAGACGGCGCTCGGCGAAATTGATGATGCCATATTCGATCACGATCATGGCGACGACGAAGGTAAGCGTCCAGGCGATAACCCCCTGCATGTTGAAAACCTGATAGGACTTCATCACCTGATAGCCGACGCCATTGCTGGTGCCGAACATCTCCACCACGACGACGACCTTCCAAGCGAGGCCCAAGCCGTAGCGGGTGGCGGCGAAAATGTTGGGCACCAACTGCGGCAGGATCACCTGGGATATTTTCATCCACTTGGTGAAATGAAACACGTGGCTCATGTCCATGAGCTCTTTGTCGAGGGATTTGACCCCGGCCCAGATGTTGATCACCAGCATGGGGAAAATCGTCACGGTGACGGCGAAGTAGGGGGAAAACTCGTTGATGCCGAAGAGCATCACCGAGATGAGCGCCCACATGAGGCCGGGAATGGTGAGACCGAGGACTACCAGTGGCTGGAAGAAACGCTCGCCCATGGCCACCGTGCCCATATAGATGCCGACACCGACGCTCAAAAGCATCGCGACCAGGGCGCCGACGAAGACGCGGCGTAGACTCTGATACATGTGAAAAAAGAAGGTGCCGTCGGTGATCAAGCGAATGGCTTCTTCGATGGTGCTTAACGGGCTCGGCAGCAGGCGGGGGTAGACGAGATAAAGCAGCCACCAGATGGCGACCACGCTCGCGACCGCCAGCAGCGGCGGCAAAAATTTCGCCACGAGATTGCGACTGTAAGAGCCACCGGTCGGTGGAAGCGTTCCGGCGACCGCGGATGGCGCCGCTGACAAAAGCGCCGGATTATCTTGATCCGCTGCCATTAAACGGATTACTGCTATAGAACTTATTTCGTGTCAATCGCTGTGCCATTCCAAAAGTTATCAGGCCGAATTTTTATTGACTTAACGAGCGGGCTTTGGTTAGGGTTCGGTCTTCAGTTCGATTGAGGATGTTGGAGGTAAATTTGATGGCAAGCTCGATCGGTCCGTTCGTGCCGCGCCCGATGGACGAAGTCAAAGAGGAGCTTTTGTCCCGCGCCAAAGGCAACCGCAATCCGTTTCTCTACACGATCTACGAGGAAGTCGCGTCGGTGATCGCCTCGTTTCAGTCCGTCGACCGCGAGACGTGGGCCAAGGCCTTCAGCGACCTGGCCGCGCCGCATGAAGAGCGCGCAGCCAAGGCTGAATCGAGCGGAGATTGGGAAGCCGCGCGCGGAGAATATCTCATCGCCTACGACTGCTACCATGTGGCGCGCTATCCGGCGCCGAACTCGCCCGGCAAATTGGCGGCTTACCGAAAATCCCAGGAATATTTTCACAAGGCGGCGGGTTATTTCGATCCGCCGGTGGAACGGGTCGAGATGCCGTTCAAAGGCAACGCGGGCGAAGGCTCGGTATCGATCGGTTTGCTGCGCAAGCCCAAGGACGTGACGACGCCCCCGGTGGTCGTCCTCTGGGGCGGGATCGATGCCTTCAAAGAAGAGCGGCCCAGCGATCCCTATTTGCAAGCCGGCTTAGCGACGTTGGCGATCGATATGCCGGGCGTGGCGGATGCGCCGCTTGCCGGATCGGAAAACGCCGAGCGGTTGTGGGACGCTGTGTTCGATTACATCGGCAGTCGCGCCGATCTCGATGCGACCCGCGTCGGCATTCATGGTGGCAGCACCGGCGGCTATTGGGCAACCAAAGTCGCTCACACCCATGCCGCGCGCTTGCGCGCCGCGGTCAATCAAGGCGGCCCAGCGCATTTCGCCTTCACCCGCGACTGGATCGTCAAGGCCCAACGCGGCGAGTATCCGTTCGAGCTCGCCGAAACGCTGGCTTGCGCTTTCGACCGTTCGACGGGGGAAGAATGGCTCGAATACGCGCCGAGGTTATCGCTTCTCGATCAGGGTGTGTTGGAAAAACCCTGCGCGCCGTTGCTCTGTGTCAACGGTGTCAAAGATTCGGTTTTTCCCATCGACGATATGTATCTTCTGCTGGAGCATGGGAGCCCGAAGTGGGCGCGTTTCTATTCCGGCGGCCATATGGGCGGCGGCAATTCGCAGGCGGTGATTATTCAGTGGCTGAAAGAGAAATTGACGGCATGATCGCGGTGGAAAATGCGAGCATCGTCTGTTGGTTCGTGGTCTGGGCAAGCGTCCCGAGCCGGAGGCGAACAATATCTTGCTCCTTTGGCATTTGACGGTGCGACACGCAGAAACAGACACCCGCCATGCGGCTCTCGGAACAACGTCCCGCTTCAACGAACCGTGACCCGAGAGTTCAGCGCTGTTGCTGTTGGCGCAGTCGGTCCAAATCCTGCTGGATTTGGTTGCGGCGGATCTGGTCCTGAAGCGAATCGATCCCCTGCTGGCGCTGTAAATTCTCGATTTGTTGTTTCTGGCGCAGCGGGTCAGTTTCCCGCTCTATACGGTTGATCTGCTGGTCGGTTTGCAGGCGCTGGAGTTGCTGGTCGTTTTTTAGTTGATCGAGCTGCTGCTGGGTTTGCGTCGCTTGGGCCTTTTGCGGTTGTGACGGTGCGGGCTTGTCCCGTTTGATTTGGTCGAGCTGCTGTTGCGACCGATTGAGCTCTTGGTCGCGCTTCAGATTCTCGAGCTGCTCCTTCGCTTTAAGGTCTTTGGCCTTTTCTTCCTGGCGTGTTTTGGTTTGCTCCTTGAGCAGCTCTTTGACCTGGTCTGCTGCGGACCATGCCTTCATCGGTACAACTGATGAGAGCACCACAACGAAAAACCGAATTAGCCTGGCGCCTGCTACCTGCATGAATTTCTCTCCTTAATAAATCAAAGCAAGTTAATGCGCCGAAGGCAACATCGAGAAATCCACCAATTTCTCGACATCGAGATGGTCCGGCACGGCACGCTCTTCGCTCAGAAGGCTCAAGTAACCGCGCACTTTTTTTAGATCGATCGCGCCGTTGGGCGAAAGAATGCCGACCATCGTATCGTAGGAGCGCTCCGCCTCGCTGGGATGGATCTTGAATCGGGTCGTGATCATTTTGACCGCTTCCGCGCGGTTGGCGCGCTGCCAAGCGACCGCGTTCATGAGCGCAGTGAGGGTCTTTCGGATCCTCTCACGGTGGCTGCGAATCTCCGTCTGGGAGGTGAACAGGCCGACGTACGGAATATCCGCGAGGTCGCCGAGGAAAAGAAACTTCTTGTAGCCCAAGGACACCGCCTTTTCGTCGAAAGGCGGGCTTAACACCGCGCCACTCACCTGATCGGTCGTGAGCGTCGCGAAGCTGTTCGAAGTTCCGCCGGTCGTGATCAGGCTCACCTGCTTGTCATCTAAACCGAGTTTCTTGAAACCGGCTCGGGCGAAGTAATAAGGGGATGAGCGGATGTCCGAAACGGCGATTTTTTTCCCGATCAGATCTTGAGCTCGGGAAATCTCTTTGTTTGTCACTAAAACCCAGGGCGCGTCGCGGTAAAGTGAAAGCACGACTACCAGGGGCAATCCGGCCACTGCAGCGTTGATGCCGGCCTGCGGCGAAGTGAAGAAATGGATGTTGCCGTTGAGGATCGCCTGCGGGCCGATGGCGCTGCGCATCTGGATATATTCAACGTCCAGCCCCGCTCTGCCGTAGAAGCCCTTTTCCCGGGCGATGTCGAAGGGCAGGGTGGAAACGGCGGATGACGGGTAACCGATACGAACTTTCTGCGGCGCGTCGACGGCCCCAGCGTTGCACGCAGCGGCAATGCTCGCGACGACGAGGATGGCGGTCAATGTTCGGGTCCGCATATCGTTTCCGGTTAGTGGTTACATTCCAACGAGGCCGTAATAAGTTGCGCAGTTATCCCAGAGAATCCTCCGCTTGTCTGCGTCGCGGAGCGGCAGCCGCAAGAATCGCTCGACGGCTTTCGGGTACTTAGTATCCACATGCGGGAAATCGGTGGAAAATACCAAGCGCTCGTTGCCAAGGTAATCGATTGCGTATTTGGCCGGCTCCTCGTCGCACTCCACCGACGCGTAGCACTGCCTCTTAAAGTAATGGCTGGGCGGCTGCTTTTGCTCCGGCGCCCACTGGTCGCCATAGAGCTCCCAATGTTCGTCGAGGCGCCAGAGTAGAAAGGGCAGCCAGCCGCAATTGCCTTCCAGAAAGGCGACGCGCAGTTTGGGATGGCGGCGCAAGACCCCGCCGGCACAAAAGCTGGCGACGGCGAGCATTTGTTCGACGGGATGAGAGAAGGTATGGCGCAGCATGAAATCATATCCGAACTGTTCGCCGACCTGGCTCCCCGCCGAGTTGTTCGCCTCGTGGAAGCCGAGCGGCACGTCGAGATCCTCCAGGACAGACCAAAGCTGCTCATAATAAGATTCATGCCAGTTGTGACCATTGACGACGTTGGCGCGCAGGAAGATCGCGCGAAAACCCAACTGCTCGACGCATCGGCGCGTTTCGGCGATCGCGGCGTCGATATCGAAGGGCGAGATCATGCCGGCGCCGATGAGTTTCTGCGGGTCGGCCTGGCAAAATTCAGAAAGCCAGTCGTTGTAGGCGCGCGCCAGAGCGGCGGCAAAGTCGCGGTCGAGATCGGGGATGCTCAGCACGTTGAGGCCGCGGCTCGGGTAGAGTATCGCCAGATCGATGCCTTCTTCCGCCATGGCGTCGAGCTGAACTTGCGGCGACCAGCCGCGCTCGTTGTGTGGCTTAAAAAGTTTTTGGTTCTTGTGAAAAATGTGACCCGGCGGTGGCAGCGTGCCGGGCGGGGGGTCGGCCGGGCGTCCCCAAGCGCTGCCATCGGGACCGACCAGGCGCAAATCGCGCACATGATCGGTTGTGCCCACCGGCGCGCGATGGCGGAATTTTTTGTCGGTATAGCGCTGCCAGAGGTCGGCGGGCTCGAGAATGTGCATGTCGCTGTCCAATACTTTGAAACCATGATTCGCCATGCTTCACTCCTTGAAGTTTAAACCGTTCGAACCGTTCAAGCCGTGCTCGAAAACTCCGCTCCCCTTTCGAGCAACATTCTCGAAGCTAAGTTCTTTCCGGGTGCGTAGAAATGTACTTTGCCGCTCGCTCCGGATCGACGTCTTCGGCACGCAGTTCAACTTGAGCCGCCTGCTCTTGTAGCTGAAAGGTGACGGTGTAGGCCGATTTATCGCTCCAGCCGCGGTTTAACCCTTCCATGAGATTTTGCTCGACCAAATTCGCGAGCGGCAACGGGACGTTCAGTTGGCGACCGAGCGCCGTCGCCAAGCCGACGTCTTTGCGCAGCAGCTTGAGTGGAAAAGTCGCGGACTCGTAATCGTCGCGAAAGACAGTCTGCGGCACTTGCACATGGAGTACGTGCATGCGGCCGACCATGCCGCGGCGCACGCACTGCCACAGCGCTTTGACCTCGACGCCGGCTTTTGCGCCGAGCGTAAGTCCTTCTGCGATGGACTGGGCAACGGTGCTATTGATCATCTGGTGGACCAGCTTGCAGATGCTGCCCGAACCGAGAGGGCCGGCATGGAGCACCTGATCGCCGAATGCGTGCAGTACCGGCTCGGCGCGATGGAAAATATCGATCTCGCCGCCGACCATCACTTCGTGAATGCCGCGCGCGGCGCCGGGCTGGCCGGAGGCGACCGGGGCGTCAAGCACATGGGCGCCTTTTTCTCGAAAGAGCGGTGCCAGGGTTCGTATGAGCGAGGGTGGACAGGTCGAGATGTCGATGTAAATCGCGTCGTTTTTGATGCCGTCGATGATTCCGCCCGAGGCGCGGGCGACCTTTTCTACGTCGTCCGGCATCGGCAGGGCAGTGATGACGATATCGCACCGGCTCGCGAGCTCGGCCGGCGAATTCGCGATCCGCGCACCGCGCTCGCCGAAAGGCCGGGTCGCTTCGGCGCGAAGATCGCACACGACCATCGGAAAGCCCGCGCGCTGAATATGGCCGGCTACGGGCCCACCCATGGCGCCAAGGCCGATGAAACCGACTGTTTCCATTGCCGCTCCTGCTTGCAGTTTTCTGCTGCAATTTATCGCAGAAGCCGGAAGGAACTGTCAATGCGCCCGGTAGTGCGCCCCGGTAGTGCGAGATCAGTTCCGAGTTATGAGCCTGAGCGCTGAGAACCGCGCAGATGTGATTCCCTCTTTTTACGCCGTCCCCGACGTTCCTCTCAGCCTTTCAACGGCGCTTTTTCGCTCGTCAGGATTTTGTTAGAAGTCAGACTGGGTGGGAAAGGAGAATTCCAATGGGGCATATGATGCACGGCAAGTGGGTGGACGACGACCGCATCACCGCCGACGCGCGCGGCGCGTTTGTGCGCGCCGATTCGCAATTTCGCAGCTGGATCACGGCCGACGGCAGCGCGGGCCCTAGCGGCGGCGGAGGGTTCAAGGCCGAACCGGGGCGCTACCATCTTTTTGCTTCCTACAACTGTCCCTGGGCGCACCGGACGATTATTTTCCGCAAGCTCAAAGAACTCGAGGGCATCATCTCCATGTCACTCGCCGACCGCCCCAAGACCGAAGGGTGGGCCTACTCCGCGGCGATCGATGATTTCAAGCCCTGCGCCGACGGCGTTTTTCGTCTCTATCAAATCTACGCGGCTGCCGACCCCTATTATACCGGCAAGGTGACCGTGCCGACGCTTTGGGACCGCGAGCGGCACACCATCGTCAACAATGAGTCCTCCGAAATCATCCGCATGTTCAACTCGGCCTTCCGAGCGTACACCGATGTCGCCTATGATTTTTACCCCGAGGCGTTGCGCGCCGAAATCGACCGCATCAACGCGATCGTCTATGACCAATTCAACAACGGTGTCTACCGTGCTGGCTTCGCGCGCAGCCAGGAAGCTTACGAGGAAGCCGCGCGCAAAGTCTTCGCCTGCCTCGATCTGATGGAAGAATTGCTGAGCGCGCGCCGCTACTTGGCCGGCGATCGCATCACCGAGGCCGACTGGCGCGCTTTCCCGACGCTCCTCCGCTTCGACTTAGTTTATTACAGCCACTTCAAGTGCAATCTGCGGCGGGTGCAGGATTATCCCAATTTAACCAACTATCTGCGCGAGCTCTGCCAGTGGCCTGGGATCAAGGAAACTTTCGATCTGCAAAAAATCAAAGCCGGTTACTATAGCCAACGGAACGTCAATCCGACCGGCATCGTACCGATCGGGCCGATTCTCGATCATTTGGAGCTGCCGCACGATCGCGGTCGTCTGCCCGCGGCAGCGTAGACCGCTAAACCGCCCTGCTGGTGGGAATCCGGACTAAACGCTGGATCGATTGCCGATACGAACAGTCCCGGCGACGAAACAGGTTGGCAAAAACGCTGGCATCCGAAAATATGGGGCGGCGTCCTGCGTCTTCAGCCATGTCCGTTGGTGCCCCAGGTCCTGCCGTCGATCCACAATTTCGCCAGTTCGAGGGCGTACGCGTCGGCTTGTTTTTGGCTGTCGAAGGTTCCGCGCCGCCGACCGAATATCGGAATGCGCTTTTGTTTCTTTGCTTCGAAAACGACGATGGTTGCCCTGGCTATCCACTCGCCTGCCTGGGTCGCTTCCGACTCCAATTCCACGCGGTGGCCGCGGTAGGTTTTAACTCGCATCGAGAGAAGGAGAACGGCAAAAGGACAAATCCAATTTTCCAGCTTGCTCCTCGCGGGCCTTTATCCCTCATCTTTTCCTAGATGCTTACTTTTCCGCCGTTCAACTTGATGCCCAGCTTCGCCAGTGCCTCAACGACCGGGATTTCGGCGCCCAGCGCCTTGCCGACTTCGGCGGCCAGTGGCAGGTCTTTGTCGTATAGATTGGTGCCGGGATTGAACTTGAGCTCGCCGCCGGAAATATCGTATCGGCTGTCCCAGCGGTCGAGGATATGCTGGGATTTGGTCTTCTGCATCAAGTCCAGCGCCGCTTTGTAGTTCACGCCGCCGGCCTTGGCGATTTGCAGCGCTTCGTAAACGATCAGCGCTTCGGAAGCAGTGACCATGTTTTTAAACAGTTTGGTCACGTTGCCGCAGCCAAGCGGCCCCATGTGCACCGCATCCTTGGCCATTTGAAGCAAATGCGGTTTGGCGCGGTCGAAGAAGGCTTTCTGACCACCGACGAGAAACGTCAAACCGCCCTGGCGCACCACGCTCGGAACCGCCGTCATGCAGGCGTCGATGACGTTGACGCGTTTGTCCGCGGCGGCATGCGCCACGGTCTTGGTGGTGGTCGGGCGGATCGTGCTGTGTAGCAGCACCAGCGAGCCCGGCGCGGCGCCCTCTAAAACGCCGTCGTTGCCGAGCATGCATTCGACCACTTCCTGATCCGTGCGCACGACCACGTCGATGATCGTCGACGCTTGGGCCACGGCTTTTGCCGACGCGGTGATCTCGGCGCCTTCTTTGCGCGCCGCTTCGAGCGCCGCTGGCGCGATGTCGAAGGCAAGGGCGCTACCACCGGCCAATTTCAAGCGCGACAGGAGCGCGCTTCCCATGGCGCCGGTTCCAACAAAGCCGATTTTTTCCATTGTCGTCTCCCTATCAGATTTCTCTGCCTTTGAATTTTGACGGGCTCGCCTTTTTCTACTTTTAGGTCATTGCGTTCAACTCCGGCATGACGTGGCTTCGAAACAGCTCTACCGAACCGAGTGACTCGGCGAGCGACAGGTCGCCGAAGGCAAATTGGCCGACCAGATAGTTGAGCGCCGATTCTTCGGCCTGCTCTTGAAGAAACCTTGTTACAGTCGCTGGGGTGCCGGCTACGGCCTGGCCGATCTCCATCATCTTGTCGAAATCGGCGGGGCGCGGGTGCGCTGGTTTGCCGCCGAGCAGGGAATAGAGAAAGTAAAAATGCTTGTGCCAGACCGGATAAGCGCGCCGCGCCGCAGCGAGCGCTTCATCGTCTTTTTCAGCGATGACGATGAACCGGCTCAACCCCAGCTTCGGTGTCGGCTGGGCACCGTGCAACTCACGCCACACTTGCCGGAAACGGTCGAAGTAGCCGCGGGTGTCTCGGGCCGAATCGAGGCTCACCATATTCAAGCTCTGCCGCGCCGCGCGATCGGCCGCTTCGACCGAGTGGACGCCGTACCACATCGGCGGATGGGGCTTTTGCAGCGGCCTTAGCTCCATCGGGATGTCCTTGAAGTTGAAAAACTTGCCCTCGAAATTGAGCACTTTGTGGGTGAGTCCTTCGAGGATCAGGGCGCGCGCTTCGGTGTAAATGTCATGGGCCTGGGCCGGATCCTGACCGTAGAACTTCACTTCGACCGGAGACGAGCCGCGGCCGAAGCCGATCTCCAACCGCCCGCCGCTCAACTGATCGACCATGCAGATCTCTTCGATCAGGCGCAGCGGATGGTGCAAGGGAAGAGCGTAAACCATCGGCCCGAAACGGAGCGTCTTGGTGCGTTGTGCGATGGCCGCAAGAAACACGCTTGGCGACGGCGCCATGCCGATGGGTGTCGAGTGATGCTCCGCGACATGGTAGGCGTAGAAGCCCGCGTTCTCGTAAGCCTCGATGAGCTTGAGCCGGCTCTCGTAAAATTCATTGAGCGGCAAGTCGTTGCGGTCCAGGTGGTCGAAGATACCGAATTCCATATCTTGCCGGATATATCGTGAATCGAGAACAAAGCAAAGCCGCGCCGGCTAAAATTGGCGATCCGACCATGGTGTGGTTCCGAGCGCAAAACCGCACGCCGAAATTAAATTTTCAGCTCGCGACCATCGGATGAGGCAACGCAAACGGTCCGGCGCAGCTTAAGGCGTGGATTTCAAAAAGCTGGAGAGGGAAAATCACGGTGGCCTGCCGTAACGTTCCAGGAGCGTGTGTCGAGATGCAGTCGGCTCGAACCGCTAAGATGAGTCTTCAAAGGCTTCCGGTTCCATGGGAGCATAAATGCGATGGCCCAGCGCGCATTCGTAAATTTCCGTTGCGGTTTCATGATCCTGTTCGACGCTATTGAGCGCGAGGCCGCAGGCTTTGCCATCGACGAGCGCCGGGCAATTCCCGCGCACCATTTCGCCAAGCATGAGATATTTGCGGTGACCCAGCGGGCATTCGTATATTTCTGTTTCGCTATCGATGTCTTGCTCGATCAACATGAGGTCGAGGCCGCATGCTTTACCCTCGACAAGCGCGGCACACTTGGAATTTCCCATAAGGCCCCCTTCAGTTGAGGTGACTCTTTTTTCGAGACTCCCGCACTGAGTAAGCGAAGTCAAGTCAGCCTGCCGGGTCAATTCAGGCCGTAAAAAGTGCGCGGATTAGTTTCAAGGATTTTAGCGATGACACCGGGTGAAATTCGTTTGTCGTTGCGCAGCAGGCGGATAGCGTTGAGCTCGGTGGACGGATCGTGATGGCCGTAGTCGGTGCCGATCATCAGGCCGTCTTCGCCCGCATGGCTCAGAACATAGGGAAGGTCATCGGTGTTCTCGCAGGCCACCCACAGGTTGTTTGCGGCTAGAGCGTGCGTCGGAAAAGATTTCCCCTGGCGCCGGAAGCGATCGGCCAGGTCGTTCAGAACATAGGGAACCCATTGCGCGCTCACTTCGACGAAGCCCCAGCGAACCTTCGGGAATTTTTTCGGCAGTTCTTTTTCAAGCAGCGTATGAAAGGCACCGACAACGTCAAGCTTGAACTTGGTAAAAGTCGTGTCGTCGGCAAAGAAATCATGGTGCAGGAAACTGCCGTTGGCCGAGTGGACGCAGACCGGCAGATCGAAATCCGCCGACATCTCCCAGAGCGGATAAAAATACGGCGAGCCCAGCGCGCGCTCGCATTCCAAGCCGCGCATGAAGATGCCGCAGGCGCCGTTTTTCTTGGCCCATTGGAGCTCGTCGCGCACCAGGGCGGGATTTTTCTCCAGCAAACGGAGCGGCGGTTTCGCCACCCAACGCAGGCGGCCGCTGCCGAGGCGCCAGAGGTTGCCCAGCCAGCGGTTGTAAGACTTGCAGAGCGCGCGCTCTCGCTCGGCGTCCTGCACGATCGGCCGGAGAAAAAGCGTGGGATACAGCACCTGAATTTCAATGCCGAGCTCGTCCATGTGTTTGAGACGGGCCTCGACGCTGAGCATTTCGCGGGACTCCTTCGAGGTGTCGGTGCCGACGTTGCGGTCCTTGCCGTGGGCGCGGCCCTCGATCACCCAGAAATCGGGCACGGCGAGACCTTCGTTGCTGCGCAGTTCCGCGCCGGAGCTCTGCGTCATCAATTGCGGCGTAAAGCGCCGCTCATCGCCCTCCAGATAACTCCAAGTCTGCACCGTCTCGATGACATGCGCGTCGGCGTCGATGGCTCCCATCAATTTCCTCCTCGATGCGATTCCGAAATCGCGTCGATGTTAGCGGAATCGTTGCCCATAACTGGTCTAAGTGAACGTTTTCACGGTTATCGGCATGAACGCAAGACATGCTCTTTGCCGGTGTTTCGTGATGCGCTGAACGATCGAGTCTCGCACTATTTCCGAACTATGCCCCAGCGATTGGATTGACTTGAGAGGTTGGAACGGACTGCGATCTTAAAATAACCGCGAAAATCGTGGCCCTGATCATTCGGTTCCGTCTTTTAAATCGGCGATATCAGGAATGATCATTTGCCACGGTCTTCCGCTCCGGCGCCAGTTCTTCCAACCTCAGGAGCGGAACCAAGAGCCAGCAGAGGGAGGTGAAAGCCGCGCTAATGACGATCAGCCGCGTGAAGCCCAATTGACCATAGAGCCATCCGCCCGTAATTTGCGAGATTTGCACTGCGCCGTTGTAAACGGACGTCAGAAGAGCGAAGAAGGTTGCTTCAGCCTGCTTCGGGCAGGCTCTGGCGGCTAAATCGAGAAAGGTCAACTGGATGAACATCGAAACGCTACCGAAGGCCAGCGACAGCACTATCGCGGTTACCTGGCTCCGATAGCCGAGGTAGGCGAGGGTCGCGGTCACCCCTGCGACCACGGCGAAGTAGATCAAATGCTTGAATGCGAAAG
Organism: Chloroflexota bacterium; assembly: GCA_050257635.1. Lineage (GTDB taxonomy): Bacteria > Desulfobacterota > Binatia > UBA9968 > UBA9968 > DP-20. The sequence goes on from JBLMXG010000369.1 coordinate 24,937, forward strand.
ACTTGGAGAAAGCAAAGTAGAGGCCCGCGCCGGCGATTCCAGAGGCATAAGCGATGGAATCTAACATGCCGAGGAAGATCTTGGAGAAATGGAGCACGTCAGTGGCGTAATAGACTAGGGCTGGGCCGAAGGAAGGGCTGAAGTTATAGAAAAAAATGAAACCCGCGACGATCCACAGCGTTCGTGATCCGATAGCGCCACGGATCGCCGCCCAGGTTTCGCGGAACCGATGATCGCCGCCCTCGGCGCGAGGCTCCGTGATCACGAATACGGCCATGGCGAGAGTAATCACGGGAAACACCGTGGCGATCAGGAAGGTGGTTGAGAGTAATTTCTGTTGAGCGAGCCAACCGCCGCCGACCCCGACCAAAATCGACGCACACGATATCGCCGCCCACTGCACCGCTTGAAACGGCCCGGTGAGACCCAACCGCTGGCCGTTCTCGACCATCAGCGCGTCGGTCAATACGTCAGTGAAGGCCAAGCCGAGACCCATCAGACTGAAAACGATAGCGATACCCCAGTACGTATAGGTTCCCATCATCGTTAGGAGGAGACCCATAGTCACGGCCATCCCGGAGCTCAGGAAAAAATAGCTCTTTCGCCTCTGGCCGAACAGCGGGATAAAGTCCGAGATCAGGCCATAAACCGGCTTGATCAGCCAGGGGATTACCGTGAACGAGAAGAAAGTCGCCGTCTGCGCAGCGCTGAGACCGAGATTTTCCTTCAGGAAGAATGTGATCGAGAGGTTCGGCAGGTACCACATCCCCTGGGCAAAGTAGACAATGGCAAAAATCAGCGCGAGACGTCGCGCTTCCGGACTCTCTCTGAACGGCTTGAGGCTCGCGAGCTTCACGGGTTCATGATAACCGGTAGCGTTTTTCTCTGCATCCTCTTAATCCTTCATTTTTTAGCGTGACAAATTTTGGGTGTGAGACCGAATAGGAATTTCGCCATGGTCCATCCGGCCTATCCTCCGTACCTGCGAAAATCGCCGGCACTAAAAATGACCTGTGACGCCGATTTGTGAATTTTCTGAATTTGTCTAGGCCAGAGGTTGGCGCCGAACGCCATAGCTGCGATTTTTCCCGGCCCCGCGCCTTTGAAAGCTTTGCGCCTTCAGTTTTTCTTTCTGTCGCGTAGAATGAGCGCGAGCGAGAGTAACTTATATCGCCGGCCGATCGTCTAAATCGATTACATGGCGCCCGGCGCAAGGCGACCGAACAACGCGATGGATCATGATTGACATGCGACGGATGCCCGGATGGGTGGCGCGCATCTACCAGCGCTTCGCGGCCTACTTCAGGACCGTCATCGATCCGACCGTGAGGGCGCGGGACAGGATCCTTGCCGGCGCGAAGGGCTCGGCCGTGATCGCAGCGCTCGGGGTGGCACTCCTATTCGTCTATGCAGTTATCCTCATCCCGTTTACGCCGAGTATCGCCAATATCCGCAAAGCCAAGATCGATCAGCCGACCGTGTTGGTTTCCGCGGACGGCAAGCGACTGGCGACGCTCAAGCCGATGAACCGCGAGTGGGTCCGGTTAAATCAAATCTCGCCGCATGTGATCAACGCCCTTCTCACCACCGAAGATCACCGCTTCTACCAGCACCACGGCGTCGACTTGCGGCGGTCGGCGACGGGCATACTGGGCATTTTCACCGGCAATCCGCAGGGCGGTTCCACGCTCACACAGCAGCTCGCGCGCAACCTTTACCCCGAAGAAATCGGCCGCAAACGGACGCTCACGCGGAAAATAAAAGAAACGATTACAGCGATCAAGATCGAGTACGCTTACAGCAAGAAGGAAATTTTGGAAACCTATCTCAATACGATTCCGTTTTTATACAACGCCTTCGGCATCGAGATGGCGGCCCGCACCTACTTCGACAAGCCGGCACAAAAACTCAACGTGCTTGAAAGCGCGACGCTGATCGCGATGTTGAAAGGTACCAGCTACTACAACCCGGTGCTCAATCCCGAGCGCGCGCTCAAGCGCCGCAACGTGGTGCTGGCGCAAATGGTCAAGCGCGGCGTGTTGAGCCAAGTGGATTTCGACCGGCAGAAGAACCGGCCGATACGCCTCAATTTCGAACGCCAGCCGGACCCGTTAGGACCGGCGCCTCACCTCGCTACGTATATACGCAAATGGCTGATCGATTGGGCCGATCGCAACGATCGCGACATCTATGCCGACGGATTGATCGTGTACACGACCATTGACTCGCGTTTGCAGGCATTGGCCAATCAAGCGGTAAATCGCCAGTTGCAGATCTTGCAGGCCGTCGCCGACGTCGAGTGGGGAATGAGTTCCGAGCATCTGCTCTCGCCAAGCGCGACTTTTTACCTCGAAAACCGTCGGCGAGTGCGACCGTTCGCCTATTTCTGGAAGTCCAAGCCGGGATTGATCGAAAGCTTCATTCGAGAATCCACCGCGTATCGCAGCGCGACGGACGCCGGAACAGCGCCGGACGATGCCGTGACGCAGCTTAAAAACAATAGCGAATTCATGGCTAGGCTACGCGCCGAGAAGACCCGGTTGCAGGCGGGCTTCGTGGCGATCGATCCGCTTACCGGCTACGTAAGAGCATGGGTCGGCAGCCGCGACTTCAAAACCGACCAGTTCGATCATGTGGCACAAGCCAGGCGTCAGCCCGGCTCGACGTTTAAAGTATTCGTTTATGGCGCGGCGCTGGAGCAAGGGATGTCGCCGGACAGGCGCTTTGTCGATCGCGCCGTGGAGATTCCACTGCCCGACCGCACCGTGTGGCGTCCGAGCGACCAATCACCGCCGAGCGGTCAATCCATGACGGCGCGCGAGGGCCTGATGTATTCGAAGAACACGATCACCGCTCAAGTTATGCAGGAAGTCGGCCCGCGAAAAACCGCGGAGTTTGCGCGCCGCCTGGGAGTGAACCAGAGCGATCTCGACGAAGTGCCGTCGTTGGCGCTTGGCACCAGTCCGGTGACGCTCCTCGAGATGGTTGACGCTTACAGCACCATTGCCGCCATTGGCGAATACCGGCCGCCGCTCTACGTCACTCGCATCACCGACAAAAACGGCAAGGTGCTCGCCCGCTTCGCCACCGAAAGCCAGCGCGTCCTGTCCGAACAAACGGCGGGTAATTTGATCAATATGTTGCGCGGGGCGGTCGACAAGGGTACGGGCCAAGCCGTGCGAACGGTGTTCGGCGTGCGCGCCGACGTGGCGGGAAAAACCGGCACAACGCAGAAAAATACCGACGGCTGGTTTATCTTGATGCATCCTCGGCTCGTCGCCGGGGCGTGGGTCGGCTTCGACGACTCGCGCGTGACCATGCGCAGCAACTACTGGGGCGAAGGCGGGCGCAATGCGCTACCGGTGGTCGGCGATTTTTTTGAGACATCGATAGCATCACGGCTGATCGACGGTCGTGTTGAGTTTCCGTTCGCGAGACCGTCCGAGTCGATCTGGGAACCGTTCTTCGACGCGGCCAAAGACTGGCTCGGCGATATTTTTAAAGGCCTGTTCGGAGAAGGATCGACACCGCCCCACGATCTGGAGCGCGAAGCGCCATGACGCGAAGAAATGCGACGGGACGAAGATCGACTGAATAATTCACCAGGGCAGAGCGTTCCGGAAAGGTGACGGGAACGGAAGCGCTTGATCGAGATGTTAAGACCGCCTCAGCGTCTGCGTGTTCGAATTTTACAATCACCGCTATAGTGGTGCGCATGTTTTTTCAAATAGGCCACTCGTGTGTGCCAGGCTTTGTTTATTTGTTTATTGATTTCGTTTCGCCGAGGTAGTCCGAAACTTCGACAAGGTTGCCGTCGGGGTCGCGGAAATAGACGGAGCGCATCGGGCCGAGAGCGCCTCTTCGGGTAACCGGACCGGCTTCGATTGAGATATTTTCCGCGCGCAGGTGGGCGAGCAACTCGTCCAGGGGAACCGCAGCGATCAGGCAGAAGTCCGCGGAGCCGAAGGTTGGGGTCCGAGCCTTGTTCGCGACATCGGTGGCCCGATCCTGAAGATTGATTTTTTGTTTGCCGAAGCGAAGTGCGTAACGCGACTTCCCGTCCGAGCCTTGAAAAATTTCCCGTTCAAAACCGAGAACTCGTTCATAAAACCTGACGGTTTCTTCGATATCGTTGACCGTGAGGACGAGATGATCGAATCGATCGGCGAGGGGTTTCATAGTTTTTAGGGTTCAAAACGTTCAAGCCGTTCAACTGCTACACTCCGTTCAAACCGTTTTAGACGGAGAGTTTGACGACGATGCAATCGCTTGTTTCACCACACCCCGCTCATCGCACATCTCTCGATTCCAAAGCTACTGGAACAATTGAAACGTTTGGAACGATTGGAACTATTCCGACTACCCTCAAAACGGGTTGAACGTTTCGAACAGCTTGAACGATTTGAACCTGTTGCCTGTTTCCGCTAATGTCCCGCGCTGGCTTGTTGCTTGGTTTCCAGGCTGAGACCGACGATGAACGCGGGATTCACGGTGGACATCGTGTAGATCTCTTGCGCCGTGCAGCCGAACGCCGACATGTAGCCGCGCAGCAGGCGGAGCGATTCCACGGAGTTCGGAAACAGCGGCTCGCCGGCGTCCGATGACAATGTGCAGTGCTCGGGGCCGGCGGTGCGAATCGCTTTGTACATGTTTGCCGGATCGATACCGAGCAGCGGTGACAGTTCGTCGAAGGTAAAGTTGAGCCAGAGGCCGGCGGAGGCGGCGTCTTTCATCTCCTCGATGGTCAGGTTAACGAAGGGGCTGAAGGGATGATCGACGACGCCTTTTTTGAAACCGATCTTCTGGCTGAACTCTGCCATGGCGTTAAACTCCTGCTTGGTCGGATGGCCAAAAAAGATCGCCGCGTTGTGATCGTGCGCCATGCGGAAGATCTCTTCGATCTCCGCCAAGAGGCGGCCTTTGTCGTCGAGCAGGTAATGGCCGTACATGAGCGAGTCGGCCCATGACAGCGGTTCGGTGTGGGCCTTCGGATCAGCGTTCTTGTCCCAGGCGCTCGGCTTGCCGCCGACGATGGAGAGCGTGTTGGCCGAAGTATTGTTGGGCATCCACAGGCCGACGACACCGGCCTTGAGCATCTTGGCCGACCATGCCGGTTCGATCTTCGAGAGAAAGCCCTGGGTGACCGAGCTGCCGGGCCACAGATGCGCCGGTGCCAAACCATTCTCCGCGCACCAGGAGTCGAGCGCGCTGCGCACGCCGCCGACGGTTCCCGCAGGATCCTTTCGCCCGACGATGGTCTTATAAAGAATTCCCTTCATGCCGCTTTTCGAGGCCAGCTTGGCGATACCTAGAGCGTCTTGCTGGCCCTCATGGGCGTGGCAGTGAATATCGATGGCGTCTTCGACACCGACGACGCGGTCGAGCGAGGGATCGACGGTCTGTTTGTAGCCGCGGCGGGCGGGATAAGAAGTCACCGAGCGAATCGAGCTCGGCGTCGCATAGTTCGGGCTGGTGTCGGCCATAGTCAATCCTCCCGTGATCGAATTGATCGGACCCTATCGCGTCGCCACGCGTTCGGCAACCGTCTGGTTATACCTTGAATGGGTTTTCGTCGCCCAATCCTTTCATCAAGTCGGGCTCGGCGCCTTTATTCAAAGACTGCGCGAGCTCGAGCAAGTACTCTTCTTGTTCGATCGCTTCGTAGAGCGGCATGGAGCCGTCGGCTTTGAGCGGCTTTCCGCCGATAAAATGAAACGAGTGGCAGTCCCAGTCATAAAACTCATCGCCGCGGTTGCAAATCTCTTTCCAGCGAATGCCGACGGGACTGCGATGCAGTCCCGTGCGTGCCGGCAGCGCTTCCTGCTGTTCCAGAGAGAGATTCAGATCCGCCTTGTAACCTTTTTCTTCCGGGATGCCCTCCCACATGCGCCGGTAACTGGGCAGGAACTCCTCGTGGCGAACCGTGAGCGCGGTGTGCATGTCCCACCAGGTGCCGTGGCCGGAGACCCGCTCGTCGACCTTGTCGACCAATTTGTAAATCAAGCGGCCTCCTGCGCGCAGGCGCAGGACCAGCGTTCCTTCCGCGGTCTTCGAGCTTTGCTCTGCCTCGATGCCGCAATATTTCTCGAAGAATGCAGCGGTTCTGGCAAGCTCGCGGGCGCCGAAGACGACGTGGCTGATGCGGCCGACTTTTTCTTCCGTGGCGATCTCCATGGCGCCTTTTGGCATGTGCTCCGGCGCCCAGAACTCGTACTGGTTGCCGTCGGGGTCGGCGAAATAGATCAGGGTGCCTTCCTCGCCATCCGCGGCTGTTTTGATTGGATCGCTGTGCGGAATCTTGTGCCGGTCGAGGCGACGCAGATGGGCATCGATGTCGTCGGGAGAAATGTAAAAGCCGCAGCGCGGCAGATCCTCGCCCAGAGCTTTTGCCGGCGGGAAAATCTCGGGCTGGAGAAACGCGCCGATGCGGCACGAACCGCCTTCCCACCAGAGAAAGCTGGTGATTTTGATGTTTCTCTTTCGCGCTGTGGTGGTGAGTCCGATAATCGGCCGGCGCATAATACCGGTGGCGTTGACCGCCCAATCCACCCAGGCCCCCATGTCGTTGGTTCCGACCACATAGTGGTCGATCCAATGAACTGCGCCGCGCGGCTCAACGTTATTCATCGAAGTGGCTCCTTCCTTACGTTCAAAACGTTCAAGAAGTTCCTGGCCAAGCATTTTCCCCTTCGCCGTGTTGGCGAAGGAGGAAAGATACTGGGAGGCGGCAACCGATTCGGGCGACTGAAATGGCGATCCAGCTGCCGTCCCATCCGTCGCGACGCGTAACAGACGATCGAAACCGTGTCAAACGAATTAGTGTCACCAAGCTGAACGCCAAGAGGATCAAAGGTGCCACGAGCACAATCCGATTTTGATGGCCCAAAAGGCGACCGCGATAGGCCATTCGCGCCGACCGGTTTGCCACGCGACGAAAGCCGAGAGCCGGCAGGAAGATAAGCGTGAATGGTCGAAGCACAAGCCGGAGGCGGTGATGTCGGTCGAGCCATATAACGGCGGATGCTATGTTGCGACGCTTACTATTTGCTAGAACAGCCCCGGTATCCAGCGTTTAACCGATTTCATGTAGGCGATGTAAGGTTGCCCGAGTTTGACGGTTAACTTTCGCTCGTCGGCGAGGACGCGAAAGTGGAACCAGAGGGCGACCACTACGGTGATCAGGGCAGCCAGCCAGGATTGCAGAGTGAGAGTTAGTCCGGTAAGAAAAATGATATGGCCGAGGTACATCGGGTTGCGGGTGAAGGCATATAGGCCGCTGCAAACCAATTTGTCGGGTGGGACCTCCGGACCGGGACCGCCACCGCCGCGGCTCATGCGGTACCTTCCGCACAGACGATACTGCAAGTAACCCCAGACCATAAGCGGAACGAACCAGAAGTTTATCTCGATCCGGCCGGTATGGGTGACCCACTCCCAGAGTAGGATAATACAAGGGT
>JBLMXG010000370.1:0-11366 GCA_050257635.1 Chloroflexota bacterium
GATCCGCTGTAGCTTGATCGGCGTCTACTTCGGTGTTTTGCCGGTTCTCGGCGCCAACGTCGCGCAATGGATTTCCTACGCTCATGCGGTGTCGGGCATAAAGGACAAATCGCGCATCGGCAAAGGTGCGGTCGAAGGGTTGCTCGGTCCCGGCGCGGCGAACAACTCGACTCGCGGCGGCGACCTCATTCCGACCCTTGCTTTCGGCATCCCGGGCAGCGGCTCTATGGCACTGCTGCTCGGCGCCATGCTGATCGTCGGTCTGAATCCCGGCCCCGAGATGCTCAAATCCCGCCTTGATGTCACTTTTTCCATGGTCTGGGTGTTGATCATTTCCAACATCATCGTCGCGGCGCTATGCTTTTTGATCTTGAATCATCTGGCAGCTTTGACATTTGTCCGCGGCACCGTGCTCATCCCATTTTTGATGTTTTTAGTTTTCATCGGATCGTTTACCGCGAACAACGACCTTAATGACATCATTGCCACGCTGATCTTCGGTTTCATCGGCTTTTGCATGGTCAAGTTCGGCTGGCCGCGGCCGCCGTTGATTCTCGGTCTCACACTCGGGAAAATTGCCGAGAATTACCTCTGGATTTCCACCGCGGCTTACGGCGCGAAATGGTTGACCTTCCCGACGGTCATTGGCCTGATTGCGCTGACCATTTTTACCGTGGCCTACCCGACGATCAAAGAGCGCATGGGCAAAGCCAAGTACGAGCGGCCGGAAGACGCAGTCTGATCGTCTCTGCCGTAGCTCCCGGCCCGTATTGAATTCGGCGTCTCGCGCCATGTTTGAAAACTTCAGGACGCCAATTTTCGAACCTCCACCGCCGCCTTCTCGCGCTCATAGGCGAATCGGAATCGCGCAGCTTTTCCAAGGCGTTTGAGCTCAAACCTGAAAACTTTTCAGACCGTTGACAGCCTCACCGTTTAGGTGGGATAAGCAACTAGATTGAAATCCCGAAGGGAGGGTCCGCAACAATGGCTCACGACTTAGTCATCAAGAATGGAACGGTAATCGACGGCACCGGCAGTCCCGGGTTGCAGGCGGATATCGGCATCGACGGAGACACGATTACGGCGATGGGCAAAAATTTGGCAGCGGGCAAGAAGGAGATCGACGCCAAAGGTCATATAGTGGCGCCGGGCTTTATCGATTCGCACACCCACATGGACGCATTCGTTGTGCAGTATCCAAATGGCAATCCGGTTGTCAATTACGGCGTCACCAGCATCGTTATCGGCGACTGCGGCGCTTCCTGCGCGCCGGTGCCGCCCAAACCCGAACCGCGCCGGGTCTTGGTTCAATATTTGCGCCGGGTGCTGGACAAATACGTCGACGACAAAGACTGGAAGTGGAATACCTTTGCCGAATATTTAAATTACCTCGAAGGCAGGGTCGCGATCAACGTTTTGCCGCTCATGCCCCACTCGCCGGTTCGTTTGACGGTCATGGGCGAGGACGCCTACGCCCGCGCTGCCAAGCCGGAAGAACTCGACGCGATGAAAAAAATGGTGCGCGAAGGCATGGAGCTCGGCGCCATTGGCTTTTCCACCAGCCCGCGCGGCGGTCCGGCAATTCACGCTGGCACGCCAAGCACTTTCGCCGAGCACGATGAGATCATCGATCTCGCCAATGTCGCCGCCGAGTATGGAGGCTGTTTTCAATTCAACGGCTTTCAGATGATCCTCCAGCCGGAGTCCGGGGTGCCGGAGATGTTGACCAAGATCAAGGCACTGCAAATCGGCAATGAATTTCGCGTTCGCCCCGGCCAGAAAGAGATGGGCATGAAATCGATCCAGTACATGGAGGAAGCCCAGCGCCGCGGCCAAGAGATATACGGCGTGGTCATCCCTTACCAACATATCCGGCGCTTCAACCTGGATGACTGCTTTCTGTTTAACGGCCTGCCGACCTGGGAAGCGATCAAGAACTCCTCCGATTTGAAGGCGAAGCTTCGCGACAAAGAGATCCGCAGAAAGATCGAACAAGAGCGCATCGCTTGCCAAGGCAAGCTGGAATTCCCCGAGTGGCATGGCTGGAACCGTGTCGTCTTCGAGCATCTCGAAAAACCGGAATTAAAAAAACTCGAACTCAAAAATGTCGAAGAAATCGCGCGGCTCACGGAGAAGGCTCCGGTGGACGCTTTCTTCGACACCTGGATCGAGGACAATTTGAATTCGTCGATCTGCTATCACGGCTTGGCCAATGCCCATCCCGAATTGCTCGCCGAGATGATCAAATCCAATACCAGTCTCATCGGCACCGACGTGGGCGCGCATCTCGATCGCTTCTTCTGGCACGGCGCGCCAACCAAGGTGCTCGGCTACTGGACCCGTGAAAAGAAGCTGTTCAGCCTCGAGCAAGCGGTGCACAAGCTCACCGGTTTTGCCGCGAAGAGGCTGCGCCTCAACCGCGGCGTGCTGAAAGAAGGCATGCCCGCCGACGTGACGGTTTTCGACGCCGACAAGATCGACGATCTGGTCAGCAAGAAACTTCCTGACATGGTCGACGCGCAAGAAGTAAAGCGCCATCCGCCGGGTATGAAGGCCGTGGTCGTCAACGGCGCGACTGTGGTTGAAGACGGGCGTTGTAACGACATATTCCCCGGCAAAGTTCGTCGCCAGCAGTTGTGCATGCTGCATTGACGTTGCTTCGCAGTTCCATTCTCCTGCGCTCATTCCGGCCTTCTCCCAAAGAGAGAGGGCCGGGATGAGGCGGAAAGTCACCTCGCAACACTCGGCAATAAATCTCAAAAAGGAACCGATTTGCCATGAAAGTTTGTGCTATCGATGTGCACCATCATTACGTGCCCAACGGCCTGTTGGAGGAAGCGAAAAAGAACGGCAAGCATCTTGGCGTCGAGCTGGTCGAAAAGGACGGCACGAAGTCGCTCTCCTTCGCCGGCAGCCCGCCCTTCGTGCTCCATCCCGAGCTGCCGGCCATCGACGAACGGCTCAAGATGATGGCGGACTCGAAACTCGCCATGGCCGCGCTGGAAGCCCACACTGCGACGCTGGGCTATCGCCTCACCGGCGAGCAGGGCGAAAACTGGTGTAACGTCTATAACGAGGGGATCGCCGATTTAGTCAAGCGCTATCCCGATCGTTTTGTCGGCATGGCGTCGGTGCCGCTCCAAGACCCGGCGCGCGCGGCCAAAGTTTTAGAGCGCGCCGTGCGCGATCTGAATTTTCGCGGCGGCTACATCGGCACCAACGTCAACGGCAAATACTATGGTACTGACGAATTCGACCCATTCTGGGCCAAGGCGCAGGAACTCGATGTGATGGTCGTCATGCATCCCGAAGACGTCGCCGGCGCCGACAAGATGAACCCCTACGGCCTCAAGCTCATTTGCGGCAATCCCGCCGACAGCGCGCTCTCCTTCGGGTTTCTAACCTATAGCGGTGTCTTCGATCGTTTTCCCAATCTCAAACTCTGTATCCTGCACGGCGGCGGATTTTTCCCGTATCACCTTGGCCGCTTCGACCGCGGCTGGGCGGTGCGCGCCGGCCCGCGCGCGGCCAAGGCCAAGATGGCGCCGAGCGCCTATCTCAAAAATATCTACTACGACGACATGATTTACCGCCTCGACACGATCAAATATCTGATCGGCCTCGGCGGCGTCGATCACATCATGGTCGGCACTGACTACCCCTATGATTTAGGCGATTGGGATGCGGCGAAGAAAATCGAGCAGTTGGATATTTCCGACGCCGACAAGCTGCTTATGCTTGAAGGCAACGCCAAACGCTTGCTGAGAATTTAATAACGCCGATCCGGCGCCGGGAAAAAAGGGCAGCGTGAATTTCACGTCTGCCCTTTTTGTTTTCCGGAAAAATCTCAGTTGCCGATTCGCTTGGCGCGAAACTCGCTATCCTTTCCCGACTCGCGCGCGAACCCTTTGATGAGGTCGCCGTCGACGCGGCCGGTAAAGCGAGTTTTCCCGGCGGCAAAGAAAATATTTTCGCCGCGCAGTCGGCCGACCAGCGGTGCCGAGCCCTTGGGCCCGATCATCGTCCCCGAAAACGTCTGATAGGTCTGTTTCAGAACCAGCTCGCCTTGGGGCAGCCGCCATCTTCCGGCAACCCTCGCCGGCACGATCCATAGCCGCGCCGTGCACCAGCGCTCGCAGTTTGCGGTAACGACCGAAGTGCGGTCGGCGTTCCAGTCGCCGATGGCAAAACTGTTGGCGACGATGCGGGCGCCCGGCTTCAAGTCGAGCAGCTTGGGCCGCAGTCGAATGTTCATCTCGGGGGTGAGAAAGAGAATAATCACCGTCGCCTTGGAAAAATCGGCGACGAAGAGATCCGCTTGTTCGAAGGTCGCCTTGTCGGCAACGCCTTCCTTAGCCGCTTGGCGCTTCGACAGCGCGACCAGATCGGCATCATATTCAATGCCATGGGCGCGCGCGCCGCGCTTGGCCGCGGCGATCACGTTACGGCCGTCGCCGGAACCGAGATCGACGACGTAGTCTTGGGAAGTGATTGCGGCCATATCGAGGAGCTTGTCGACCATCACCGCGGGAGTCGGCACCCATACGATATCTTTGCCGGGCTGGCCCGACTTCGGCACGTATTCGCCTTGCGCTGCCTGGACCGGCGCGCCGCTCGGGAGCGTCAGTAGTAACCACAAAACGGCGATCCGTGCTCGGCGCTGCGAGCTCGTCATGCGAGATTTCTCGTCTTCCATCTGCGCAAAAGTTTCAAGCGCTCTCAGTGCGTTCCATACGGCGTCGATCGTCCCTAAAAGCTTTACCCTGAGCATCGAAATTTCTGACCCCAAGCCGGAAAGAATCAAGTCGCTGTCGCACGCCCTATTCCCACATAGAAATCTATTTGGCCGCTCTCGTCGCCTTCCAGTCGCCGCCGGAGCTGATGCTCCCCTCCATGCTGTTGCCGCTGACCCTTCCGGTATAAAGCGCGCCGGCGGCGTTGAACATAATCTGATCGCCGCGGAGTTTGCCATTGGCGATTTGAATCGTGTTGTTGCCGCGCCGGAGCGATCCGGAGAACATCTGGTAGGTTTGATTGAGCGTCAACGTGCCGTCGGGCAGTTGCCAGACGCCATCGACCTTGGCCGGCACGATCCACAGATAAGCGGTGCAATAGGAGACGCAACCATCCTTCGCCGTCACGCTATCGTCCGCCGCCCAATCCCCCATGGTAAAGGAGTTGGATACGATTCGTGTTCCCGGCTTCAAGTTCAAAATTTTTGGCCGTAACTTCAAATTGATATCGGGCAGCAAGAACATGGTGATAACCGTCGCCTTGGAAAAATCGCTCTCGAACAGATCCGCTTTGACAAAGCTGGCGCGGTCGTTCACCCCTTCTTTCACCGCGTTGCGCCTGGAAAGCTCGACCATATCGGGATTGTATTCGATGCCGAGAGCTCGAGCGCCGCGTTTGGCCGCCGTGATCACCGTGCGGCCGTCGCCGGAGCCGAGATCGATCACGTAATCCTGCGAAGTCACCTTGCCCATGTCGAGCATTCGGTCGACAAGCGGTTGCGGCGTCGGTACCCAGATCACGTCCTTGCCTTCCTGGCCGACTTGCGGTTGATATTCGCTTTTTCCCGACTGCGCCTGCGCACAGGAGCTCGTGATCCCTAACACCAACCAAAAGAGCAAAGAAGATCGACGCGCGCGCAATACAGCACTCATGGAACTCCTCCTCGACCGCGAATAGCGGCAGAGTCGCACGCGCGAAAATAAATGTCCAGACCATGCGGCGCGACGCAAAAGAGGGTTGTTTGAAACATCCGGCAATGATAGAAAAAATCTTCCACACTGCGCTGGCGAGCCGGCCGTTTTCAGTTCTTACCACAGAAATGTTTGGAGGAATTTCTCCATGCGGCAACGCTCTGATTACCCGACCTTTTCCGACGCGGAACTCGAAAGACGGCATAAAGCAGTTTACAGCTTGATGGAGCAGGAAGGCGTCAATGCCCTGCTCTTCTACGGCAGCGGTCGTTATGCGTCCGACATCTACTGGCTGAGCGACTGGCCGAGCAGCCGGGAAGCTTATTTGCTCATGGAAACCGGCAAAGAGCCGGTGATCTTAATGCAGCTCTTCAATCACTTCCCGATGGCGCGGGTCATGTCGCGGATCAAGGACGTGCGCTGGGCCGGGGCGAACACGACCCAGAGCGTCGTCGACCTGATCTCCGAGCGCGGCCTGGAGTCGAAAAAAATCGGCCTGGTCGGCTCGATTGCCTACCAGCCCTACAACAAACTGCGCGAAAAATATCCGCAGGCGTCCTTTGTCGACCTCGGCGGCAAATTGCGCATGATGCGCACGATTAGAAGCGCGGAGGAAATCGAGCGCATCCACTTCGCCTCCAAGCTTACTGATCAATCGATCCAGGCGCTGGCGGAAGGACTGAAAGCCGGCATGCGCGAAGACGAGATCCCGGCAATCATCGAGCCCGCCTACCTCAAGGCCGGAGGCTATGCCGGCATTCATTTTATGAGCAGCATGCCGATGCGCGCGCCCGACTTTCCCGTGCCGTCGCAATTTCACTCCAGCCGAAAGCTGCAAAAAGGCGACGCCCTGATCACTGAAATCAGCGGTGCCTATTCAGGATACAGCGGTCAGATCCATCGGACCTTCTCGCTCGGTGAAGGGCCGACGCCCGAATGGCAAAAGATGCACGACGCGGCATTGGAGGTCTTCGAACTGTTGACCAAGATCATCAAAGACGGCGCGACGACGACAGAAGCTGAAGAGGCCGCCGAGATCGTGCACCGGCGCGGCTACAGCACCTACGACGATCTGGTGCACGGCGTCAATCAGTATCCGCCGATTTTTCAGACCAAGACCCGCAAACGTCACGAATCGCGGGAGATCACCTTCCGCGAAAACATGGTAATCGTGATTCAGCCCAATCTCATAACCTACGACGAGAAGATGGGTCTGCAATTCGGGGAGACGCTGGTGGTCAAGAAAAACGGCTGCGAATCGCTCAACGCCTTTCCTCGCCAGTGGATCACCTGCCAAGAGTAAATCCGTAATCAAGCTACGAGGCGATTCATCGCGCCCCTATCTCACTTAGCGGGCAATCGAAATAGGAATCGTCTGGCTGATGACTGCGATGAAGTCGAGGATGGCCCGCAGGTTCAAAGGCCGTACGATGGCCAAAATCTACCTCTGCTCAATTCCATGTTCAATCATTATAAAGATACAGGGGGCTGGGCTGGATCAACGATCCGGAGTCTCTCAGGATTAGTTTCTTCGATGTTATTTGTTGACCTTGCCTTTTCATTCCGCCGCTCCATCCTGCGCGCAGCTTTTTTCTGCTGCTTTTCTTTTCGCGCCCAAGCTTTTTGCCGTTTCTTGAATGTTTCCATCTGTTCTCCTTGGTCGCCAGTCTAAGACAACGCGCAGTTCCCAATCCTGCGATGAAACCCACGCCCACTCGGCCTCAAGAAACTTTGAACTCTTTACTTGGCGATCTTTGCGAGCTTTGCGGGAGATAATCCTAATTTCGGTTACGCCTCTGCCGCGCTGGTTAAAACTGCCATCTACGTGCTCGTCGCATCGACAAACGAACGAAAACTGACCAGCTTTTTGTTTTTCTCATCGTAAAGGCCTAGCCATAGCGACTTGATGCTCATTTTGAGGGTGATGGTTTTGACGGCTCGCAGGGCGGGGACTTCATCGTAGCACTGCTGCAGATTGTAATTTGGGATATTCGGCTGAACATGGTGAATGTGATGCAGACCAATATTGCCGGTGAGCCACTGGAGAATCTTCGGCAGCTTGAAATACGAGCTGCCCTGCAACGCAACGCTCATCGGATTCCAAGATTCATTGCGTACCCAATAGGCATCCTCAAATTGATGCTGAATGTAGAACAACCATAGGCCAACGCCGCCGCCGACCAGTATAACCGGCAACTGAATCAACAAGTATGTCCGAAGACCGATCGTCGACGCCGCCACGCCGACCAGAAGTAAAAGTGATAGGTTTGTGATCAGCACGCTCTTTCGCGCGCTCTTGCCGGCGCTTTTCTTGGAAAATCGCTGGAATAATAAAAATAGCAGCGCCGCTCCCGGGCCGAACAAAATGAATGGATTGCGATAGATACGGTAAGCGAGCCGCATTCTGCGGGACGCTGCCCCATATTCTTCCGTCGTCATGGTCCAAATATCACCAACACCCCGGCGATCCAGATTTCCCGCGGTGGCGTGATGCCTGTTATGGGCGTGGCGCCAATCTTCAAAAGCGGTGAACGTCAGAATACCCGTAACATACCCGAGGATTGTATTTGCCCGGCGGGACGCAAAAAAGGAGCCGTGACAGCAGTCGTGGAAAAGAATGAATACGCGCACTAGAAGACCCCCTGCTGCAATCGCGAGCGTCAGGGTAAGCCAATAGGGATACGCCCGTTGGAGCGTTACAACCATCACGAACCACAGTGCGCAATAAGGGACGATCGTATTTAGGACTTGGCAGAGCGACTTTCGGAGATCCGCTCGCCTATAGCTGTCCCGGAGTTGATGTCGATCCTCAAAATTTTGATTTTCGTTAGAACTCGTGTTCGCAAAAATTCTCCGGTTTGTCTTTGCGCCGGTTCGTTTCGTACGCGCTTTAATCTGATCCTCCTAACACTGGAAAGGCATCACCGCGATCTGATTACGGCGCCCGTACGGCAAGGCCATCGTTGCAATAGACAGTGTTATCTCCAATGCCGACAACGTTATGATCTAAAGCTTTCGGACGCATTCGAGACAGATCGCTTTACACCCTTTTTTGGTCGCCATGATATCGATGTCGGTGCGGGTGTAATATTGCGGCCACAGTTCCCGCAAACGGCATACTTCCTCAGTTCCCCGGCATAATCACCCTCAACAAAGAAGGGCGCCTTTTCTTGCTCGTCAAGCCCCCCTGTCGAGTACAGCTTGATCACGTGATTGCATAGTCAATCACTGCACGAGAGATGTTTTTCGTATGTCGTCGCTGCGGCCTATGCGAAGCTGGATTCACGCAGCGGCGAGACTTGCTGATGGTGAAAACGAAACTATTACCGTCGCCCTCGCGGACGATTGTAGAAAAAAGAGGCCTTGGCATCGCCTTGCGCGCTATTAGCCTGCGTGAGCATTCTCGCCACCTTCTTTCCCATGACATCATTCACATAGTTGGATAAGAGATGATCACGGGTACTCTTGAGCTTCTGGCGGATCGCGTTTTTCCGGACGTCATCCACCAACGCCGTTCGCAGATCGTTGGTCAGCAACGAAACCACACCGGCCCGTCCTCTTACCGACAATCGAAGAGCGAATCTGCCTTCCTGTGTAGAATCGACTAGACTATACTCAAGCTTTTTATCAACACTGCGGATGATTCTTCTCAATAAATCTGCGCTCTGTTTAGCCGCCTCTTGCTCGGTCATGACACCTCCTGGCTACGATTCAATAGAAACAGCCGCCGTCGGCACCGTATGTCCCGACGGCTGAGAAAAAATCGTGCTTAAGTGATCTGGTCCGCCCGCGCCCGACAGACAGCGCGACAAAGGCCGCGCCAAATTATTGCTGAGCGCCGGCACCAAACCGGTCGATAAATTGGGAAAGGGGCAACCCGACCTGTTGCCCCGCGCGATTAGCTAAAGAACAAAACTTCTACCAGCGATTGCGCCCACCTTGGCGGCTATCGCGGCCACCGCCACCATTGTCGCGTCGCGCCATTGGCTTGGCCTCGTTGACAGTTAAAGTGCGGCCGTCGAGATCCGTGCCGTTGAGCGCTGCGATGGCGTTTTGCGCCTCGCTCCCCGAGCTCATCTCGACAAAGCCGAAGCCGCGTGATTGTCCCGTGAATTTATCCGCGATGACGTGGGCCGACTCGACCGTGCCATGCGCCGAAAACACTTCGCTCAATCGCCCTTCGGTTACTGAATAAGGCAACCCACCGACATATAACTTAGTACCCATGTTCTCCTCCTATGAGAGACTGTTAAAGTCTTTTTACCCTGAGAATCTGCCTGCAAATGGGCTAGAACATGGATTGAACAAGCACCACGCTCTGGTCGGTTGGTCATTTAGAGATCGTTTCGCAAGGAGAGAGACTGAAAAGAGGCCTTCGAAATATTTATTTTCCTCAGAAGGCCGTGGACTGAAGAAGACAATTGAAGCTACCTGGTGCAAAGGCCCATGTCAACCTCTCGGCAAATTATCGCCCGCCGAGACAATATTGCGTCGACTGTTTAAAATGCCGTCCGTGCCGACGCTAAGCCAGCCGCAAACGCGCTCATTATTTAGCTGGCATGGCCTTAGAACCACCAATACCCCCAAGTTGCGCCACGGCGCCACACGCTTACGGGGCACCCGTGCGACAATCTAACCTCCAACTTCGGAGTGACACAAGTCAAGCGTCAACTGTGAACACAGCGACACGCCTCGCCGGATCAAGGCTTGGGCACAGCCCAACGGACTTTGCCCGCGGCGATCTCGCGGAGCGCCACCACGATGTCGCGGTTGTCCGACGATACCACCGGCTTGGCGCCTTTCAGGAGCTGCTTTGCTCGTACCGACGCCAGCTGCACGAGCTCGAAACGACTGGAGACTTTATCCAAACAATCTTCCACGGTTATTCTTGCCATAAACGACAGTAGGCTTCTCCATGTCCGAACGCAAGGAAAATCTCAGAGATTCAAGCGTGGCTGACGTGAGCGTCTGCACAATCGTCAGCGTTCCCGCGGAGTTGCCCTCCAGGAAGAGGGTCAATTTATTTTTTGCCGCCATTGACTCTATCGGGCGAAGGGCGATTCCGAGCCAAACTTATTCCCAAATCAAACTGCAGCAGACGTGATTCATCGCACCCAGGATCAGCACCCGGTCAGCGCACAACCGAATTCGCGATCGTCCGTCTGAGAGCGCGAATGGCGCCGAGGAAGGTCCACACAGTCAATAAGCCTATGAGAAACAGGCAGCACTTGCTGTGGCCAGAAAACATTTTCGCAGCGTTGCCGATTATCCGCTTAAATTTTTCCTACGCCCAAGAAAGTGTCGCGTTGTTATGAGCCATCGCAGGGTGCCTGGCTAGACTGAATCTCCGGTAGGGAGTGTATCGGCGCCGCTCGGTAACGGAAAAATCCCTCGCTGATTTGGCCGGAGAAAATAATAACGGAGGAGCATCTTAATTCTGGCTGAAGAAAAGTCTCCCGGAATGTCGCATCTATCGTAAAATTGAGAAGACTCTGCCGTCCATTTCTCAACTCATAGAATTTGTTTTTTGGCTCGCGGCGCTTCTAACCGCGCCCCGGCGTTTCGCTATAGAATTGAAATGGAAAACCGCCGGTGGCACCAAAGTTGCCTCGCTTAATTAAAACACATATGGAGGTGTCTTATGAGTCTGGAAAGAATTTG
>JBLMXG010000371.1:0-3109 GCA_050257635.1 Chloroflexota bacterium
CTATGCCCTGAGTTTTCAGCGGGAAAGCGATGTTCTTAAATACCGTCATGTGCGGGTAGAGCGCGTAGCTTTGAAAAACCATGGCGATTTTACGCGCCCGCGGCGGCAAATCGTTCACCACAGTCCCGCCGATCAAGAGATCGCCCTCCGTGGGCATTTCGAAGCCGGCGATCATGCGCAGCAGTGTGCTCTTACCGCAACCCGACGGGCCCAGCAGCACGAGAAATTCCCCGTCGCGGATGAGCAAATCAACCCCGTTCACCGCGGTGACGGTGCCAAAGATTTTTTTAATCCCGCGTATCTCTACTGTGGCCATCTCGATGATGATCCTAGCACGAAACTGGTTTTTGCCCAGCGATGGTAGTCCCGCCAAACAAAAGGAGACGCCGGGTTGCGGAGTCTCCTTTTCTGATCGGCGGCGCGCCGAATCGCAGGGCCGCGCTTGACTGCGAATTTAGAGCAGCTTGCGTTCGCGCCACTTAGCCCAGATGCGCTTGCATTCGGCTTCAGCTTCTTTGACCGAGTCTTCAGGGCTCAGCACGCCCTGGGCGGCTTTGGCGAACATGACCGGGATGATCCACTTCTGATAGATCTCGTCGATGGCTGCATTGGCGTACCCCGGATAGCCGATGTTGGTCGCCCAGTTGAGCACGTCTTCGAGCACGCTATACTTACCGGCCGGTTTGCCTTTGCTATCTTTAGCGAGCAATTGCTTTAGGTCCGGGACGGTGCGCGGAAAAGTCGGGAAGTCGTAAAATTCTCCATTGACAAAGGCCTGGCGGAAATTTCCGATATAATCGACAAGAAATTTCTTCGCGCCGGTGATGTTCTCGGCAAACTTCCAGATGACATAGACCCCCATCACATGTTCGACGCCGATCCGCCGCACCGGCCCCGCGGCCGCTTTGGCGAGATGAATCTTTTCCGTCAACGCCGGATTGTCCTTTTCGCCGGTGCGGGTGATGGAAATGGCATTGAGAGCCAGGGAGATCGTTCCTGCCAGCATCGCTCGATTGTTCGAAGAGGCGTCCCAGGTGAAGACTTCCGGCGTCATCGCTTCTTGAAACAGCGCCTTGCCGTATTTCACCGCCTCCACCGTATTCTTCGAGTTCAGCGCCAGATTGCCGTGGGCGTCCTGCTCGCCGGCGCCAAAGGCGTACATGACCGTGCGCAATGCCATGGAGGTATCGAGTTCCTGGGCCAGGCCGAGACCGACCGGAATATTGTGTTTCTGTTTGATCTTGCGCCCGCCGTCGAGAATTTTCTCCCAGCTATCCGGCACGACGCCGACATCGTCCCACAGGTCCTTGCGCCAGTTGATCGGGTCGGGGGTAAACGATGGTGAAAAGCCGAAGTACTTTTTGGTTTTCGGATTGTAGGTGCTTTTAATCGCGAGATCGATTGGCTTGCCGTATTTCTTTTCGCATTCAGCGTAGACATCCTTCATGTCGATCACTTGTTCCTCGTAGGCGGGAGGCGGCCACTCGAAGAGGAAAAGATCGTGACCTTTTTGGGCCGACACTTCGGCGGCCGCGCGCGCGCTTAAGCCGGCAAGACCGATGTTGTCGACGACGACTTCAATATTGTTTTTCTCGCCCCACTGTTTGATGTAGGTCTCGTTGAACCACTTGTCGAAAGCGGGGACGAAGTGCACCCACTGGAGAATTTTCAAAGTCTTTTTCGCGGCGGCGCCGTGAGCGCGCCCGGGCAAAATCAGAGGCGCGCCCAGACCGGCCGTCAGCGCCCCCGCTGCGGCCGTTTTGATGAATTCGCGTCGGGTCAACCGTTTTTTCGCCATGGTCCTGCCTCCTTCGTGTTCGGACTGTTCTCGGCGGAAAGCCGATGCTGTTGAGCCAGCTACGAACGGGTTCCGCCGGCGGTTTTCGCTTCCGGGAACATACGGAGATGCGACTCGGAAGTCAATTTCAAAAATGATTTCGTCGCAATGCTAACGTCTGGAGCCGAGCTTCCCCTGCCACAGCCTTGGGTCTTGCGCTCAAGCGCCATGGCTCCAGGCATGATAGGAGCTGCGCACGAGCGGTCCGGACTCGACATGGCGAAAGCCGAGCCGTTCCGCAGCTACTTTAAATTCTCGAAATTCTTCCGGCGTGGCGTAGCGTTCGACTTTGAGCTGGCGCTCGGAGGGCTGCAAGTATTGGCCGATGGTGACGATGTCAACGTCGTGCTCGCGCAAGTCACGCAACGTGGAATGCACCTCCTCGGAGGTCTCGCCGACACCGATCATAAAGCCCGACTTGGTCAGCATGTGCGGGCGCAGTTTTTTTGCTTCCTTTAAGATAGTCAACGAACAGTCATAACTGTGGCCGGGCCGGACCTTGCCGTAGAGGCGTGGCACGGTCTCGATGTTGTGATTGAGAATCTCGATGCCGGAGTTGACGACGGTTTGGACCGCTTGCAGGTTGCCGGCGAAGTCGGGAATCAATAACTCGACACGAATGCCGGGATTGAGCGACTTGATCCAGAAAACCGTCCTGGCGAAGTGCGCCGCGCCGCCATCGGGGAGATCATCGCGATTCACCGATGTGACGACGATGTGATCGAGGCCGAGATCTTTGACCACCAGCGCCACGTTGCGCGGCTCTTCGGCGTCGAGCGCCAGCGGTTTGCCTTTGTCGATGGCGCAGAATCGGCAGCCGCGGGTGCAGGTATCGCCGAGTATTAAGAAAGTCGCGGTCTTGTTGCCCCAACACTCGCCAATGTTCGGACAGCGCGCCTCTTCACATACGGTGTGAAGGTTTTTCTCGCGCATGAGTTTTTTGAGCCGCAGATAATTGGGATTACCCGGGGCTTTGACTTTGATCCAGTCGGGATGTCGGCGGGGCATGACGTTCAGACGTTCCAATCGTTCAAAACGTTCCAGTCGTTCCAATCGTTGGGGAGCCCGGCGAAAGAGTGGGCCGAACTTCCTCGTGTAAACCTTCTTCGACATCAGAGTAGCCGAAGATCTCGCTAAAATTACGGAGAAACCTCTCTCTGACGCGCTTTGCGCTTTGCTCTTTGCCAAGCTCCTTGGCCATGGAAGTCACGTCGGCCCAGGCGAGGCCGCAGGGAATGATGCGCTTGAAATAATCTAGATCGGTATTCACAT
>JBLMXG010000372.1:0-5122 GCA_050257635.1 Chloroflexota bacterium
GCGTGCCGCGCGACTTTCCGTTCATCGACCGCTCCTTCGTTGCGGACTTGAACGGCGTGCTCATGGCCGACTCGCCGGCGCTGCCGGACGTACGAGGTCAAAGCTTCGCAACGCGCGATTGGTACCAGGGCGTTCGCCGCGGATGGCGGCCATATATTTCCGACGTCTATCAAAGAAATGCCGTGCCGCGATTTAACGTCATCGCTGCAGCGGTTCCGGTAAAGGCGGAAAATGGCGCGCCGGTAGCAATTTTAATTTTGCAAGTGAAACTCGAGAGCTTGCTGGCATGGATCAAGGATATCGATGTGGGTGCGCAAGGAGAGGTTTTAGTTGTCGACAGGATAGGCAATCTGGTCGCCCATCCCGCGCTTAATTTGCAAGGCGAGATCCGGAATCTGTCCCGCTCTCCGGCGATTCAAAAAGCCCTGCGCGGCGGCGCCGGCGTTGAAACCGTCGCAGAGACAAATGGCGCCGTTGAATCCTTGTATGCGTACGCGCCGCTGCCGGGCTATGGCTGGGCTGTGGTGGTGCAGCAGCCGCTTTCCCTGGCCTACGCCTCGCGCGATCGGAGTTTGATCATGGGCGGACTCACCTATGGGGTGATTTTACTCTTCAACTGCATCCTCGCCTACTTCATGCTCGCGAGCTTGATCCGTGCCAAGCGCGGCGAAGAAAGCCTTTCCCGATTGGCTGCCATTGTGGAGTCCTCGGACGACGCCATTTTCAGCAACACCTTGGATGGCAAAATCATTACCTGGAACAAAGGCGCCGAGTCGACCTACGGCTATTCAGCGCCGGAAGTCGAAGGGCGGCCGATGACGTTATTGGTTTCGCCGAAACGGTCCGGCGAAATCGAAAGCATTCTGGAGCGAATCCGCCGCGGCGAAGTCGTCACTGGCTACGAAACCGAGCAGATAAAAAAGGACGGTGGCATCATCGACGTAGCGCTTACGGTGTCGCCGATCCGAAACGCTGATGGCAAAGTCGTGGCTGCTTCGGCCGTCAGCCGGGATGTTACGCAAAGAAGGCAGCTCAGGGAGGAGCTCCGGGAGAAAAACAAAATTTTGCAGGAGCAGTACCAGGTCGTCCAGGAAGCCAACCGTTTGAAGAGCGAATTCCTCGCCAACATGTCTCATGAGCTGAGGACCCCGCTGAACGCAATCATCGGCTTCGCGCAGCTCATGCACGACGGCCGGGTCGGGCCGGTTTCGGAGAAGCACAAAGAATACCTGGGCGACATTCTCGGCAGCGGCCGGCACTTGCTTGAGCTGATCAACGACGTGCTCGATCTGGCAAAAGTGGAATCCGGCAAGATGGAATTTGCTCCGGAACCGGCCGAGGTCGCGCCGCTCATCGACCAGGTGCGCGCGATTCTGCAAAACCAGTTTACGGCCAAGCGCCTGAACGTCGAAAGCCACATCGCCTCAGGGCTGGAACAACTAACCATCGATCCGGCCCGTTTCAAACAGGTGCTCTACAATTATTTTTCCAACGCGATCAAGTTCACCCCCGCAGGCGGACAAATCTCTATCCGAGTTTTAAACGAAGATAAAAAGCAATTTCGCTTGGAGGTCGAGGACAGCGGCATCGGCATCAGTCCGGAGCGTCTCGACGAGCTATTCATCGAATTCAAACAACTCGAGCCCGGCCTGAGCAAGACGCATCAGGGTACCGGCTTGGGCCTCGCGCTGACGAAAAGAATTGTCGAGGCGCAAGGCGGCAGAGTCGGCGCTCGGAGCACGCTCGGCCGCGGCAGCTTGTTTTTCGCGATCCTGCCGAAACGCGGCGCCCCCTCTGAAAAAGGCCGAGGAGAAGAGCCGTCGGCCATCGTCAATCCCGACTACGGACCGCAGCTGCTGGTTGTGGAGGACGACAAAGAGGATCTTCGTTGGCTCCATCAGACCCTGGCCCAGGCGGGTTATGTCATTGATTCGGCGACCAGCGGCGCCGAAGCGATAGCAAAAACGCAACGTGCCCATTACGACGCCATACTTCTCGATCTGATATTGCCGGATGCGCTGGGCTGGGATGTGCTCAACGTTATTCGGAAAGAAGAGCTAAACCGCGATGCTCCGGTCATCGTCGTCACCGTGGTGTCGGAAAAATCCGCAGCCAAGAGCTTTGCCCTGCAGGACTACTTGCCCAAGCCGGTAACAGCGGCTGCGCTCCTGAGCGCGCTCCGGCGCGCCGGAATTATCGCGGACGGCGCCGGTAAAAAGATCCTGGTGGTCGACGACGATCCTAACGCGCTCAAGCTGGCGAGCGCCGCGCTGGAGTCGAGCGGTTACCAGGCAAGTTGCCACAGCAACGCCGAGAGCGCGCTCGAAAGCGCCGCGAAATCGATCCTGGACGCGGTGATCCTCGATCTTTTGATGCCCGGCATGGACGGCTTCGAGTTTCTCGAGCGCTTGCGGAAGATCGCCAACTGTCGAGAGACACCGGTGATCATCTGGACGGCCAAAGAACTCACCACTGCGGAGAGGGAGCGCTTGAAAAGGTCCGCGAGCTCAATCGCGGTTAAAGGCGGCGGCGGGATCGACGCCGTACTTCGGGAATTGCGCTATCACATCACTCACGGCGTTGCTGCCGCGCCGCAATAGTGCCGATGAACATTGCCCACCGAATAACCCAGTTGACTTCAAGACGAGCCTACCCGAGACTCGCGCTGTTTTTGACACGCCTTGGCGAAAAGGTGGCGGCGCGAATTTTTTGCTTCCGCTATGGCCTGGTATCTCAAGTCGTCACTCTGGTTGTCGCCACAGTCGTCGTCGTCGGCGGTCTGATCAGCATGATGATGGCGCAGCAAAGTCAGAGTACCCTGCGGCAACAAATAATCGCCAACAATCTCGCTGCAACCGAATTGGCCGCTGAATTCGCATTCAATTATGTCGATAGCGCGCAGATTAGCGTCCGCTTGCTCGCCCGCAGTCCGTTCGTGGAAGAATCTGTATTGGACAAAGCCTTTTCGGATACCACCGCGGAACTTCAGAAACTCCTTCGTTTAAATCGCCAATTGGACGGTTGCAGCGTTTTTGACGATCACGGAGTCAGTCGAGCCACCGGCGATGTTTCGGCAAACAAAGTCGGTAATTATTCCGGCGACCGCGACTGGTTCCAGCAGACCATGGCCACCGGCCAACCGTCCTTGGGCATTCCAGTAATCTCGCGGGGTACAGGTCGCCCCGTGATTCCGTACGCTGTACCCGTTTTAGATCCAAAAGGAAAAGTAAAAGGTATCGTCATCTGCGGCATCTCGCTCGCGTCGCTCAGCGACGCGATTGCCGCGTATCAGACTGGACCCGGCGCGCGCGCGGCGCTAATCGATCGGCGTCTCAACGGCATCATTCTGGCCCACCCCGACCGCAAGCGCATTCTAACCGCCGTGACGGGGCGCGACCAGGCAGTCAACGAACTGCTGCGCGGCGCGCGCGGCGCCATGGAGACCGAAGACAGTTCTGGCGCAATCAATCTTGCCGTCTATGCCCCGGTGCCGCATTTGCCCTGGGGCGTTTTGATCTTGCAGCCGCGCAAAATAGCCTTCGCTCCAGTCACCAAGGCAGCGCGCCAAAGCGCGTCCTTCACTGCGCTACTCCTGTTGCTCACGGCGGCGCTCAGCGGGCTGCTCGCGCGCCGTGTTACCCGCCCCTTGCTGCGTCTCCGCAACGCCGCAGGCCGGCTCGCCGATGGCGACCTCACCGCTCGTCTCAACTTTACGAGGCAAGACGAGGTCGGCGACCTCGGACGCGCTTTCGATCAGATGGCAATTGCCCTCGCCCAACGCTCGTCACAGTTGCGCGCAGCGAACGAGGAGCTGAAATCCGAATATCTCCAAGTCCAAGATGCCAACCGGTTAAAGAGCGAGTTTCTCGCCAACATGTCCCATGAGCTGAGGACCCCGCTCAATGCCATTATCGGTTTCGCGCAGCTCATGCACGATGGCAAAGTCGGCGCGATCAGCGACGACCAGCGGGAATACTTGAACGACATCCTAACCAGCGCGGACCATTTGCTCCAGTTGATCAACGACGTGCTCGATCTGTCGAGAGTGGAGTCGGGCAAGCTGGAGTTCAATCCCGAGCCGATCGATCTCAAAAAATTAATCGCGGAAGTCAGCACCGTCCTGCAGCCGTTATCAGCCAGCAAACGCCTAACCGTCGACTTGTTCGTCGACTCCGAAATCGGACAGGTTGTTCTAGATTCGGCAAAGCTGAAGCAAGTGCTTTACAACTATCTCTCCAACGCGATCAAGTTTACCGCCGAAGAGGGACAGATCCTGGTTCGAGGGCGGATGGAGGATGCCGAGCATTTCCGCTTGGAAGTCGAAGACACTGGCATTGGCATCATGCCCGAGGAACTCGACAAGCTTTTCGTCGCCTTCCAACAGCTCGATTCGAGCGCAGGAAAAAAATACCAAGGCACGGGGCTTGGGCTCGCGCTCACGAAAAGGATCGTCGAAGCTCAGGGAGGCAGGGTCGGCGTTCGTAGCGCGCGCGGGAAGGGCAGCGTGTTTTACGCCGTCTTACCGACGCGAGCCGATGTCATCCAGCGGCTGACCAATAAAATTATTCCCGCGCCCGCAACTTCAGCCGACGCGCCGAACGTGCTGGTTATCGAGGACAGCGAACCCGACCGCAAGTGGCTGACGCAGATTCTTATCGAAGCCGGTTATCGCGCGGAGACCGCCAACAACGGCGCCGAAGCGGCAGAAAAAGCGCACAGCCGGGCCTATGCAGCGATCTTGCTCGATTTGATTCTGCCCGATACCGGCGGGTGGGACATCCTGCATGCGATCCGGGCTGTCGGCCCGAATCAACACACACCTGTGATTGTCGTCACGGTGGTTGCTGAACAGGGTGTGGCCAAAGGATTTCCGATTCAAGATTACCTTGTCAAGCCGGTCCGTCCGAATGCGTTGCTCGACGCGCTGCGCGCCGCCGGCGTCACGCCGAAGAGCCCCCGGCGAAAAATCCTGGTCGTCGATGACGACGCGAAAACGCTGAAATTGGCCGCCGTCGGCCTCAAGGCCGGCGGCTACGAAGTCGTGTGCCATTCGAGCAGCATCAGCGCCCTTCGCGATGCCAACCTTAAAGGGTTTGGCGCCGTGGTCTTGGATCTCCTCATG
>JBLMXG010000373.1:0-5151 GCA_050257635.1 Chloroflexota bacterium
GTCGCCCGAACCGTCGCGATTGTTTTCTCCGTTGGACTCGTTGTGCTTGTCATTGTAGGAGACCAGATAGTTGAGGGTGAACCCGTCATGGCAGCTTAAAAAGTTGACGCTCTGTTCGGCCTCTCGTTCCTCATGGCCGTATATGTCCGGACTGCCTAAGAGTCGAGTCGCTAGCCGCGATACCGAACCATTATCGCCCTTTAAGAAACGGCGCACGTCGTCGCGAAACCGGCCGTTCCACTCTTGCCAGGTGTCGCCGACGAAGCTGCCGACCTGATAGAGTCCCGCCGCATCCCACGCTTCCGCAATCAGCTTGGTGCCGGCCAACAGCGGATCCGACTCGATATCCCAGAGCACCGGCGGATTCGGCAGTGGCCGACCGGCCTCGTCGCGCGATAAGATCGAAGCGAGATCAAAGCGGAAGCCGTCGACATGCATCTGCGTCACCCAATAACGCAGGCTGTCTTGGATCAACCGGCGTACGATCGGTTGGTTGGCGTTCAGCGTATTGCCGCAACCGGTGTAATCGGCGTAGCGCGCTTTGTCCTTTTCGAGAATGTAATAAAAATCGTTGGCCAAGCCGCGGTAGCACAACGTCGGGCCGTCGTGGCCCCCTTCGGTAGTGTGATTGAAAACCACATCGAGAATGACTTCGATCCCGGCGCGGTGTAGCGCCTTGATCATATCGCGAAATTCATCGAGGACGCCGAGCGGTTCTTTCTGCGAGCTGTAAGCATGATGCGGCGCGAAAAACGAGACCGGCTGGTACCCCCAGTAGTTCACTCGGCCCGCCGGCGCGTCCTGCGAATCAAACTGAAAAACCGGAAGCAGCTCGACAGCGGTAATACCAAGATCTTTGAGGTAGGGAATCTTTTCGATCAGCCCGGCATAAGTTCCGCTCGCCCCGGACGCTACGCCCGAGCTTCGATGGCGCGTGAAACCGCGCACGTGCAGCTCGTAAATCACCGTCTCGGTGAAGGGGCGCCTGAGTGGCAGATCGCCTTCCCAGTCATAGCGGCTGGGATCGGCCACGACGCTCTTCATCGCCACCGCAGCGTTATCGCCGGGCCGGCTCGCGGCGACGCGGTCATAGGCTTCGGGAACAGCAACGGCGAGACCGTAGGGATCGAGAAGAACCTTCTCGCCATCGAAGCGAAAGCCATATTCCGGCGCGAACGGCCCGTGGGCACGATAGGCATATATCTGGCCCGGTTTCAGATCCGGCACGAAGACATGCCAGTAATGATAGGTGCGGTGCCGATGAGGTCCGAGGGTAACGGTCGCTGCCGGCTGCGCGCTCTTCTCGTCGTCGAATAATAGCAATTCAACCTGGGTGGCGTTCTTGGAGAAAACGCTGAAATTGACGCCGCTGGGATATACCGTGGCGCCGAGCGGCGCGCTTGAGCCTCTTTTCACCAGACAGCCGCTCATCTAACCGTTCTCATCAACATGAAAAAGTTACTCTCCTTCCGAACTTTGCGCGCTTTGCGACTTTGCGGGAGATTATTTCTTTGAAGCGTCCTCTATCTCTCGTCTGTCAATATCGAGCTTACGTTCCAGATTTTGCGGCAATATTCTCTGATCGAGCGATCCGAAGAGAAGCGGCCGACCCGTGCGCTGTTGAGAATCGACATGCGCGTCCAGTTTTTCTGATCGCGGTACGCTTCGCTCACACGCTGTTGGCAGTCCACATAGGCCTGATAATCGGCCAAGAGCATATAGTCGTCGCGGTCGAGCAAGGACTCCACCAGCGGGCGAAAAAGCTCGCGGTCGCCGTGGGAGAAAAATCCCGAATCGATCAAGTCGATGGCATCGCGCAGCGCTGGATTTGCTTCATAATAACTGCGGGGGGTGTAGCCGCTGGCCTTGAGCATCGCCACTTCTTCGGCGGTCAAGCCGAATAAAAAGAAATTCTCATGGCCCACGGCATCGCGAATCTCGATGTTGGCACCGTCCAACGTGCCGATCGTCAGCGCGCCGTTCATTGCGAATTTCATGTTGCCTGTGCCGGAGGCCTCTTTGCCGGCCGTGGAGATCTGTTCTGAAAGGTCAGCGGCAGGATAAACGCGCTGGCCGTTCTTGACGTTAAAGTCCGGCAGAAAAACCACCTTGAGAACCTCAGAAACATTAATATCCTGATTAATGACCGCGGCGACGGAGTTGATCAGCTTGATGATCAATTTTGCCATGCGGTATCCGGGCGCGGCTTTGCCGCCGAAAATCACCGTGCGCGGCGAGACACCAACATTTAAGCCCCGCTTGAGTTGGATATAAAGCGTGATCGCGTAGAGGACATTTAGGTGTTGGCGCTTGTATTCGTGCAGCCGTTTCACCTGGATGTCGAAGAGCGACAGCGGATCAACAACGATGCCGGTGCGCTCCTTGATGAAGCCGGCCAAGGCGCGCTTGTTCTCGGTTTTGATCGCCTGCCACTTTCGCTGGAAAGCGGAATCTTCGGCCCACGGCTCGACGCGCTGCAAATCTCCTTCGAGATCCGAGATCCATCGGTCGCCAATTTTGCTGGTGATTAGGGCGCTCAGCTTGGGATTGCTGAGCACGATCCAGCGCCGGGGCGTCACGCCGTTGGTCACGTTGAGGAATTTTTCCGGCGCCAGAGCATAGAAGTCTCTGAGAACGGTCTGTTTGAGCAGTTCGGTATGGAGCGCCGCGACGCCGTTGATCGCGTGGCTGCCGACGCTGGCAAGATGCGCCATGCGCACGTATTTTTCCCCGGCTTCATCGATCAGCGACAAGCGCGCAAGAAGCTCATTATCGCCGGGATAGCGCGATCGCACGTCGTCGAGGAAACGGCGGTTGATCTCAAAAATAATTTCCAGGTGGCGCGGCAGGAACTTGGCGAAAAGCGACAGCGGCCACTTCTCCAACGCCTCGGCAAGGAGCGTGTGATTGGTGTAGCCGCAAGTCTTTTGCGTGATCGCCCAGGCTTGATCCCAATCCACCAGGTGCTCGTCCACCAAAAGCCGCATCAGCTCGGCCACCGCAATGGACGGATGGGTGTCATTGAGCTGAGCAGCCCAGTACAGATGAAATTCGTCCAGCTGCTTGCCCCGCAGGAGATGCAACCGGATCATGTCCTGGAGCGAGCAAGAGACGAAGAAATACTGCTGCGCTAGGCGCAGTCGCTTTCCTACCTCGGGCTCGTCGTTGGGATAGAGCACCTTGGAAATGGTTTCCGACAAGATTTTTTCATCGACCGCACCGTAATAGTCGCCCACGTTAAACGCTTCGAAATCGAACGATTCGGTGGCCTCGGCCTTCCACAAGCGCAGCAGGTTTGTGGTCGGCACCCGATAACCGGGCACGGGCGTGTCGTAGGCAACCCCCTTGACGACTTTCTCCGGGAGCCAGCGCGCCCGGTGGCGGCCCTGCTCATCGGTGAAGTGGTCCGTCCGCCCGCCGAATTTCACCTCGAAGTTGATTTCCGAACGGACGATCTCCCAGGGATTGCCGAAGCGCAGCCACTTATCCGTCAGCTCCACTTGCCAGCCGTCGCGGATCGCCTGATCAAAGATGCCGAACTCGTAGCGGATACCGTAGCCGATGGCCGGCACGTTGAGCGTCGCCAGCGAGTCCATGTAGCAAGCGGCCAAGCGGCCGAGGCCGCCATTGCCTAGGCCCGGCTCTTCTTCCTGTTCTAAAAGGTCGAACAGATCTTGTCCGACTTTGGATACCGCTTCCTGCGTCGCTTGCCGGATACCGAGATTGATCAGGCTGTTGCCCAGATGCGGCCCAGTCAAAAATTCAGCCGAGAGATAAGCAACGATCTTGGCGGACGTGTCCCGGCGGGTAAGTTCTTCCAGGCGCTTGATATAGCGGTCCAGCATGCGGTCGCGAACCGTGTAAGCGAGGGCCATGTACCAGTCGTTGCGCGTCGCATGTCGCGGCGGTTTAGCTTGCAGAAAGTGCAGGTTGTCAATGAGCGCCTCGGCGATGGCGTCGGCGCTGAGTCCCGTGCGAATTTTTACATCGCCATGCGTATCCGTTGTTGGATTCCCACGCGGACTACCTTTTATCGCTGGCATATTTTCTCCGTTCGAACGCAGCACACGATTACTCGGCCGTCGGGTGGGACTGTCGAGTGAAATACGACTGGCCGGTAATCTTCCAAGTTGAGCTTCACGGTCCGCTAACTTCCTGTTAACAAACGGTGCGAATCCGCTCTATTGGACCTTGGTCCGATCCCAGCCACGGTAGAGACAAAAAGACATTCTTTGCGAAAATTTTTAATTCCTGAAAACCCGGATGATAAAGATCGTCCTTCGCTCCAGCCCTCAAATATGCCCTTTTTCGTCTTTAACCAGCTGGGGAGGGGACATTTCTCTCGGATCAGCGGGCGAAGTTGGGAGCTGATCCTGCTTGGACAGGAGTTCCAATCCGACGGCACTGACATCCCGCCGAACCAGGCGACCGTTTTCGTAATAGGACCATAGGTCGACCGCTCCATCGCCATTTAGATCCCGTTCTTCCCTCAAAACTTTTTCCCCGTCGGTGTCGTAATAGATCCAATGATCAGTTTTGCCCGCGCCATGAGTATCCTCTTCGACCTTGGCGCGGCGGCCATTTTGATAGATTGCACGGAAGCTCACGTAGCCGGTACCATTTTCATCGCGCTCTTCCCTGACAATCTGATCATTCTCGAAATAGTAAACCCTGTCGGCTGTCCCCTTGCCTTTGGTATCGACTTCGCGCCTCACTAACTTGCCGTCTTTGAAGTAGCTCCAGGTGTCGACCCTGCCGTCCCAATGGGTGGCTTCCTCTTGTCGAACGATCTCACCTGGCTTAACCGGACTGTAGTAAATCCAGAGGTCGGGAGCGCCGTCACCGTTGATGTCCTTGACCTCGACGTTCTTAAATGTGCTGGGGGGCGTACTCGAGAGAGTTTCTTTCTTGCTCACGGAAGCCACAGCGCTTGGAGCTTCTTTCATCGCAACCGTCGTTACTTTTGGGGCGGCCGGGTTTTGAGTCGTCTGCGGCGGCTCTGCCCCGATTTGCTGAACGGAATTCCCTGCGCTGTTTGCGATTTGAGCTTCGAACTCTCTCTGACGCTGCAGTTCCTGTTCGATCTTCGCTTCGAGTTCTTTATCTTTCGTTTGTTCCGATTGAATCTGGTTGTTGATCTGGGCGTAATGC
>JBLMXG010000374.1:0-4764 GCA_050257635.1 Chloroflexota bacterium
GCGAGTTTATATCGGAAGAATATTTACATCGTAAACTCCGGCGCGAGCATCGCCAAGATGGTCCCGACACTGCAAACAATGGCGGCGCTCGGCGTGAAGCTGGCGCGGCGCGAAGCGATCGGCAAACCGGAAGCCGAAGGCTATTTGCCGCGCGGCATCAAGCGCAACGAGTTCGCTGCCAAGCCGCCCGCCGAGCGCGCCGTCGACATGCTTCTTGCAAAATTGCACGGCGACGAATTCCATTCGGAAATCGCAGCGCCAAAGTTTGCCGGCGGCAAACCAGCCGCGCCGCTGCATGATCTCAGGTCTGCGGTGATCGCGCTGGTCACCGACGGCGGCCTAGTGCCGGAAGGCAACCCCGATAACATCGAACCCGGCAGGCCGACACGCTTCACGACGATTCCGATCGCGGGCGTCACATCTCTTGACCCGGACAAGTTTGACGCCGTCCACTCGGGCTACGATACCGCGTTCGCCAACCGCGATCCAAACCGCCTGGTGCCGCTCGATACCATGCGCGAGCTGGAGCGCCAAGGCACGATCGGCAAACTCCACGAATTCGTCCACTCCACCGGCGGCGCCCACGCCGCAGTCGAAAACGCGACGCAGATCGGCCGGCAGATCGCCGATCGATTGAAAGCCGCGGGCGTCACCGGAGTGATACTCACCTCGACCTGAGGATCCAGCACCCGCTGCGGCGCAGCGATCAGCAAAGAAATCGAAAGGCTCGATATCCCGGTCACACAAATCTGCACGATGATCCCCGTTGCGAAAGAAGTCGGCTCGCTCCGCGCGATCGCCTCCGGCGGCATTGTCAGCCCCACCGGCAATCCCGAGTTGCCGCCGGAAAAAGAAAAGGAGTTCCGTCGCGAATTGATTCTTCGCGCTCTGCAGACGCTTCAAGAAGAAGTCTAACTCCGGGCAAAGTTCAAGCCGTTCAAATCGTTCAAGTAGTTCAAACGGTCGGGTCGGGAGCAGGTGGTTGATCTGCTAGCCGCCGTTTGCGTCGGATTTTTCGTTTGCGCGCCCCAACAATGCTGCCGTATATTTCGGCGCAGCCAAAGCGGGAATCGAGGTATCACCATGTACGATCTGATTCTCAAAGGCGGGCGGATCTACGACGGCTCCGGCATGCCGTCTTTTATCGGCGACGTGGCGACTTCCCGCGGGCGCATCGATGCCATCGGCAGAATCAATGAAGCAGCTGATCGCGTGCTCGATGTCGGCGGTCTCGCCGTGGCGCCGGGGATTATCGACTTTCACACCCACTTCGACGCCCAGCTTTGGTGGGACCCGCTGGCGTCTTCGTCCACCGACCACGGCGTCACGACGATCGTGATGGGAAACTGTGGCCTCACGCTCGCGCCGTGCAAGCCGGAAAGCCGCGATGCTTTGATCGGCACTTTTGTGCGGGTCGAGGACATGCCGCGGCAAAGCTTGCAGGCCGGCATTCCTTGGGAGTGGACGACTCACAGCGACTTTCTTAACGCCCTCGCGCGCAAGCCGCTCGGATTGAACGTCGCCACGCTGGTCGGCCATTGCGCCGTGCGCCAGTATGCCATGGGCGAAGCCTGCGTCGAGCGTGAGGCGAACGATGCCGAGATCCAAGAGATGGCGGAGCTGGTGCGCCAAGGCATGGCTGCCGGCGCGTTCGGCTTCTCGACGAACTCGAATCAAACCCACTACCGCGAAGACGGCAAACCGGTCGCGAGCCGTTTCGCCGGGCTCGATGAAATCGCCCGCCTTAGCCGAGTGGTGGGCGAATCCCAGCGCGGCTTGGTCCAATTCACCCACGGCGCCTTTGCGACACCGCAGCATGTAGCGCATATCAGCCAGTGGTACGACACGATTCTCAGAGAGACCCGCCGCCCGCTGATCGGCGAGAGCATCCGCCATCGCTGGAGCAAGCCGGATTTGTGGCGAAAACAGTTGAACGACGTCGAAGAGCGCTGCCGGCAGGGCTACGCGGCCTATGCGATGACGAGCACCCGCCCATCCATGCGCCGCTGGAATTTAAAAGATTCGAACCGCCTCGATGAAATCCCCGAATGGAAAAGCCTCATGTCCTTGCCGCTCGAACTGCGCAAAGAAAAACTTCGCGACCCGCAGACGCGGGAAGAGCTGAATCGAGCGACCACTGAAGGCAAGCCGATTAATTTCTCGCGCCGTTGGAATTGTATCTCGATCAAGAAAACTGCAGGCGTCGAGAACAGGCATTTTGAAGGGAAAAACATCGAAGAATTCGCGCATTTGCAGTCGAAGTCGCCCATTGATGCGTTTCTGGACCTGACACTCGCCGAGGATTTGGAAACGACTCTCGAAGATTCCGCGACTCAAGGAGACATTCAAGCAGTCAAAGAGATTTTCAGCAGCCCGCACGTGTTGCTCGGACAGTCCGACGCCGGCGCCCATGTCGCCAGCGGCAACCCCGGCTTCGGCTACTCGACGATCATGCTCGCCCACTGGGTGCGCGAGTGCGGGATCATGAGCCTCGAAGACGCCATCAAGAAACTAACGTTCCTGCCCGCGTCGATCTTCGGCATTCACGACCGCGGCCTCTTGCGCCGCGGCATGGCCGCCGACTTCTTCGTCTTCGACCCGGACCGGATCGACCTCGCCGCGCCGGAAAAAGTCACCGACCTCCCCGAAGGCGCCCCGCGCTACATCCAGCGCGCGAACGGAGTGCACTACACGATCGTCAACGGGAAGGTTTTGATTAAAGACGGCGCTCACACGGGGGCCTATCCGGGAAGGGTATTGCGGAGCATTTAACTATAGATGTCGTTAAAGTTCTATCAGCTAACAGCGGAAGCAAGTTTATGCTGTTGGCAAGAAAGTGCCAACGGAAACTGGATTAAGGAACGGCTGGCTGCTGGCTATTGGTAATAGCAGGGTTTAATTTCCCGTGGAAACTCCGATAGGATGAATATCGTGCGTCAAACGAAAAGAACGAAGCAAGATCAATTTTATGTTGATCGCGTGGGGTTCAATAGGGTAAAGGTGAATCATGCGGTCGCTGAAGCTAGCCGCGATTGTTTCCCTCTGGGCGGTTTTCATCTGCTTTATCGTCCTCGTGCATCTGTGGATCAGTGTGTTGCGACTGAGAGATCGGTGGGCAATTATCAGCCGTTTAACCTGCAGCCTCACATATCTTCTGAGACGAGTCCTCAATATCAATGTGACCGTCGCCGGTGATGCGGGCTCGTTTGAGGGAGGAGGCAGGGTTATCATCAGCAATCACCTCAGCTATGTCGACGGTATTGTCTTGGCCAGCCTTTTCCCTGTCGTGTTCGTTTCCAAAAGAGAGGTTAGGAAATGGCCGGTGGTGGGGTTGTGGTCGATCCTCTGCGGCACAATTTTTGTTGACCGCCAGAGGAAGACGCTGGTGGGGTTGCTGGTTACGGAAACGAGGAGAAAACTAAAAGAGGGAGCGAATATCCTTCTTTTCCCTGAAGGACACGCCACCAACGGCGAGCGGATGTTGCCCTTTCAGACCCCTCCGTTAGCTGCGCCGTTGCGCAATCGCTCGATCATTGTACCGGTGACTCTGGTATACAGGTCGATTGACGATCAAGCGGTTTCGAAGGCGAATCGCGATTTGGTCTGTTGCTACGACGATATGGCTTTTGCGCCTCATTTTTGGCAGCTGCTAGCGCTTCGAAGCATCGAGGCTACGGTGACAGTTCAGCCAAAGATTGACTGCTCCAGGTATGAAGATAACTCTGCGGGCCGGAAAAGATTAGCGGCGGACTGCTACGATCGAGTCTCGGGAAGGCGTGTCAATTTTGATCTATCTCAAGAAGAAAAAAGGATCAGAACGTATTAGGCTGGGACGGTAGGGGTAGGTTCCTGATCACGGTTTCCCGCCCGTATCAAAAGTAAAATGATAGCGAATTCCAGTGTGATCGATGCCCTCGTTCTGTATGCAGGAACACCCCAAGCTCCCGTGCGACATGTGATCAAAGAAAAGCGATATAGCGTGATTTTTCCAGAAGGTATACCCGATTTCTAACGAGATCCGCGGCAGAACTCGAGAGCCAAATCCACAATCGCTGTCTTCCCTGCACTTTGTCTCGTTCTTGCGTAGCGGGCCGGTGTGAATCGCGGTGCTGACCCCACCTGAAACCCAGAGATTCTTGGTTAAATCATTGGTGAGGCCGTCCAGGAACCTATTGGACAAACTAAACTCATAATTGAAGATTCCGAAATAAAAAGCGCTCGTATCCCCAACGAAATTCGGAGTGGCGCCGACAATCGGGTAGGGAGAGCCAAGCCAACGCCACCAGCTCCACTCGGGACGGTTGAACTGAACCTCCCAATTGGGGTCAACTCCGTTTTCCCTTTTGTCGCTAATGAACCCTATATCATGCAAGACGACGCCGAATGAAAGCCTGCGAACCCAGGGTCTTGCCTCCTGGCTCTTGTCTGCATCATTAACCGCGCTTTCCGCCGCGGACACAGATCCCGCGATCAGAGAAACAAACAAAAACAGCGCAAGAATCATTCTCAATTTCATATTTGATGTCTCATCAAACGGTGAATAAAAAATAGACGAAGCTCCTGCCCTTATCCATTGCCTGATTGCTGGTTCAATGCCCCGCCAAAATCTCTACAATCCCCAAGTCTTCGGGGATTTATCATAACCCCAAAAAAAAATTAAGCTTAAATAAAATGATGAAGCGAACTTAACGATCTATTTCATTATGTTTTAATGACTTTTTTGTCTTGTTTCCGGGCATCACGGAATCAGCGGCAAGTAGCCGC
>JBLMXG010000375.1:0-17558 GCA_050257635.1 Chloroflexota bacterium
GGATCGCCGCCGCGATCAAGTCTTTCCCCGTCCCCGTCTCCCCAGTGATCAACACCGGTATATCCACCGCCGCCGCTTCCATGATCCGCCGTATCACCGCTCGCATCGGCAAACCCACCACGATCATCCCCTCGTATTCAAACGGAAGGTCAAAATCACCGTTCGCTCCAAGATCCGGTTTGTCGTCGTATTGGATCGGGAGATGACTCTCAACGAGTGCAAGGAAATCTTCGTCGTTGCTGGGGTGCTGTTTGATACACACATTGCCGGCGCACACGCCTGGCGTTAAATCCGCTTGCGCATCGGTTAACACGATTGTCTTGATACCGAGGGTCTTCTGCGAAAGTGTGAACAGCGTCTCGTTGAGGTTTACTGAGGTGTGCTGCTCTGATCGGGTATTCCAGAGGATGAGATCGAACTTGTGGTTGGCAAGTTTTTCCATCGCTGCTTCGATACAGGGCGTAGACTTTACCTTAATATCGGTGCGCAACTGACATTGCAGCAACGCTCTTGTGCGGCCTTCTTTTTCGACGACTAAAACACGAAGCATATGTCAACCTCGCGCCCCATGCTGATGAAGATTGCTTCATGTACTCCAAAAGTCCTACATTCGTCAACCACTAATTTTACCAATTCTTAATTTTATTTCGCTGTGACGGCGTTGATTGCGCGGGCGGTCGCCAAGAACCTGCAAGATTCGCGGGTTTCTTATTATAACTACATGATTTCACGCGTTTTATTTTATTTACAAAGAAGAATATCCGCCACTGGCACCCGCATAGGCGACCGTACGAAAATCCGTCCGTGGCAGATCACTACCATGAATCTACTACTAATGGCGTAGAAAACTACGACTTGTGCTAAGCCGAGCCTTAGAGGAATTTGGCCATACCCGGACGCCTTTGCGGCGCGGCGAGCACCCGACTAAAACAGAAATTGCTCTCACCGCCTCGGGGCGTACGCGCTTTGAAGCGAACGAGCATCACCTAGTCGTGCTGCAACTTTGCGGAGCAAATTCGTCAGGATGACAGTGTAGACCTCACGTTGCGACGCCGTTGCCATTATGTTATCGGCGGGCAGTTCGAAGTGCAGACTCTTCCTGGCCAAGCGAAGTATGCCGTTGGTTTTGGCTGCCCAAGCACCTACTTCAAGATCGTCCAGAGGTTCGATCGCCAAGTCGACAACCGTGATATGCGGATGGTCGGTAAGGAGTTGGTTACGCAGTTCCCGGTAGGTTCTTTTCACAAATTTTGCTTCTTCTCTGGAGAGTCCGACCGTGGCAACTTCGATACGCTGGCCGCCATTTTGGTGGATATCGAAATAGAGATTTAGCTTTCCGCCCGCCGCTTCGAGCACAGAGTTCCGGAACGCATTGTAGGTCGTCGCGGCCCGCTCCGTGCGAATTTCGCGCTCGCTCGCATCGACGCGCAGTTCGGTCGGGCGATTGACGTTAATGCGCCAACTGTCGCCGCTCTCGGTCGGCGTGAAGCCTGTAGCAACCACTCCCGCCAAGCCCGTACGCGAACAGATACGTCGAACCATTCCGGCGGTATGGGTATCGAATGTCCCGTGTGGAGCCGCGACGACGATCCCGCGATTTTGGCGCGCCGACTTTGTCAGCTCGATCTTGCCGTAATGCAGTTGCGTGATCTGGACCTGCGGCAAGGCCGTGAAATCTTTTGCGGCGATCACCATCGCCTCGCGAATCCATTGGACGAAAATATTCTTGTACGCCGTCGCTGCCGGCTGATTTGATAACGCGGCGGGCAATCGGAGGTTTAAGCCCTTGGCCGCGAGCATCAGCACGCCATGATGTTTGAAACCTTCCACGCTCCAAGAAAGCGCATCGAGCGGATCGAGCGCGATGTCCAGCGCGGCGATATCCGTCCCTGAGAGCTCGCGATCGCGAACGCGCGTGAAAGCTTCTTTGAGCAATCTCGCTTGCTCGAAAGAGAAGCCGGTGGTCGCGACCTCGAGACGTTTTAGGCCTATTTTTTTTCCAGCAACGCGGAACCCGACGTAGAAATTTAACGGCCCATCGGCGGCCTCGCGCAACACGCTTTTGAATTCCGGATAAATACTGGCCGGAGGTCGCGCAAGGTCGGACGAGCGCAATGCGACCTCTCGGACTATCGGCTGGGTCACAGCTACCCGTTTGGAGCTAAATCCATACGCGATCGCGATACCGGCGCCAGTCGATTCAGCAAGCCGGACTGCATAGCCTACCGCGGCGGGTTCGGATTGGCCATGGGGGGCTCCGACGACGATGCCGGCGCTGTCGTGATAGGCCTTGCGGAATTCAATGTGACCCAAGTCGCCGATGAATCGACTCTGGAGCGGCCGGTGGAGGCTGCAGCCGCTCCAGAGCATGAAAGGAACCGTGAGGACCAGCCCGCGGAAGGAGTGGCCGATGGCTGGTCCTAGGCCACGGCCCTTGATTCGCCCTAACATAAGGGCAGGGGTAAAGCTTGAGAGAGAAATAAAGGCGGAGGAGCGTAGCGCTCCCCCGCTCATTTTACACGCTAACGGTCGCGCTAAAAGTTAACTCTTAACGTGATCGAGCCGTCAACCCACTCGCCGCCTCTGCCGCTTCTGCCGGCGCCAGAGCTGTTGCAAACACCCAGGTTGGCGCAGGCAAAGCCCGATCCGACCCGCAGGTTCGAGGCGTTGTACCAGAGAATGTTTGTCAGCACGCTCATGCGCGGGCCGAAAAAGTACGCGAGACCCCACTGATTTAAGATGATCCGATTGCGATGGAACTGCGAGAAATGTCCAGTGGTGCAATTATCGCAGGAGAGATCATTGCGCTCAAAGGAATATCCGATCAGGATCGAACCCGGCGTCGTCGGCGAGCCGGTCAGGAAACCTTTCGGACTCCAGAGAAACAGATCATGGCCGATCAGGAAATCATGCGCATTTTTATTTCGACCGGTGTTAACGCTGCCACCGGAAGTGGCTCGCTCGTTGTCATCAAGCCACGCTCCCATGGCGCGGAGCCGATAGGGACCAACCGTCCATGTGATACCCGGCGAGTATGTGTTGTACCAGCCCTTGCCGACGCTGTCGCTGCCGGTATCAAACAGTACCTGCTTCGCCGCGTCGCCATGGTCCTGCATGCGAACCCGCGTGCAGCCGTTTTCCGTATTGCTGCGGTATCCTTTGTTGTTACAGAACCAAGCGCCGAACTCGACCAGTAAACCGCGCAGCCACTTGTTCTTGAGCTGGGAAAATGGATTGATGCCAAGATAGCCGTCAAAGTTGCTGCCGGCGTCTTTGAAGCTGCTCCGTCCGTCGTCGCCCTCGCTGATGCCAGCCATGGCAAACGAAAAACGGCTGATCCGGCCGGGAATACCGATACCGCTGAGCGAGCGGTTATCCCATCGGAGATTGACGCCCTGTCCAGCCCGGCCCGTGTTCAGGCTCCAGTTGCGGGTTCCCATGTCGTACTCGCGCTGCACGCCGATATCGCTCGAACCCTGGCGGGAAATTGCCGCCGCGCCGGTGGTCGAGATATCCATGCCGGTATCCAACGTGGGCAGCCATGGATTCATTTTTTCCAAATGGAGATGAAACGCGGCGCGCTGGAGGATTGACTGGCCGCCTGTGTTCGTAGAGTTCTTGGCATTGCCTGTTCCAAACCCGTCGAGATCCAGCCCTACTTCGAGTTCATAAAAACAGTTGTCTCTGCAATAGTAAAAATAGGGCCGCAACCGCCGACCCATGATCTCGCCGCTGGTCCTGCCAATCCGAGATATGCCACTCTCGAACAGCATGCGGAAATGAGCTTCCAGGCTCGACCTTAGCGACCATGACTTGTCGGCCGCCTCGATCATTAAACCGGCGCCCGGGCGAAAGCTGAACGACGGCATCGCCGCCGCTGCGGCAGTCGCCTCTTTCTTCAATTCAACCTGCTGAGATTTTAACTCGGCCAACTCCGATTCAAGCGCCTGAATCTTGTCGTCAACCGTCTGCGCCCGCACCGCCGGCGCTAAAAGTAACATGAATGCGCCGGCTAGCGTTGCCACCCTCGATGTAATCCCCGTCATCATTCTACCTCCTTTTTTTTGTTGAAATCCTGACCCGCGCCAACTCGCCGATCCTTCTACCGCTCAAACCAACTGGCTTACCTAGCGCCCGGCAAACGCGCCAAGTCCTCCACAAGCGCACCTTTCAAAAGCAACGCTTCCGGCTGGAGTGACACGATATTCACGGATCGAAAAATTAAATCGCGGACGATTTCGCTGTGCGGTTACGCAACTGCCATGCCCGCTAATGCAGAAACGAGAAAGTAAAAATAATCTTAGTAAATACATTAGTTAGGCCGGGTCGGCTGGTATGGTCGAAGGTAAAACAATGTGAGCAAGCTGCACAGCAAAGCAGAAAGATGTGAACCTTATTCACACTTTTTCTGTGACTGTGCGACCGTCGGCGGTGGTTCCGCGCGGAATCAGGAAGATGCTGACTGCCGGTGCGCGACGGTCAAACTACTTGGCAACTTCAAAAAGGGGGCAAGATGCCCGCACGCATTTTTGTGATTGGTGTGCTGGCTCAATGCACAGCTCGCGCTTGAATTCGATCGCTGCGCAGCGTGGCGATTCGCTGAATCAACTCAGCGAGAATTTCGGTGTATGCGTGGCGGGTGCGCGGATTGTAGAAGAGGCGGTGTGTCGGCAACTCGAAGTGAAAACTCCGCCGCGCCACACGCAATATTCCCTGCTCCTTGGCGACGCGGGCGGTGAAAGTCACTTGATCGATCGGCTCGATTGCAATATTGACTTTCGGCAATCCGGGCCGGAGTCCGATCACACGATCGCGGATTTCGCGATAAGCTTCCTTCACCAAGCGCGCTTCCGTTGCCGAGATACCGAGTGTCGCCACATCGATGTCGTCATCGACACCGTTTTCATGTAGATCGACGTAGAGATCGAGGGCTCCGCCGGCAGCACCGAGAACAGTCTCGCGGTAGCGCTGAAAGGTTTCTCGGGCGCGCTCGGTACCGCGCTCCTGCTCGGGCTCGCCCCTCGGATAACGCTTCTCGGTTGGCCGGTTGACGTTGATGCGCCAACCTTCCCCTTCGGTGGGCGAAAAACCTTTGGCGGTCACGGCAGCAAACTCGGTCCGATAGCTAAGTTCTTCGGCCAACTCGGAAGTGTATCGATCGAAACTCCCATGGGGTGCGCCGATAACGATACCCGCGGTTTGATTTCGCGACGGAATCGTTTCCATGCGGCCATAGGCGAAGCGCTTCACTGCGATCGCCGGCAAAGGAGATGGATGTTGCGCGATCAGGTTCAGCGCTGCAGAGACCCATTGATTTAAGATTTTGCTGTAAGCCGATTTAGCTCGCGGATCGGAGAGCGTTTTGGGCAGGCGCAGAATCAAACCCTTTTCCGCGAGCAGCAACACGCCATGCTGTTTGATTCCGGTGACATTCCAGGAGACATCGTCGACAGGATTGAGCCTCATATCGACTTTCGGGATTGCTCTATCCTCAATGACCCGATCACGAATCTGACGAAATAAAACTTTTAGGGCTCTAACCTGCTCGAAACTGAGCCCGCCCGTCGCGGCCTCGATATAATCCACGGCAAGTTTCGAATCGACGGTCCGAATCCCAACGTAAACGTTGACCGGACCGGTCACTGCGTCTTGCAGTAACGACCGGAATTGCGGATAGACACTGCCCGGCCGGTGCAGAGTGCCGGCTGGCATCGCAACGGATGCGACACGCACCAGGGGCTGGGCGACCGGAATGCGATTCGCTCGAAAACCGTATGCGATGACTAGACCGGCACCGGTGTGATCGCTCAGCGCTGTTGCCACTTCGGCCGAGTAAGGTTCCGTCAAGCCATGGGTCGCACCGATAACGACGCCATGAACTCGACCATCGCTTTTTCGCACTTCGATATGACCGATGTCGCCGATCACATGATCTTGTTGCGCCCGCGGCACGCTGCAAGCGCTCCAGGCGGCTGCCAATGCAAACGCTGCGAGCGCGGCGACGACGCGGCAAGCATTGGCAAGGAAGCGTCGACGGCGAAGAGCTGTGGCCGCGGGTATCATATCGGCTTGTCCGAGGACGTTGATAGTACCAGTTACACCGCCACGGTCCAGACCGCGCCCCAACG
Source organism: Chloroflexota bacterium (assembly GCA_050257635.1). GTDB lineage: Bacteria > Desulfobacterota > Binatia > UBA9968 > UBA9968 > DP-20. The sequence goes on from JBLMXG010000375.1 coordinate 6,129, forward strand.
CGGTTTAGTGGCAAGCCATGGACTGTTCGTCGGCGCGGATTAAACTTTCCAGCCGAGTGACAAGTCGACGCGGGTTCCGACCGGATCGAGCACGAAAGTTTCGGCAAAACGTCCGTCCTTCGGGAGCTCTGCCGTGCCGCCCGTGGCACCGGCCGCCAAGGCGGTTTGCGCCGCATTTTTGACATCCTCGACTTCCATACCGAAATGGAAGATCCCTTCGCGGCGATTGCGCGCCGGCAAGATCGCCAGGTTGATATGGCCGTCCGATAGATAGATCGCTCTGCCATGTTCACCGCCTTCACCGCTGCGCGCCACCTCTTTAAGACCGAACGAAGTCCGGTAAAACTGGGCAAGCTTTTCAGTGTCCTTGGTCAGTAATGCGATATGCCGAATACGTGCCATCACTTTTCTCCTTTTGCGTTTTCAATGACTCCGTTTCTGCTTTCGATATAAACGTTCGATCAGACCGTTTTTTTGATGTCGCGAAAAAAACTCGCATCGACCTGACAACGTCGGGAGCTTTCGGCCCAAGCAACCCCCGGCAGTTCCACCGCTTCTCCCGTTTAGTGTCCCAGATATCTACTAAGATCGACGACCCATGTAAAACGGAAAAACTTTGGCGCCCAGGCGAGTTGCGCGCTTGCCCCAATCGTCGATAGAGCGTGCAAATCGGTCATCGAGATCGGCGGGCGGTTTGCCTTGACACTCTTCTACCATCCAAGTAAGAATCGCGGTCGTATCCTGATTGCCTTTTTCATTCCGAGGAAATTCATGGAGAACGTTACCCGAACCGGCCCGCTCACCGGCTATCGTGTGCTCGACCTCGCCGGTCCGCTCGGTCTGCACTGCACGAAATTATTGGCCGACATGGGCGCCGACGTGATCAAGATCGAGGCGCCCACCGGCGACGAGTCGCGGCGCATGCCGCCTTTTAAAGACGACATTCCCGAGCCGGAGAAGAGCCTCTATTTTCTCCATTTCAACACCAACAAGCGCGGCGTCACCCTCGATATCGAAAAGCCCGACGGCCGCGCGATTTTTCTCGAGCTGGCGCGCAAAGCCGATGTTGTCATCGAGACCGCGAAACCGGGCAAAATGGACGACCTCGGCATCGGTTACAGAACCCTGCGCGAGCAACACCCGGGGCTCGTCTACGCCGCGATTACTCCGTTCGGCCAGACCGGTCCCTGGCGCGATTACAAAGCCAACGACATGGCCGGCATCGCCCTCGGCAACTTGCTCTATCTCGCCGGAGAGCCCGGCGAACCGCCGCTCCAACCGCCGGGAGAAATCGCCTACGGCATGGCATCGACGTATGGCGCCTTCGGTATTTCCGTCGCTCTTTACCATCGATTGCAGAACGGCGCCGGCCAGTACATCGACGTTTCCATGCACGAGTGCGCCGGACACATCGCCGGTTATTTTATCCCGAATTACGGATACACCGGCGCCAAGCCGGCACGCGCCTCGCGCAAAGGCGAAGAAACCGATCTCTACGACCCTTACAAAACCAAGAACGGCTACGCGCGCATTTTTATTATCCCGGTGGAGCAATGGCGCCGCCTGGTGGAATGGATGGGCCGGCCGCCGGAAATTTCCGGGTCGGAATTCGAAAAGATGTCCTATCGCCGGCAGCATCCGGACATCGTTACCAAATCGATCGCGGACTTCTGCGCCAAGCACACCAAAGAAGAGCTTTACGACGAAGGCCAGAAACGGCGCATCGCGGTGACGCCGATCAACACTGCCGGCGAATTTGTCGAGATGGAACAGACGAGAGCGCGCCAGCTGTTCGTCGATATGGAGCATCCGGTGGTCGGCAAGTACAAGCAATTCGGCGTGGTGCCGCGCTTGATGGAAACTCCCGGAGGTATTTACCGCCCCGCACCGCTCCTCGGCGAACACAATAAAGAAATCTATATGGAAGAGCTGGGCATGAGCGCCGATGATCTGGTCGCACTCCGGGCCGAGGGAGTGATCTGAAAACGATTCGATGTACTCACCACGAAGACGCGAAGGACACGAAGAAACACTAAAGTGAGATGTGATTTTTGATCAGTTGTCTAACAAAGTTATCGGCTGTGCTATCGAAGTCCATCGTGAGCTTGGACCTGGGTTGCTCGAATCCACGTATGAACAATGTTTGGCCGCGGAACTCAGTCGAGCCCGAATTCCGTTCCGGCCTCAGGTGGATTTACCGGTTAGCTATAAAGGCATAAGGCTCGATTGCAATTATCGGATCGATTTGTTGATAGACGAGCAACTTATTATCGAGCTAAAGTGCGTCGAACAGCTGCAAAAAATACACGACGCGCAAATTTTAACCTACATGCGACTGGCCAAAATCAAGGTTGGATTGTTGATCAACTTTAACGTCCCGGTGCTGAAGCGAGGAATCAAACGCTTTCTCCTAGATTGAACTAACCTTCGTGTTCTTCGCGTCTTCGTGGTGAAAGGAATGTACCAATGTCGCAACTCCCGTTACAAGGAATCCGCGTGATCGAGCTGACCACGGGCGCCGCCGGTCCCACGGTGGCGCGGGTGCTCTGCGAATTCGGCGCAGAGGTGATCCGCTGCGAAACGCGGCTGCGCGGCGACGGTCATCGCGGCGAGGATCCAAAACTGTGGAACAAGAAGCCCGATTTCATGAAGCTCCAGCGCGGCAAGAAATCGTTCACCGTCAACATGCAGACGCCCAAGGGGCGGGAGCTGGTGCGTGAGCTGGCGAAAAAATCCGACGTGCTGGTGGAAAATTTCGGCCTCGGCATCCTGGAGAAATGGGGCCTCGACTGGCCGGATCTCAGACAGATCAATCCGCAGATCATTCTAATCCGCGTCAAAGGCATGGGCTGCACCGGTCCTCACGCCGCCGATCTCACCTATGGCCCCAACGTCGGCAACACCATGGGCACGACGTATCTGTGGAATTATCCCAGCGCCGACACCGCCACCGCCGAGCCGCGCACACAGCATCCCGATTTCATGGGTGGAGTTACCGGCGCCTTCGGCGTCGTCTGCGCCCTGATCCAGCGAAAACAATCCGGCTTCGGCCAGTGGATCGACAGCGCGCAGCAGGAGATCGGCGCCTCGCTGCTGGGCCCGAAATATCTCGAATACACCGTCAATCGGCGCGAGCCCAGGCCGGAGGGCAACCGCAGCTTGATCGCCGCACCCTACGGCCCCTACCAGTGCAAGGGCGATGATCGCTGGTGCGTAATTGCCGTCTATAACGAGCAAGAATGGAAAAGCTTTGCCTCGCTGATGGAGAGGGCGGGTTTAAAGGCCGGGGCCAAATTTGCCACGCATCTTGAGCGCATCCGCCACAAAAACGATCTCGACAAATGGGTCACCAGCTGGACGTTGCAGCACGATCCCTATGAAGTCATGGAAATGCTGCAAGGCATCGGCGTCTGCGCCGCAGTGGTGCAGGACGTGGAGGACCAGTTCAAGCGCGACAAGCAATACGCCGCCACCGGCTTTTTGGTCAACTTGACCGAGCCCGAAGCCGGCGACGTAGTGACCGAAAACGTTCCCGTGCGCTTATCCGAAACGCCCGGCAGAGTGCGCGGTCTGGCGCCGCTCATGGGCGAGCACACCCACGAGATCGCCAGAAATCTGCTCGGCTTGAGCGACGACGAAATCAAGAAGTTAGATGAAGAGAAGGTACTTTATTAATAATTGAAAATTAAGAATTGAAAATTGAAAACTAAATACCGGATGCCATCCTGAAATTTTCAATTTTCCATTATCAATTTTCCATTTCTTTTGGAGGAGGATCCATGACAGAACCGCAACCCTTATGTGTTTACGAAAAGCGCGAACCGCATATCGCGATCATTAAACTCAACCGCCCGGAGAAGAAGAACGCCATCAGCCGCGATCTCTACTGGGCGCTCGATGAGTGCTGGCAAAAAGCCAAAACCGATGACGACGTTTGGAGCATCATTCTTACTGGCTCTGGAGATGCTTTCTGTGTCGGCGGCGATTTGAAAGAAAACCTCGCTTTTGCGAAAGGCGAAATGAAAGGCCCGCGCTCCGGGCCGCGGCCGTACTCGAACACCCGCTCGCTGCAAATGCATAAACCGATCATCGCTGCGATCAACGGCTACGCCGTCGGCGGCGGTTTCAGTTTGTCCTTGGCCTGTCATATTCGATACTGCGTGCCGGCGTCCAAATTCGGCTGCTCCGAAGTGCGCTGGTCGCATCTCGCCGCCTGGCCGCATTACGTTTGCCAACTGCCGACGGGTTGGGCCTATTGGTTCGCGCTCACCGGACAGATGGTCGATGCCGAGACGGCATTTCGCCTTGGCTTAGTGCAAAAAATCTGCGAGCCGGACAAGCTCCTCGACGACTGCATCGAGCTGGCGACGACGATCAACCGCAACGGCCGCTTGATCGCCCAGCACACGATGGAGTTTATCGAAGACAAGATGCTCTACGGCATCCAGGGCTGGGAACAGGGCTTCGAGGTGCACAAGGAATTTTACGCCCACCTGCGCCAGAGCAAGGACTACGACGAAGGCTCGGCGGCATTTTCGGAACGACGCAAGCCGGAATTCTCGCAGCAATACTACGACGACAAGACCCGGCCAGCGGGCGTTCCACCCGTCAAATAAATCATCCTGACCGCGGCGAAGCGCTTGGACGATTTGAGAAATCAAATCGTCCAAGCCGGCCAACCTATTGCAACATTCGTCCGAAATGACGCCGCCTCCCTCGCCCAGGCGAAAAATTTCGGTTTAGGCGTTAACGACAGCGACCTGCTTCTCGAAGCGGCAACTTTCACAACCGTAACGGATCTCTACGACCGTTTGATCATCGCTCAGGCCAGAGTCGCCGGACTGCCTCTAATCACCGGCGATCAGAAGATTCATGAGTACGGTTTGGTTCGTACGCTCTGGAATTAGAACGGCAAGAATTAGCGCCGGCGATAGCAATGCTGAAACATAGAGCTCTTGACTCAACAATTTAGGGGTATAACTAGAAAGCACAGGTTGCCCCGCTCTGCGACATCTAACCAAGGAGGTGATCATGTCGACACGAGTTTCTCCTTTGGGTCTACTTGTGGTTGCACTCCTATTTCTCGGAGTGATCGGGTTAATAAACAGCAAGGCGTTCATTTCCAGTACAGCTTGGGCCGCGCCGAGCTCCCCAATTGCGATCAAAGCAATCGAGCTAACTCCTAGTCCGAATCCTTCCAACGCCTACAACAGAATGGCTGAGTCTATGGGCTTATTTGCCAAACACGGCCTCACCTATGAGCCAGGACCTGATCTCTCCGGAGGCGGGCCCATGAGGGTCCAGGCAGTTGTAACCGAAAACACGGACCTGGCCACCAGCGATATCATAGCCGCTCTCGGAGGAATTTATTCGGGAGGCAAGGTCAAAGTTTTGATGGTCATGACGCCCTACGGCGATGAACAGATTTGGAGTCAAGCAAAATACAAGAATATGAAAGACGCCATTGGAACGAGTTGGGCGATTGCCAGCCTCGGGGGCGCCCAGCGCTTCAACGACCAGATGGCAGTTGAAGGGATGGGACTCGATCCCAATAATTTCAAATGGGTCGCCATACCGGGAGGAGATGGACCGCGCTTGCAGGCGCTGGTCACCGGCCGAGTAGAGTTGACGACTCTGTCCCACATCGGGGCGGCCCTGGCCGAAGCTAAGGGGTACACCACAAAGATCCGCGCGGTCGTCCCCCACACGGCGAAATATACGCCGCCGATTCCCCGCCTTGTGATTGTCGCTCGACCCAGTTGGATCGAGCACAACGAAGATGCCGCCGAGCGCTACGTCGAAATGATGCTCGACATGATGCGCCAGTGGCAAGATCACAGCGAAACCTGGGTCGCGAATGCAAAAAAAATCTATAAGAGCGGTTTAAGTGAAAAGCAGCTCCAAGCAGTGTGGCAGGAATTCAGAGACGGCGGCTATTTTTCAGTCAATGGAGGAATCAATTACGCCGCCACGCAAAAGGTCATGGACCTGTTTTTCAAGCTGCGCAAAGAGAAACCCAACGAATATATTTCCAAGCCGTCGGATTTATATGACCCCGGTCCACTAACGAGGGCGCTCGATAAGATGGGTATCGCCAAAGGGACACCGGGCTTGCCGGATACTCCTGATTGGTACAAGAAGTGAGCGACTTGCGGTCAGCTGTGGGAAAGAACCGGACCGACTCTGACCCATGCTAAAATTAGAATTCTTTAACGTCAAGAAAAGTTATCAAACTCCCGACGGCCTCGGCCAGTCACTGCTCGCCCTGGACGGCTTTAGTCTGAAAGTGGATGCCGGGCGATTTGTTACGGTCGTCGGTCCCAGCGGCTGCGGTAAGACCACTTTATTGCGGATGGCAGCAGGCTTGATGCCGATGGATTCGGGTCAAATCCTGCTTGACGGGGTCTTGCTCGCAGATCCAAGCCCGAAGATGTCGATGGTCTTTCAGGGCATCGGTCTCATGCCATGGAAAACCATTAGGGATAATGTAGCGTTGGGCCTGCAATTGCAGAGCCACCGGGCCACGCTCAGTGCCGATGAGGAGCGCAACGTCAGAGCAACGCTTGCGATGGTTGGGCTTGAAGGTTTCGAGAATTATTATCCCCACCAGCTCTCAGGGGGCATGCAGCAGAGAGTCGGGTTGGCGCGAGCTTTAGTGCGCCAGCCCGAAGTGCTGTTGATGGATGAGCCCTTTGGCGCCCTCGATGCGCAAACCCGGGCCGTTCTACAAGATGAGCTCCTGTCTCTCTGGATGCGGGCCAAAAGCACGGTCCTGTTCATCACCCACGACCTCGACGAAGCTATTTACCTATCCGACACGGTCGTGATCATGTGTCGCCGCCCGGGACGGATCAAAGAGGTTTTGGAGGTCAAGCTGCCTCAGCCGCGCAACAGTTACGACGTGAGAGCCGAAATGGAGTTTATGCGGCTTCGGAATATCGCCTGGAAGAGCATTAAGGAGGAGCTATGAACCAATCCACGATTTCGATGACACGGGCCAGGGCAAGCACCGTGCGCTCGACTTTAACTGCCCTCGCTCGAAGTTATCACCTCATTGGAGCCCTCTCGGCGGTCGCGTTTCTTGGCATCTGGCAACTTGTCAGTATCAACGTGCCGCCCGTTATTCTCCCTACTCCGGCAAAAGTCGTCGATGCCTTGGTCGAGCTTACGGCTTCGGGAGAATTGGTCAAAGCCACCGCCCAGACGATCTGGCCTTTCGTCGCAGGACTCGCGGTGGCATTTGTTATCGGGACGGCCATCGGGCTGCTGCTGGGCATTTTTCAGCCAGTCGCCCGCATCGTAGACCCATACATTTTTATATTTTGGTCTATTCCTCATATCGCCTGGTTGCCGCTGTTCATCGCTTGGTTTGGCGTAGGCAATTCGACGTTGGTAATTTTTGTTTTCGTATCGGCCGTCTTCCCGCAATTGATCACCGTCGAATCCGGAGCAAAGCAGGCTGACAGTTTTCTGGTGGAAGTTGCGCGCTCGCTGGGAGGTACCCGCAGCGAAATCCTGCGTGCTGTCGTGCTGCCCTCGACGCTTCCTTATATTATCGCTGGCTTGCGGATTGGCGTCGGTCGCGCGCTCGTCGGGATCATCGTTGGCCAGCTGTTGATCGTCGCAACGGGTATCGGCTACATGCTGCAGTTTTATGGCGAAACCCTCGCTTTGGCGCGATACTTTGCTCCCCTTATTGTTATAGCGATCCTGGCCGTTGCGTTAAATCGCGCCATGACTTGGGCGGAGGGGGCGTTTATCCGGTGGAAACCTCGCGCATTCGCCTAATGACAGCACTCGATCAATAGTGTCTCCTTCGGGGATTCCGGGTCGACAGGTTTTGGAATCTCTTGGCTTCGCAATATTTCATCGGTTCGTACTGTGTGGGATTGAGGTTACTGCTCAAAATCTCATTCGACAGCTTGAGCGAACCGCTGGAGAAATTGAAACTCTTGGAACCATTGGAACATTCCATTTTTACCTTATTCAATTCTCAGCGTCTTCATCAGATTCAGCAGGTGGGTCTTGTGCATGCCGAGAATCCTCGCTGCGGCGGCGCGATTACCCTTGGTATGAGCAAGCGCTCTTTTGATGACCTCCGCTCTCGCAGCATCCACAGCATGGTGATATGAAAGCTCACCGAGCGCGCTTCCCGCGTCGCTGGCGACGATGCGTAGGGGCAAATCTTCGCCGGTTATTTCCGGCCCTGGCCCAAGGACTACCGCGCGCTCGATCACGTTTGCCAATTCACGGACATTGCCTGGCCATCCGTACGCAAGCAGCCGCCCTTCTGCTTCCTTCGTAATGCCGGAAAAGATCTTCTTGGTTTCCCCAGCAAACCGTTTCAGGAAAAACTGCGCGAGCGCCGGGATGTCTTCTCTTCGTTCTCGTAGCGGCGGCAACGAAATCGGAATGACATTGAGCCGATGGTAAAGATCCTCGCGAAAGCGACCTTCTTTCATCGCGTTCGACAGGTCGCGGTTGGTTGCCGCAATCACCCGGACATCCACTGAGATCGGTTGCGTTCCGCCAACTCTTTCAAACTCTCGTTCCTGGAGAAATCTCAACAGTTTCGTTTGCAGCTCGGCCGATATGTCTCCGACTTCGTCGAGAAACACCGTGCCGCCCTGGGCCAGCTCCATCTTGCCTTTCTTGAGTTGGCTCGCTCCGGTAAACGCTCCTCTTTCGTGGCCGAAGAGCTCGCTTTCAAGCAGATCTTTCGACAGGCCGACACAATTGATAGCGATGAACGGCTCGGCTTTTCGCTCACTCCAGTTGTGAATCCCCCGGGCAAAGACTTCCTTGCCCGTCCCGCTTTCTCCCAGAAGCAAAACGGTTGATTTACTGGAGGCGGCTTTGCGCGCGGTTTCGATAGCTTCGCGCATCTTCGGGCTTTCACCGCCAATCAGCCGATACCGTTCCCCCGCTTCTATGGCAAAACTTTCTAAGCCTCTCCTGAGCCGCTCGCGCTCTAAAGCCTTTTCCACGGTAAGTGCGATATGATCCAGATCGAAGGGCTTGGTGATGAAATCGTAGGCGCCCTGTTTCATCGCCTGCACGGCCCGTTCGATCGTGCCATAGGCGGTGATCATAATCACCGCCGTGCCGTTGCCGCGCTCCCCCAATAACTTTAAGACCTCGAGCCCGTTCATGACCGGCATCTCGATGTCCAGGAGAATCAAGTCCGGGGCGTCTGCGTCCGCGCGATCCAAACACTCCCGGCCGTTGGCTGCCGCGACAATCCTGGCACCTAGGCTGTTCAACGTGTCTTTTAAGATTTCGCGGATATCGGCATCGTCGTCCGCAACGAGGACGGTGCCTCTAAGAGTTTTCATTGAATCAATGCACCTTCACTGTGTATTTGCCGGCGGCTTTGTTTCCATTACTGCGGGCAAAGTAAAATGAAATATGCTGCCGCCCTTCCGCTCAGACTCGACCCAGATTTTTCCACCGTGCAATTCAACGAGCGTTTTACAGATGGCGAGTCCTAGCCCTGTCCCCTTCGGTTTCGGCTCGCCGTTCGTAGCGATTTGATAGAACTTGTCGAAGATCTTCTCACGCTCGTTCACCGGTATGCCGGGACCGGTGTCCGAAATCGAAAGGCGTACCCAGCCGCCCCCCTTGCTCGTTGAGGAAACCTTCACGCTGCCATGCGGAGGTGTAAACTTGAACGCATTGCCGATCAGGTTCATCAGCACTTGGTTGATCTTATCCCGATCTGCCCAGACCAGCACGGACGGTTCGGTCATGGTCGCTTCGAGCGTGACATGCTTCTCTGCCGCGACCAGCCGCAAGGTTTCCACCACCTCATGGACGAGCCCGCCGAGAGAAACGCGACTCGATTGAACCTCCACCCTTCCCGATTCGATCTTGGAGAGATCCAAAAGGTCGTTGATCAAACCGGCTAAATGCTGCGTATTGGACCTCACTCGCGTAAGATAATGTATTTGCTTTTCGGTGAGCGGCCCGGCTACCTCGCGCAATACCAGATCCACAGCTCCTTTGATTGCCGTCAGCGGGGTGCGCAATTCGTGCGAAACATTCGAGACAAAATCCGATTTCAGCCGATCCAACTCTTGCAGTTTTATATTGGCGACTTCTAGCTGCTGGTTCTTTTCCTGAATCTCTTGGAAGAGGCGAACGTTCTCGATTGCAATCACCGCCTGATCGGCAAAAGTTTTAAGGAGGTCGATTTGCTTGTCGGTGAACGGGCGAACTTCTGTCCGGCGGATCAAAATCACACCGATAGGCTCACCCTCACGTAACAGCGGAGTCGTTAGCTCCGTCCGCACACCTTGTGCAAGACCCCTCGCCGCCGGATATTCGTCCGCGACTGCCCGGAGGTCATGAATATGAATTGTTCGTCTTTCAACCACAGCTCGACCCGGGACATTGCTGCAGTCAGCGGGCGGACCAGCCTCTCCAATGATCGACATAATAAGTGATCCATGAACAGCGGCCCGCCAGAGAACTTCGCCCTTAACAAGAAAGATGACCGCGTCATTCGCACCACATACCCGGGCGGCGTTCTCAGCAACCGTATCTAATACCGGTTGTAGTTCCGCTGGCGCGCCAGCAATAACCCGGAGAATCTCGCCGGTGGCAGTCTGTTGCGCCAAACACTCTTGAAGATTTCGAGTGAGTTCGCCGAGTTTCTCTTCTAGCGTGAAATTAGAATTCTGAAGTTCATCCGCCATTCTTCTGAACTCCGCACAGAAAATTCCAACTTATAGTCATCTCAACAGGATGAGTGCAACAATTACTCCCAATGATCCGCTAAGTGTCTAACGTCGTCGGATAGTAAACATCTTCCACCTGAAACCGCGTTTTTATCACTTTGCCGTCAAGCAACACTTGAACATATCGGTCGAACGATTTTCGCATCGCTTTGATACCCAGCGGAAAACTATCATTTTCACGGCTTTCAACGGTTGCACTCTCGGGGTGAACCTTTTGAAGGACAATATCCTTCGACTGCTGAAACGCTTTAAACAACGCCATGGCGACCCAAGGATGGTTACGGAGAATTCGGTTTTGGACGATGACATGATGATTGACCTGAAACACTCCGGTCTTTGCGGTGAACTCCTCGATCAAACTCCTGCCATCGTCCGGAAACAATTTCCGAAGTCTTGGATTATCGGAAATCGATGCACCGCTGTACCGGTCGATGGAATGAGAACCAAAGGAACCCGGATGAATAATCGCTGCGTCGACTTCGCCCGTTTCCAGCATGCGATCAGGAGTTTGGTCTTCGGTCAGCCAAACCGCCGTGACACCGTCCGGCTTGTCATCCTCCACTCCCAATGCGCCGCCTTGGTTGCGAGCTTTTGTTCGGCCTAGGTACCAAACGTTGTCTTCGGGCTGAATGCCAAAGAAATCCTTCATGAGCACGCGTAGCCACATACTCATGCTCATATTGTATTCCGG
>JBLMXG010000376.1:0-24996 GCA_050257635.1 Chloroflexota bacterium
TTTTTATCCCCGACGGCCTCGAGCAAGGCAAGATCATCGGCTCCGCTATCTACGGACCCAAGACTGTTGCCATCAAAGGCAATTATGACGACGTAAACCGGCTGTGCAGCGAGATCGGCGACAAATACGGCTGGGCTTTCGTCAATGTCAACCTGCGGCCGTATTACTCGGAAGGCGCCAAGACCCATGGCTTCGAGATCGTCGAGCAGCTAGGCTGGAAGCTGCCGCAACATATCGTCGTCGCTTCGGCGGGCGGTACGATTCTGCCGAAACTCGCCAAAGGTTTTAAAGAAATGATCAAGGTTGGCCTGGTCGAAGACACCGGTTGTAGGATTTATTCGGCGCAAGCGGCCGGTTGTGCGCCGATCATCAACGCGTTACATAAAGGCACCGATCTGGTCAGTCCTGTGAAACCCCATACGATCGCCAGCTCCATCGCCATCGGCAACCCCGCAGACGGCTACTACGTCATTCAAGCGGTTCGTGAGTCCGGCGGCTGGGGTGATAGCGTTACCGACGAAGAAATCCTCGATGGGATCAAGCTGCTCGCCCGCACCGAAGGCATTTTCACCGAACCGGCCGGCGGAACCGAAGTCGCCGTAGCAAAAAAGTTGATTGCCAGTGGGCGCATTCCGCGCGACGAATCGATCGTCGTGAGCATCACCGGAAACGGCTACAAAACTTTGGAAGCGGTGGCGCGGAGCGTGGAGAAGCCTTACACCATCGACGCTACGCTGCAAAATTTCGATGAACTCTATAACGTCATGAGACCGCAGGCGCCAGCGCAAGCCGCGGCCGGGTAAGCCGCTGGAAAAATTCCTGCCTGCCCGCGATGGCGCCGCCGATCACCTTGCATGACATTGAGCGGCGGATTATTCTACAAGGAAAAGATTGCTTCGCTAATACTTTGAGGAGGATTGGTTATGTCGGTGCGAGTACGCGTTCCCACCCCGCTGCGCAAATTCACCCAAGGCGCCGATGAGGTTAGCGCTCAAGGGAGCAACGTTAAAGCGATCGTGGAAGACCTGGAAAAGAGCTACCCAGGCATCAAGGAACGGATCTGCGACGAGACCGGCAAGGTCCGGCGCTTCGTCAATGTGTACGTCAACGGCGACGACATTCGTTTTCTGCAAAATTTGGAGACCGCGCTCAAGGAAGGCGACAATATTTCCATCGTGCCGGCGATTGCCGGCGGCTGCTGATCGGTGACCCAAGGTTCGCGATGGCCATAATTTCGCCCAAGCTGCGTTTGGTGTCCCTCTCACTAAGGGAGCCCCGCAAGGTCGAGTCGGTTCTCGATCTGATCGGGAATACCCCCCTGCTTGAGATCCAAAAGATCGCTGCCGGGCTCTCGCCACGGGTTAAAATCTACGCCAAATTGGAAGGCATGAATCCGGGCGGCTCGGTCAAAGACCGTCCGGCATGGCGCATGGTTCAAGAAGGGTTGCGCAATGGACAGCTCCGACCGGGCAAGACCATTCTCGACTCCACATCGGGCAATACCGGCATCGCTTTGGCGATGATCGGCGGTGTCCTCGGCTACCCGGTTGAATTGGTCATGCCGGCCAACGTCAGCGCCGAACGCAAACAAATCATCGGCGCCTACGGCGCCAAGGTCACCTACAGCGATCCGATGGAAGGCTCGGACGGCGCGATCCGCGAGTGCCGGAAGATCCTTAAAGCCAACCCGGAAAAATATTTCAAGCCCGACCAATATTTTAATCCGATGAACCCTCAGGCCCACTATGAAAACACCGGGCCGGAAATCTATCGGCAAACCGACGGTGCCGTCACCCACGTTGTCGCCGGCATCGGTACCGGCGGAACGGTGATGGGAACGGGGCGCTACTTAAAGGAGATGAACTCGAAGATTCAAATCATCGCGGTCGAGCCCGACGACGCACTGCACGGGCTCGAAGGACTCAAACACATGGCGAGTTCCATCGTTCCAGGCATTTACCATGAAGAAGAGCTCGATGATAAGATTCCGGTTTCCACCGAAGACGCCTATTCAATGGTGTATCGTCTGAGCCAGGAAGAAGGCGTCTTGGTCGGCCAGTCTTCCGGCGCCGCCCTGGTTGCGGCGATCAAGCTCGCCAGGCGGATTCGCTCCGGAACCATCGTCACGATCTTTCCCGACTTCGGCGACAAGTACCTGACGACGAATCTGTGGGTCGGGTGGCGCGATCGAATGGCGGTAGGCAATTTGGAATTTTCAATCTAGATCGCGATGACGACTAAAGCGAAGCAGGAAATTATCCGAGAACGGGTCTATCTCACTTTTCCGCGCGACCTGATCAAAGAACCGGTACTGAGCATGCTGTCGAAGAAGTTCGATGTCATGTTCAATATACGCGGCTCCACGGTCACCGCCGAGATGGGCTTGGTCGCCCTCGAACTCCACGGCGCGCAAGGCGAGGTTGTCAAGGCAATCGGCTGGCTTAAGTCCAAAGGCGTGGCGGTGGAACCGATCGAAAAGAACGTGATCGAATAGAGACCGGTCCTATTGCACGGCGGCGGAGATCGACAAAACCAGAGCGCCGCCTTCGTGCGGCGGCCCGCCCAGCAGGAAATTACCACGATTGGGAATGCGCACCGTGGTGTCGAGCAGCGGTTTTTGCCCTTGAGTGAGGTGAACTTTGAGCGAAATCCGGTTGTCGCGAAACTCCTGGGGCGCCACGGTCAGGAAACGCCCCCCCGGAATCTCGAAAGCTTTATCGCCCTGCCAGGGCACGTTCTGGCTCTCATTTTTCAGCAGTCGATACGAACGATATTTGAGCACGCGCAGCTGGCTCTCCAACCCTTTCAACTTCGCATCGAACTCGTCGCTTTGATTGCTGGCTAAGATCGTTCCGATGCTAACTTGAACAGATTGCGGTTGTTTTTCCGCCGCCCCAGTCACGCTCGCAGCCACGGCTGAAAGCAGACTAAAAAGCAGGACCCGACGGCGTAGGTTCTTCAGCAGTTTCATTTTCACCTTCTTGATTTTGATACAACCAGATGAGCGTTGTTTTGGTGTCGTCCTCGCGCAACAGAGCAACGCTCTGCCCGTAGGCGTCGATGGAATCCACCGAGGCGAAATTATTACGTGCGCCACTGCCGCGCCAACCAGAGAAATAACTGTTGACCGAAAATAGGGCGATCGCCGCGGCGATCGCCGCCGGCACCGCCCAAGCGATCCTCGGCGCGCTAAAAAAACCTCGCGCCCGTTCCAGCAACTCCGCATGCCATGCCCGCTTTTCAGCGATGCGACGTTCCACGGCGCGCCAGAAAGGATTGAACTCGATGCCGCGCGCCTCAGAAGTCAGAGCGCCGCGGAGCACAAGCGTCATTTTTTCCAGCTGGCGCTGAGCCTCGCGGCAACCCGCGCAGCCAGCCAGGTGAGCGCGCACCCAATCGCTGTCGGTCTCACCCAACTCGCTGTCTAGCCAAGCGCCGAGGGACTCCTGAACTCGTTCACAATCTTTCATAAAAAAGCACTCAACTTATCCTGCAATTTTTTTCGCGCGTAATGAAGCCGGCTCATCACAGTGCCCTCGGAGCAACCTAGGATAGCTCCAATGTCTTTGTAAGAAAGCCCCTCTATTGTTCTCAGCACGATGACGGCTTTGTGCTCTGGTGTCAAATCATTGATCGCCTTTAGCAAATTTTCGCGCAGCTCTTTGTCATGCACATCCGCAAACGGATCTCGCGCGACTTCGTCCTGTGATTCCAACACGCTGTCCATGCTTTCACGAAAGTCCAGGGGATTTCTCTTTTGACGCCGCTGCGCATCGATCGCCAGATTGACCGCAATCCGATAAATCCAGGTATAAAAAGATGAACCTCCCTGGAAACCGCCGATCTTTCGAAAAGCTCGGAGGAAGGTTTCTTGCGCCACTTCGAGCGCATCGTCGCGATTGCGCAGCAACCCGAGGATCACCACAAAAACCTTTTGATGATAACGCGAGACGAGATCCTGGAATGCGCTCATCTCTCCGGCTTGACACCTTTGAACCAGCTCCCAGTCAGTCAACTCCACGACGATCCTGCCTTTTAGACGCAGTTGAGAATAGTTTATTCAGACGGCAAAGGGACTTAATAGCACAAAACCTTGAACTTTTCGCGAATTCCTCTAAAATCACATTGATTCTCTTAAACTTTTTCATAATACCCCCGACCTCAAAGAGAGGACGCCTATTATGCTGGTTCGATGCCCAAAATGTCGGACGACGTATAAAGTTTCCGACGAAGTTTTAAAGGGCAATACGCCCGCGTTCCGCTGTTCAAGGTGCAAGCATACCTTCGAATCGGAAGCCCAGAGTGCAGTGGAGGCATCGGCGGATGTCGAAGCTGCGGGTGCAGCCGCTGCGGATGCGGCGCAAATAAGCGAAGAGTTGACTTTTCCTTTCGAACCCAAAGCGGAGGAAATCCGAGCGCCCGAGTCTGACAAGACGGCTTCGGTGGACGACCAAGTTGATAAAGCCGGCACAGAGACCGATGCCGGCCGGGATCAATGGTCCATGAACGACCCTCTGCGGGACGATGGCCCTGCCTTCGTCATGCCCGAAATCAACCATCCGATCGAATCCGGGAAGGTGGTCGACTCCCCGAAAGATTTTCCCGACGAGGATCCTTTTTTCCCGAATGCCCTTCACGACGACGAGACGGCCGATTCGAACAACATCCTGGCGATGTCTTCTTATATCGATCAGCGGGCGTCGGTCCGGCCGTTCATGACGTTGTTCGGTTTGCTGGTGATCGGCTTCGTTCTCCTCACAGCGATCAGTTACGCCCACCCGCAGACCTCGGAAAAAGTGATCAAGCAAATTCCCCTGCTGGGCAACTCCGTGCTCAAAAACGAGCACCTAAAAGAAGGGATTGTCATCCGATCCCTTCGCTCCGATTATCAAACTATTCAAGGCAACCGCGAAGTCTTCCTGATCACCGGCGTGGCAATCAACCAAAACCCGGTGGTTGTGCGGGAAATCCGGCTGGCCGGTATTGCTTACAATGACGGAGGCAGAGAGCTTGAGAAGCAGACAATTTGGGTCGGCAACACAATCTCACCGAAAATTATCCGTGGAATGACCGCCGAAGATATCCCGCAGTTACAAAATTTAAAACCGCTCAAGAGCTTCGAAATTCCTCCCGGGGATTCCATACCGTTCACGATCGTTTTTCTGAGGTCGGTAAAGGGCGCTAAGCAATTCAGTTGCGAGGTGGTTGCCGCCGAGGGCGAAGTTTAACCGTCAACGCAACTATGCTAAGGTTCACGTGAATCGTTTTTCGGCGTGACATCGAGCTCATCGGGCTCGTTCATGGCGTGGCGAAATTTTTTGACGCTTTTGCCGAGATGCTCACCCAAATCGGGAAGGCGCCGGCTAAATAAGACCATGACGATCACGACGATGATTAAAAGTTCGCCAATTCCCAGGCCAAACATAATACCTCCGGTTACCGCGGCGAGGTGAATTGATGGCGTGGGCCCAAGCCCCGTCGCGGCAGGATGGACCCATAGTACACGATGGCGGGGTTTTTAAACATATCCCAATTGCGCTTTTTCGCCGCCTCCCTTGCGGTCCATATCGGGATTCTTTTACTGCTCTACCCGATGCGGCCGGTCAGGGTTATCACACCCGAAACCATACCCGTGTCGCTTCTGAATCCGCCGGATAGGCAACGCTCCGCTCCAACCATGATGCCGCACCAGGCGCCGACCCGCGCGACAAAAAAGCCGACGATCGTTGCCAAAAAAGATTCGCCGCCGAGACCGGACAGAAATGTTGGCAAAAACAGCGGCCGCACCGAATTCGCTAGCGTGGACCCGGCGCGCTCCAACCCGTCCCCTCCCGCGCCGCCCCCACACGAAACCATTCCTGAACGGAGCGTGATTGCCGAGCGTCCTCTGCCCACCCTCAAAGAGCTGTTGCCCCCGGTAAATTGGGCCGCCAGCGCGCACAATAGCGCGCCGGTCAGCTTGAATAGCAGGGACCCTATCTATGTAACCTATTTTACCAAGCTCAAACAGTTGATCGAGTCGCAGTGGGAATATCCTGAACTCGCGCTGCGCTACGGCTTGCAGGGCAAGCTTTCTTTGGAATTTACCATCGGCGCCAACGGCCAGCTGGAAGGATTGCGTCTAGTGCGCTCATCCGGCTCGCAGCTATTGGACGATGAAGCCTTGCGCGCAATCAAGGCAGCTTCACCGTTCCCGCCCATTCCACCGTGGGTGAAACCGCAACCCTTGTCGATTTCAGCCTCGATGGAATACCATGATAATCGTCTGAACTATCGCTTTACCCGTTGACTCGGCGCTAGTTCGCTGCGGTCGCTTATGATTCCGCTCTGGGCACCGGCGGCTCCCAGCGCAACACTGGTTTGCGCGCCGCCCTGGCTTCATCGAGTCGCCGAACCGGTGTCGAGTAGGGCGCGTGCTTGACGAGCTCGGGATCGCTTTTGGCCTCCTGCGCGACCGCGAGCATGGCGTCGATAAAGCCGTCCAAGGTCTCCAGCGTTTCGGTTTCCGTCGGCTCGATCATCAAGGCCCCGGAAACTACGAGAGGGAAGTAGATCGTCGGCGGATGGTAGCCGTAGTCCAACAACCGCTTGGCGATATCGAGTGTGCTCACACCACTGCGCTGCTGCCAGCGATCGATAAAGATACATTCATGCATGCAGGGCTCGTCAAAGGCGATCTGAAAATGTTTTTCCAGCTTCTTGCGAATATAGTTCGCGTTGAGCAGCGCCATCCGGCTGGCATCGGCGAGGCCGTCGCCGCCGAGCGCGAGGATGTAGGCATAAGCACGCACGAGCACGCCAAAATTACCGAAAAATGAGCGCACTCGACCGATCGACTTTGGCGCATTTTCTTCTAACGCAAAACCCTCAGCCGTTTTGACGATGCGCGGCACCGGCAGGTAATCAGCCAGCTGACTCTTCACCGCCACCGGCCCGGCCCCCGGCCCGCCGCCGCCATGCGGCGTCGAAAAAGTTTTGTGCAAGTTCATATGCAACACATCGACGCCCATGTGCCCCGGCTTGGCAATGCCTATCAGCGCATTCAAGTTGGCGCCGTCCATGTAGACCATGCCTCCGCGCGCGTGCACCACAGCCGCGATCGCCTCGATGTTGGTCTCGAACAAACCGAGGGTATTGGGATTGGTGATCATGATCGCTGCGACGGTCTCATCCATGGCTTTTTCCACCGCCGCGGCGTCGATAACACCGTGATCGTTAGAGGAAATTTGAATCACGTCGTAACCACACAACGTCGAGCTGGCTGGATTCGTGCCGTGCGCGGTGTCGGGCACGATGATTTTCTTGCGCGGGTCGCCCCGCTCGCTTAAGCAGGCGCGGAGCAGCATGAGGCCGGTCAGCTCGCCCTGGGCGCCGGCTGATGGCTGCAGGCTCACCCGCTCCATGCCGCTGATCTCGGCGAGCATAATTTCTAGCTCATGCAGCAACGCAAAGGCACCTTGCGAGAGCGCGATTGGTGCCAGCGGGTGAATCTGGGCAAAGCCGGGCAAGCGCGCAGTCGTCTCGTTGACTTTGGGATTGTATTTCATTGTGCACGAACCCAAAGGATAGAACTGGCTTTCGATGGCGAAATTTTTTTGCGACAGCCGAGTAAAATGGCGCAAAGCTTCGAGCTCTCCCAACTCGGGAAAACCGGCGATATCACCGCGCAAAAACGCCGCAGGAATCAGATCAGCGATTTCACCCATTTCGGCGGGCCACAGACATGCGCTCCGGCCCGCCGAGCCTGCCTCAAATATCAGCTTTGTTTCGGCCGCCAATAAGCGGGGGTTACTCGGTGATGGTTCCGACAAGCCGCTCGACCTCCTCGTCCTCGTTCATTTCGGTGACGCAAAGCAAAAAACAATCGCGCAGGTCGGGGTACCATCGCTCCAAAGCGATTCCTGGAACGATTTTGTTTGTAGCGCATTTTTCAAAGAGTTGTTCGAGCTGCCCCCTGCGCAGCACGAACTCGTTGAAGTAAGGGCCGCTAAAAACCGCGGTCAAGCCGGCATCGCGCACCAGCTTCGCTTGCGCGCGATGCGCCCGCACGGCGTTGATCTCGGCCATGCGCCGCAAACCGGTTTTTCCCAGCAGGGACATGTACACGGTCGCGCCCAAGGCGCACAGCGTCTGGCTAGTGCAAATATTCGAAGTCGCTTTTTCGCGCCGAATATGCTGCTCGCGCGTCGCCAGCGTGAGGACGAATCCGCGCCGCCCGTCGGCATCGACAGTCTCGCCAACCAGCCTGCCGGGAATATTGCGCACAAACCTTTTTTGGCAAGCAAAGAAACCGAACGCCGGGCCGCCGAAACTCATCGGCACGCCCAGGCTCTGCCCCTCGCCCACGGCGATGTCGACGCCGAAATCACCTGGAGGCTTGAGCAGCCCGAAAGACATGGGCTCGGCCGTCGCGGTGATGAGTTGTGCGCCGTTTTTCGCGCAAGCCGATTGAATCGGCGCAAGATCTTCGATCACGCCAAAGAAGTTCGGGTAACCGACGAGGGCGCACATCACTCGGTCGTCCAGCCGCGCTGCGAGTGCGCCCACATCGGTGGCGCCGCTGCTATCGTACGCGATTTCTTCGAGAACGACGTCTTTCAAATTCCTAAGGTAAGCGTCCACCACGGCGCGGTATTGCGGATGCAGCGTCCGCGACACCAGCACGCGCCGACGGCTAGGCGGCTGGATGCGGCGCGACATGAGCACCGCTTCGGCGGCCGCCGAAGCGCCGTCGTACACTCCGGCGTTGGCGACCTCCATGCCGGTCAGCTGGCAAATCAACGTCTGATATTCGAACAGCGCTTGTAATGTCCCCTGGCTAACTTCCGGCTGGTATGGCGTGTAAGAAGTCGAAAACTCGGAACGTGAGATAATCGAATCCACCGCCGATGGAATGAAATGGTGATACGCGCCGCCGCCGAGAAACAGGCTCCACTCCTGCGTCGAGGCATTTTGGGCGGCCAAAGCCGACAGCCGCTTTTGCACGGCCGCTTCGGTGAGGCCGTCCGGCAGATCGATCCTAGCGCGCTCGCGTAGCGTTGCCGGAACATGACGAAAGATCGCTTCAAGTGAATCCAGACCGATCGCTTGAAGCATGCGGTCTCGGTCGCTGGCGGTGTGGGGAGTATAGCGCATCAGGCGAGGCTATTTGTCGTCGTCTTCATCGTCTTCAACTTCTTCCTCCGAATCCTCTTCGTCCTCTTCTTCGTCGTTCTCCTTTTGCTGTTGAACGTACTCGGCATATTCGTCCGCATCCATCAGATCTTTGAGATCGTCCGTGTCGGACAGCTCGACACGGATCATCCAGCCGTCACCGTAGGGATCGTCGTTGATGGTCTCCGGGTTGTCCGGCAAAATGTCGTTGATTTCGAGCACGGCGCCGCTTACCGGCGCATAGACATCCGATACCGCCTTGACCGACTCGACGGCGCCAAAGGGATCGTCTTTGACCACCTTTTCGCCGATCTCCGGGAGTTCCACATAGACGATGTCGCCGAGCTCTTCCTGAGCATATTCAGTGATGCCGATCGTCGCCGTGTTGCCTTCTACCAATACCCACTCATGCTCCTTCGAATATTTAAGTCCCTCGGGAAACTCCATCATGAACCTCCTTGAACCTCTGGCTGCGCCTTGCAGCGATAAAATGGCAGCGAAACAATTTTTGCCGGGATTTTTCGACCGCGAATTTCCACTTCGACGACATTGTCGAGGGCGGCCTCGGCCGCAACGATGTAAGCGAGGGCAATGGCCCGGCCGAGCGACGGCGATTTAGTGCCGCTGGTCACCACGCCGATTCGAACCCCGTGTTTGAACAACGGATAGCCGCCGCGCGCGATCCCCGGCTCCAGCATCTCGAGGCCTACGAGCTTACGCTCCACTCCCTGCTGTTTTTGCCGCAACAAAACTTCGCGGCCGATAAAATTACCTTTGGAAAACTTCGTCACCCAATCCAGCCCGGCCTCGAGCGGTGTCGTGGATTCATCGAGCTCGTGACCGTATAAGGGATAGGCCATCTCCAGCCGCAGGGTATCGCGCGCACCCAACCCCACCGGGACTAAGGCGTCGGCAGCACCGGCCTGCAACAGAGCGGACCACAGCTGTTCAGCCTGTGCGCTGTCGCAGTAGATCTCGAATCCGTCCTCGCCCGTATAGCCTGTGCGCGCCACTAAGCAGCGTACGCCGGCAACGTCGGCAAATTGAAAGGCGAATCTCCTGAGCTCGGCTAGGGCCAATGGACTCAGCGGACGGAGAATGGCTTCCGCGCGAGGTCCTTGCAGCGCAAGCTGCGCGTATTCGGCGCTGACGTTGGCCGCCATTACCTTGCCGCCCGCGCGTTCTTGAATCCAGGCGAAATCCTTATCGCTGTTCGACGCGTTGACACAAATGAAAAAGGCATCCGGCTCCAAGCGGTAGAAAATCACATCGTCGATCACGCCGCCGCTTTCGTTGAGCAGCAAATTGTACTGGGCCTGGAAAACTTTCATGCGCGAGACGTCGTTGACCGTGATGCTCTGGCACAGTTCCATCGCCCCGGCGCCGCGGATCTCGATCTCGCCCATATGACTCACGTCGAAAAGGCCCGCGCGGCTGCGCACGGCCAAATGTTCTTCGATGACGCCCTGGTACTGGACCGGCATTTCCCAGCCGGCAAACTCGACCATCTTAGCGCCCGCCCGTCGGTGCGCGGAAAAAAGCGGGGTTCTCTTCATGACCTGCGCCACGGGCTTGGGGTGCGATAGAATGATGTTTAGCGCTCGCGCTGCAACGAGTCCTTGGCCGCCTTCAACGTGTTGAAAAGCAGCATGCAAATGGTCATCGGACCGACTCCCCCCGGCACCGGCGTGATTGCCGAAGCGCGTTCCTTGGCGGTCTCGAACTCAACGTCGCCGCAGAGCTTGCCGCTGGGCAAGCGATTGACGCCGACGTCGATCACTACGGCGCCGGATTTGATCCACTCACCGCGCACTAGCCCTCCTCTGCCGATGGCCACGACCAGAATATCGGCCCGCCCCACTTCGTCGCGCAGGCTAACCGTGCGCGAGTGACAAATGGTCACCGTGGCGTGTTTCTCGAGCAGCATCAGCGCCACCGGTTTGCCGACGATATTGCTGCGGCCAACCACCACCGCGTTCTTGCCTTTGGGATCGCATTCGGCAGCTTCAAGCAATTTCATGATGCCCATTGGCGTGCACGGCCGGAAACCGTCGGCGCCGAGCAGGAGCCGGCCCTGGCTCATCGGGTGGAAACCGTCGATGTCTTTGTACGGCGAGATCGCCTCGAGGACTTTTTCCGCGTGAATATGCGGCGGCAGCGGCAATTGAACTAAAATGCCATGCACGCTTTTGTCTTTATTTAGCTGGTGGACGAGCGCCAGTAGTTCCTTCTCGGAGATCGTCACTGGCAACAAATGTTCGAAGGATTTGATGCCGACTTCTTTGCACGCCTTTTCCTTGTTGCGCACGTAGATGTGCGACGCCGGATCATCACCCACCAACACGACCGCCAAGCCCGGCACCAGCCCCCAGCGCCGTTCGAGCCCTTCGACGTCTTCTTTGATTTGTTTTTGGACTTCTTTGGCGACGGCTTTACCGTCAATGATCACGGCCATGACCTACTCCGTCACGTGAGTCAAAAATCTATACAAGAAACAAACCTGTTGTAAAGAACTCTTGCTCTTCAATTGCATGACATGGTGAAATTTAAACGTCAACACCTTTCGCCAAGAACTTTGCGAGCGGACCGCTTGTTCCGCAAACCCTATTCAATCGTCCAACCGGCGTCAGCCCGCAAAAGATTTTTACCGTGTTGACAACCTCGCAGCGACACTCTATAGGCTGACTTTGACAGGACAAATTTCCGCCGGCAACGAGGAAAATCCGGCGCTGCGACAAACGATGCCTATAGTGATTCACGAGTGGAAATTGGCAAAGGACAATTCGCTCGAAAAGGTTCGAAACGATGAGCAAACCACGCACGATTGAGGAAGTAAAAGGCGACATCCGCGATCGCATCGGCCGGCGTGCGCCGTTTTTGCACGCCGACAAGACGGAGGCGGAACAAGCGCTGGCAAGAATGGCCAATTTCGAAGGTGAGACTTGGGCCACCGCGTGGAACGAGCTCGGCGCACGGTGGGAGGCAAAGGCCGTCGCGGCGGAACAAATCGGCAACTGCACCGAAGCGAAAAATGCCTTTCTCAAATCCTACGGCTACTACGGCATCGCCCGTCATCCCTTTCCGAGCACTCCCGGGAAACACCATGGTTACGCGAAAACCCGTGAGATGTTTCTGGCGGCGTCGAAGTACTTCGAGATCCCGATCGAACGGGTGTCAATTCCGTTCGAGGGCAAAAGCATCGTCGGTCACTTGCGCCTGCCAAAAACGCTACCGGCTCCGATGGTCATGCATTGGGGCGGCATCGACAATTGGAAAGAGGAGCGCCATTCCTTCGGTGAAGCCTTCGTCAATGAAGGCTGGGGCTGTTTCATCATCGACAGTCCGGGGACCGGCGAGTGCCCGGTGCTGGCGGGACCCGAGGCGCACAAACTGCATACCGCCGTGCTCGATTATCTGCTCACTCGCCCCGAGGCCCGCGCCAACAAGATCGCCGTCGTCGGCGCCAGCTTCGGCGGACACTGGTCGACCAAACTCGCCCACGTGGCGGCCGATAAGCTGCGGGCCGCCGTCAATTGGGGTGGCGGCATCCATTATTTTTTTCAGCCGGAGTGGCAGGAGCGCTCGCGCCACGCCGATTCCTATCTGTTTAATTTAATCGAGGCCCGCGCCAATCTATTCGGCAAAAATACCTTCGATGAGCTTTGTCAGGTGATGCCGGCGCTGTCACTGCTCGATCAGGGCTGGCTGGATAAACCCTGCGCGCCGCTGCTGATCGTCAACGGCAAGGAAGACAAGCAGGTTCCGCTCGAGGATTTTTATCTGCTGCTTGAGCATGGCAATCCAAAAGCCATCCGCTTGTTTCCCGGCGGTCACATGGGCGCGATTCCGAATATTTTCAAAACCGTGATCGAGTGGCTGCATCAAAAGTTGGATTAGACTGATAGGCAAAACCCGACTGTATGAGCCTCTACCAACTGCAGAAACTCCTCTACCACGTCAACCGCGACCGGGCGCAGCGGGAGCGCTATCGCGAAGATACTGCCGCGTTCATCAAGAACTACGAATTGAGCGATGACGAGACCAAGGCCGCGATTGAAGTCGACGTACGCGCGCTTTACCGTCTCGGTGTTCACCCTCTGTTGCTCCGGCCCTTTACCCTGCTGCACAAAGTTTCCAATGAAGATTATGCCAAGGCGCTGAAAGGATTGGATTAGCCATGCCGATCGTATTTGCCGGCGCGGCGAGCCATGCGCCCGGGATGACTGCCTGGACCGAAGCCGCGCCGAAAGAACAAGCAGAGAATTTTCTGGGCAGCTACCGACGCCTCGGCGCGCAGCTCGCCGCAGCCAAGCCCGATGTGATTGTCGCGCTCACTGTCGAGCACTGGGCGAATTTTTTTCTCAACGGCATGCCGACTCTTTGCGTTGGCCGCGCCGAGTACTATGACGGACCGATCGAGGAATGGCTGCGCATCCCCAAGGCGCGCGTACCCGGCGACGCGAAACTTTCGGCGCAGTTGATCGACGCCTGCTTGAATGGCGGTTTCGATCCCTCGTTTTCCGACGAGCTTTTATTGGATCATGCAACGTTCTTGCCGCTCCATTTTTTGAATCCGAACATGACGATTCCGGTCGTGCCGATCATCATCAATACGCTCACGCCGCCGATGCCGTCGACCAGGCGCTGCTTTGCCTTCGGTCAATTTCTCGGGGAGTTGCTCGAAAAAGATTCCAAGCGCATCGCAATCATCGCAACCGGCGGCCTGTCCCACTGGCCCGGCGAAGCGAAGCACGGCAAGATCAATATTTCTTTTGACAGAAAGTTTCTGGAAACCTTGGTTAACGGCGAGCGAACCAAATTGGCTGAGTACAGTCATGAAGAGATCAATCGCGAAGCCGGCTCCGGCGGCCACGAGATTCGAACTTGGATCGCGCTCGCCGGAGCCGTACAGAACTGGAGAGCCGAGTTGCTCGCCTACGAGCCGGTCGTCCCTTGGGCTACTGGTTGCGGCTTAGTGGCGTTCTCGAGATGATCGAATCGGCCACACATACCGCACCCCTACAATCCCCTGTTGCTTTATTCTCGAGGAGCTATCATGAAATTCAGCCTCCACAGCGTCCACGGCGGCGTTAAAAACATCGATGAGATCCACAATCGTGCGCGGCGCGCCGAAGAATTTGGCTATGACGGAATCTTTCTCGGCGAGAGCCACCTGAGCTCGATCGATTCCTTTCAAACGCTCGCAAGCTGCGCCATGATCACAAAGCGCGTGCTCCTCGGCATCGCCGTGACCAATCTCGTCTTCCGCCATCCGACGGTCATCGCCGGTGCGGCGGCTTCGCTCAATGAAATCTCCAAGGGGCGCGCCATCATGGGCCTCGGCACCGGCGATGGGCCGGTTTACAGTCAGGGGCTGAAGGCCATGCCGATGAAGCAGTTCGAGGAAGGCGTGCGCCTGATCCGCCAGCTCGTTTGTGGAAACGCCGCCGCGTTTCCGACGGGCGAGCTCAAGCTTGGCTTTACGATCAACCAGCCCGCACCAATCTACGTTTCCGCCGAGGGGCCGAAAGGACTGCAGCTGGCCGGCCGCTCCGCCGACGGCGTCATCCTGGGCACCGGTTTCGATCTGAAGGTGTACGAATGGGCGAAACAAAAAATCCGCGACGGCGCCGCCGAGGCCGGGCGCAAGGAAAACGATATCTCGATTATGGCCGCGGGCATGCTGTGCGTGCGCGACGACGGCAGCGAAGCGCGCCGGATCGTGCGCAACCGCATCGCCAACCGCGCCCATCATAATTTCCGCTTTACCTTCGAAACCGTGCCGCCGAATGAATTGGCAGGCGTGAAGAAATTTATGGCCGGCTTCGATGTGATGAAGCCCATGGAAGACCGCGTCGATCCGGATCTGGTCGATGATTACCTAATTCGCCGCTTTTCCATCGCGGGAAATCCAAGCGAGTGTATCGAACGAATCGAAGAGCTAAGGGCCGCTGGAGTCGAGCACTTAATGCTCACGCCCGCCCGCAAAGTCTACGGCGAAACGGTGGAGGCGTTTGCGAAGAGCGTAATGCCGCACTTTCGATCATAGCTTCGGAAAGTCGGGTAACAAGGGAATCAGCCGGCCGCCGGGTTACTCGTCCTCAAAAGCATGGAATCGCCGCTAGGCCTTGTATGGAGAAAACAACAGCAATGGTGGCAAAGATCTTGGTGCGACCTGCTCGATGGTCTTGAAGCTTATTGCGTTTCATCTCTGTCGGGATGCAAGCCGCAACTGACTGAACCATGATTCGAGCCGAAAAGTTTCCCCCAATCCGTTTCGTCGACACCACGCTGCGCGACGGCCACTTGAGCCTGTGGGCATCGAACATGCGCACGGCGATGATGTTGCCGGTGGCCGAGCGCTTCGAGCGCGCCGGCTTCGAAGCGATCGAAATCATGTCGTCGGCTTTTTACAAGAAATGCGTGCGCGATCTCAAGGACGATCCCTGGGAACGCATCCGGCTGCTGCGAAAACTCATTCCGCGCACGCCGCTGCGCTCGATCCGCAGCCGCTCCATGCTCGCCTTTCAAATCACTCCGCCTGCCGTCGCTGACCTTTGGCTCGAACGGCTAGCGGCCAACGGCATCGACGAGTTGCGCACCTCGGACCCATCGAATACGCCGGCCAATTGGCGTCAGGCTGTGGCGGCCGCCCAACGCGCCGGCCTGAAAACGATTCTGAACATCATCTACTCGATCTCGCCCAAGCATACCGATGAGTACTTCGCGCAAAGAGCGCGCGAAGCGGCCAAGCTCGACGTCGCGCGCATCTGCTTCAAAGACCCCGGCGGCTTGCTCACGCCCGCAGCGACGCGCCGGCTGGTACCGCTGATCCTGGGCGAAGCCAAAGACAGGCCGGTCGAATTCCACACCCATTGCAACACGGGCCTCGGCCCACTCTGCTGCCTGGAAGCGATCCAACTCGGCATTACTTCGATCAACACGGCGATTCCGCCGCTCGCCGACGGCTCTTCAAACCCCTCGCTTTTCAACGTCGCCATGAACGCCCGCGCCCTAGGTTATCGGACCGAGATCGACGAAGCCGTCTTGCGCCCGGTACGCGATCATTTCACCGCGGTCGCGAAAAAAGCCGGCCTGGCGATCGGCAGACCGCTCGAATACGACGCCTTCCATCCGCTGCATCAAGTGCCGGGCGGGATGATTTCCAACTTTCGCTTTCAGCTCAGCAATCTCGGCAAACTCGACCAGCTCCCCGCAGTCCTCGAAGAAGTTTCGCGAGTGCGCGCCGAGTTCGGCTATCCGATCATGGTCACGCCCTACTCGCAGTTCTTCGGCGTGCAGGCTGCCATCAACGTCATGGTCGGTGCGCGTTACCGAGAAGTTACGGACGAAGTGCTGCTCTACGCACTCGGTTTTTGGGGCGAGGAGGAAGCTCAATCCATCGATGCGAACCTCAAGGACCGGCTGCTCAGCGCACCGCGCGCAAAGGAGCTCGCCAGGCTGAAGCCGCCGGAGATGTCGATTCGCGAATTTCGCGAGAAATTCGGTGGCGCAGGCGTGAGCGACGATGACCGCCTGCTGCGCTACTTCGCGGGCGAAGACGCGGTGGCGACGATGCATTCTGCCGGCGCGCCGGCAGATTACGCCAGTTCATCCCTACCGCTGGTTCAATTGCTCGAGCAACTCACCCGGCGCAAACAGACGGCGCAGGTCTACATCAAGCGCAATGACCTAAGCTTGCGTCTGGAACGCAGGCATTCACCCGCCAGTGTCTGACGCCCTGTTCGGATCCTCGAACCAAAAACCGTCGTCGCGCAGTTGCTTCCGGCGCCACCGCAGCGTTACTTGAGATTTATTATGGCGCCGTCGCATGTTTCCCTGCGGCCGATCTTGGCGATGCTTATTCTTTGCGCCGTTGAAACTTGCAGCACGGCGCAAACGGCGGCGACCTGGAGCTGCGTCCCGACCCAGACGCAGTGCCGATCCCTAATCATCGTGCGCAATTTCTGGCATGCCGCGATCGTCCTGCGCAAAGCCGATCTCGTGGGCGCCGCTTTGCCGGAGCTCGCCGACTTCCCCACCGCGCATTTCATCGAATTCAGCTGGGGCGACAAGGATTATTTTCCCGATCCGGATGCCGGCGTTCTGACCGCGCTCAAGGCCGCATTTTGGTCGGGCGGCAGCGTACTTCACCTGGTCGGCTTCAGCGAAAACATCGAGAGCTTTTACCGCGGCGCGGAAATCGCCGAGCTGAGCTTGTCGGCGCCTGCCTATGCGCGCTTGATCGAGTATCTCTCGCGAAGCTTTGCCCGTTCACGCGACAGCGGGCGCGCTCCGGCGAGCCCGGGGCTTTTTTCTTATAGCCGCTTCTACCCATCGACCGAGAAGTTCAGCCTGATGAAAACCTGCAATGCTTGGATCGCTTCCGCTCTGGAGTTCGCGGGCCTGCCGGTATCGCCGGGCATGATCTTGACCGCCGCGCAGCTCGGCGTGCAAATAGACAAAATCAAACAGCATCGATAGCGCAAAAATGGCTCCATCGAGCTCACGAATGAAACCGTGAGCCGGCCAAATCGTTTCAGCGTTTCTTCCAAATGCCTCAATTACGCGGCCGATGCAAAAGCGCCGTGAACGGCACGACCATTGCGCATGAGTCAATCAATGGGCAAACTATTGGCAGCAAGTGGGCGTTAACGCGTGACACGGTCATGAAAGAGGTTTGTCGGTCTCGGGCTTCGATATTTTTTCTGGTTCTATCGATCGGTTTTCTCATGGCCGCCTGCCGCTCGACGCCGGTGGCCCCGCCGACCGAGCCAATGGCGGAAATCCCAGAAGCCGACCGGCCCCAAGACGGAGGCCCCGAGATCGCGATGCCGTCGGTCTCTCCCGCCGAAACGGCGTCCAAGCCCGCTCAGGAAACGATCACCCGCAACTTGCCGGAATCGCGCATCGGCAAACCCGAAAAAGATCTGGCGGCGCGCCGGGTCGAATACAACACGGTGCTCAGCACGCGCGCGAATGGAACATCGCGCAACGAATCCGCCTGGCGTTACCGCACCACGCGCCAGGGAGAAATCGTCGGCTTTGAATTTTCCAATTACGGCGGCAACCGCGTCCTGCCGCCGCGCCGCGATGCCGCCAAGAACCAGTTTTTCACCCGGGACTTTCAGTTTCGCTTTGATGAGCGCGCGCGCCAGGATATCTACCTGCTGGTCTCGGACTGGGTAGCGTCGCGCGACCGGACCTTTCGCTTGAGCGAGCTGATGAATCGCCTGATGCTGTTTTTCCCGAGAAATTTTCTGCCCGCCATCGTCAACGCGCGCACGCGAAACATCGTCACATTGCCCACCGGCGAGGAGGTTGAATTCGACGCAGCGACGAACGAAATCATCGGCGGCACGCTTTCCGAAACCCCCGTGGATCTCAATCCGGACCGCGCGACGCGTCAGTTTCCCGGTGTTCGATACCTTGGCAAAGGCGTCGTCATCCGCGCGGATGCGCGCGGCGCTGACCCGAGAATCGGCTCGACGGCGGTTATCAGCAACGGCATCGCGTCACAGGATTGCGCCAAAGCCGTGGATTGCAATTTATGTCAAGTGCCGGCGAGAGAGCTGTGGGAGCAAAGTGGCGCGGCGCGATTCAAATTCGCCACCGATGGAGAGCTCGATCGATTCTTATTCCTCCGCTGCGGCTTTGGCCTCCCCAAAGTCGGTGCCGAATACGCTGTCGCTGCGCCACAGCATTGACCTAAGCGGAGATTATTCTCCCGCCGTTCCCGGATATATCGACTGTAGATCGACGACGGCAGGTTAACGCCACTCAATGCAAACAGGCTGCATCGGCGCGGGTTGCCGTCAGAGCGGTCCAGACAATCATCCGGACGGTTCCGTTCTTCATGCACCGCTTCCAACCACCCTGTTTTTGGAGCGCCGCATCGCAGCCCGATCCAAGGTTCGACGAGCTATGCTGCGTAAGAACACTCATCACCGGTCATCGGAAGAAGCATGGTAGGGCAACGATCGGTTGCAATTGACGGCGAAGCCAACTAGGTAAAAGGTCAATCTCCACGCCAAGCAGGGAGGAATCATGGCGAGAAATTTAGTGATCGACGCCGACGGCCATTGTTACGAACCGGACAGCGAGCTCGCGAAATGGATGCCCAAAGAGCTCGCCCATCTCGCGCCCAACCGGGTCATCGACAGCTCCGGTTATTCGCACTTGATGATCGAAGGCCGACTCGCGGCGCGGCGCCGTTGGGGCGGCGGCGCGGATCGCGGCGAAGTCTTTGCCGCGCATATCGAACGGAGCCGACCTGGCATGACCGATCCTCTCAAACGCTTGCCCGACATGGACCAAGAAGGCATCGATGTCGCGATTATCTTCGGCACCTCGATAGCCTTGATGGTGAACGGCATGACGGACAAACCGCTGGCGGCGGCGATCTGCCACGCCGTCAATCGCTGGTTGGTCGAAGAATATCTCGCGCCGGATCCGAAACGGTTGAAAGGCGTCGGGCTCATTCCCGTGCAAGATCCGCCGGCCGCCGTAAAGGAATTGGAGTACCTGGCGCGGCAGCGTTCGATCGTCACCGCCATGCTGCCGACCAATGTTTACGGGATCAATCTCGGCCATCGCATGTTCGATCCGGTTTTTGCTGCGGCGCAGGAGATCGGCATGCCGCTCTCCGTCCATCCGCAAACCGAGCATGACGGACAGTACGGAGTGTGGGGCGTCATGGGCGCCGGCAGCGAGCGCATGGAAAAATATAGCTACGTGCACATGACGGCGTTTCCCTTCGAATTGATGATCGCGCTGATGCACATGATCGGCGAAGGCGTGTTCGACCGCTACCCGAAGCTCAAAGTCGCCTTCATGGAAGGTGCCTGCGGCTGGTTGCCCTTTTGGTCGGAACGGCTTGACGAGCACTTTTACAAGCTGCGTCCGCAGTGGCCGCTGCTCGAACGGAAACCGTCGGAAATCATCCGGAGCCCCCAGGTAGCCTTCACCTGCGAGCCGGAGGAAACCATTTTGCCTTACGTGCTCGATGACATCGGCATCACGCAGGTGATGTACGCGTCGGATTACCGGCACTGGGACTCGGAGTTTCCCGACTCGGTCAAGGAGGTGAAGATGATTTTCGGGATGACGGAAGGCAAGCTGCGCCATGTGCTCGGTGAAAATGCGCGGAACTGGTTTAATTTAAAAGACGAAGACTTGCCCGCACGATAAACCGAAAATTACTGGGTCCGCGTGGACATATCTCCTATATTTCGGTTATGAAGATTAACCTTGGGCCTGGAATCGCAAAAACGGCGAGTTATGTCACAACCTTGGACATGCGCGCGCGGCAATTGACAACCGATGTGTTTTCCACGCCGGCTATGATCGGCTTGATGGAACGCACCTGCGTGGAACTGACGGAACCCTACTTGGAGGACGGCGAACAGTCCGTCGGGATTCACGTGGATGTGCATCATCTTGCACCGACAAAGATCGGTCAACGCGTCACCGTTACGGCTGAGCTCTTGGAAATCAAGAATAATAAAATCCTCTACTCGGTAGCGGCAACCAACGACCAAGGGATCAAGATCGGTACCGGCAAGCATCGGCGTGCGATCATCGACACCAGGCGTTTTGGTCGAGATATTTGAAGTTTGGTGAAGGGAGACTTTCATGAAACTCTATTCCTACCAACCTTGACCCTACGCCCACAGGACAAGGATTGTCCTGGCGGAGAAAAAGATTCCTTATCAACTTATCGAGTGCGACCTCTCCGACAAGCCAAAGGATCTTTTGGAGCTAAACCCCTACGGCAAAGTGCCGGTACTTGTCGACGGCGATGGCGTTATTTATGAGTCCGCCATCATCAACGAATATCTCGAGGAAAAATATCCCGCGATCCCGCTCATGCCTAAAGACCCGTTACAGCGCGCTCGCGCGCGCATCTGGATCGATTACTGCAACACTCGGATGCAGCATGCCGCCGGCTATATTGCCCATGATCACGAAGTCGAAAAATCGAAGGAACGGTTGCGCGGATATCTGGACAACTTGAATCAAGAGATGCGCGGGAAAAGCTACATCGCAGGCGATTACTCCCTGGCCGACATCACCTACATCCCGTTCTTCTGCCGTTTGCAGCGTTATCAAACCGCGATAGGCGACGACTTGCCCCATGTAAAGGCGTGGATGCAGCGCTTGTTGGAGCGTCCCGCTGTGCGGCAAACGCCCTAGGCAAGGAATAATTTTGAGTTTGCAGCAGAGGTAGAAGAGAGCGGCCGAGTAAAATCTCTGCCGTTGATAGTCGCGACTGCTGAGTCGAACTAACGGCCCATGGCGAAACGCAAGCCGAGTTCGGAGACTCTGGTCTCGTTGTCGTTCAAGGGAACTAATGAGCTGTCCCAATTGCGATTCACAACCATCAGCGAGATTAAAGAGAAGAAAACAAAGACCAACGCAAGCAAGGTTCCGGATAAGCCCTTCATAAAACACCTCTGAACCGTTTCAATCCCTCGCTATCCGGTGTTAATAGACGTTCGTAGTTCAAATTCGTTTACCGCGCGCCGGTTGTTCACGATTCGCAGCAAAACAACGCGGCCTTCGCTCCTTGAGTGCAGCAAGGCTCGTGCCGCCCGTCGTCAGCGCCGGGAAACCGCGCCATCAAGCGTCTATCGATGCAAGACTAAGAAAAAACGGCAAGCCGCCGCGGACATTATTGTACGGCTCGAACAAGAACCCTGTGAGATTCCACGAGACCGGCTCTCTCCGCTTGCCTGGGGCGTCGTCGTCTGTAGCGGGCGCCCTAAAACATGAAGGCTTGGCAATAATTGTCCTTTGATGATATCGCTTTTCGCTTGACGCCTACCAGCGCCATGCCCTACTTTCCCGTTCATGACCACATCCGGTCACAACGACAAAATCCTAGGCCGCGCGAGAGGAATTTGCCCCATGGTCAATCGATCGCTATTGTTCTTCAGAAAACTTTCGGTCTTCGTCGTACCGCTGTTTTGCGTCGGCTTGATCCTTAGCGCCGCGCAACTTCAAGCTCAGACCCGTTACACGCGTCCGTTGCGGGTCGCTTATCTAAGCACGTCGGCGACCATGGCATCGGTCTGGATGGCGAAGGAAACCGGTGCCTTCGCCAGAGAGCATTTGGATATCGAGGTGCTTTCCATGGCGTCGAGCAGCGCGATTCCGGCGCTGATCGCCAACGAGATCGACGTCGTGCAGGTCTCCGCAGCGCCCGTGCTCACGGCGTCCTTGCGCGGCATCGATGTCGTCTTCATCGCCGGCCTGCTCAATACAATGATCTGGGACTTCTACGCTCGCCCGGAAATTAAAACCGCCGAGCAGCTCAAAGGCAAAATCGTCGGCACCGATCGGCCGGCGACGCCGGTTGCCTACGGCACTCTGGTCGCCCTGAAAAAAATGGGCCTCACGCCGAAGGACGTTCAGCTGCGACCGCTCGGCAGCAGCCCGCAGATCGTGGCGGCATTTTATGCCGGGCAGATCGCCGGCGGCGTCGGCTCTCCGCCTGCCAGCTTTCAAATGGAGCGTTCCGGTTTTCACTCGCTGGTGAGCCTGCTCGACGTGCCCTACCAAAACGTCGGCCTCGTGGTCCGGCGCAGCCGCATGGACGAACTGGGCCCGCGCCTGGTGCCGCTCCTGCGCGCGGTCCGCTCCGGCATCGAGCGTTACTACGCCGATAAGCCGTTCACCATGAAGGTGATCGGCAAATACACCAAGGAAAATGATCAGGAGGTTCTCGACCTCAGCTATGAATTCTACAAACGCGCCGGCTTCCGCCGCGAGCTCGTCACTTCCGAGACTGGGATTCAAGGGATTTTGGATTTTCTTTCCGATTCCATTCCCGAGGCGAAACATGCCAAGCCGGCATATTTTTTCGATGACCGCTTCGTCAGGCAAGTGAATAGCGGCAAATAACTCAGCAACGAGTTGTCAAAACATTCAAGGAACCTCAGCGATGGTCATCGATGCACAGGTGCACATCTGGCCGCCCGAAACGCTCGGACGGCTCTACGTCAAAGAAGACGCGTCTAAACCGCACCGCCCGATTCCACTAACCTACGAGGATCTGTTACAGGAAATGAACCCGGCCGGCGTCGACCGCGCGATCCTGGTTCCACCTTCGTGGGAAGGTTATCGCAACGATTATGCTCTCGAAGCGGCGCGGAATTATCCCGATCGCTTTGCCGTGATGGGCAAAGTGCCGCTCAACGATCCCGCCAGTAAAAATCTGCTGGCGGCTTGGCTCGATCAACCGGGCATGCTCGGGTTTCGCATCAGCTTTCGCCACAGCGGTACCCATTCTTTTCTCGATGACGGTACTACGGATTGGTTCTGGGACGATTGCGAGCGTTACGATATTCCGGTGATGATTTTTGCGCCGTTCGCAGTGGCGAGAATTGGCGAGATCGCCGAGCGCCATCCCGGACTGCGCGTCATCGTCGACCACATGGGCCTCAACGTTCAGTGGAAAGGCAAGGACCTCGGGCCCGGCGTCGAGGTCGTGCTCAAGTTCGCCCGTCTGCCGAATGTCGCGGTCAAGGCGTCCTGCCTGCCCTGCTACGTCGATGAAGCTTATCCCTTCCCGACGTTGCATCCGCAGATCCGTCGCGTCGTGGAGACCTTCGGCCCGCGGCGGGTCTTTTGGGGCACCGATCTTTCGCAACTTCCCTGCTCCTATCGCCAGGCGGTAACGCTATTCACCGAAGCGCTTGATTTCCTATCGCCTCAAGACCAGGAATGGATCATGGGGCGAGCGCTCGCCGAATGGCTGAACTGGCGACCGCCAAATCAGCAATAGAAAGTTCAAGCAGGCACAATGATGAAGTTAGATCATCGACAACTCGCTATCTCAATTGTTGGTCTCTGGTTGATCGCGGCGTTTTGCTCCGGCGGCGCGGCCGTTGCCCAGGAGCGCGTGCGCGCCGGTTATAGCGGCATCTCCGGTTACCAGGTGCCGCTGTGGTTGGGGGTCGATCTCGGCCTGTTCAAGAAATACGGGCTCAATCTCGAACCGATCCTTTTCCGCGGCGGGGCGGAATCGACGCACGCGTTGACCGGCGGCGAAATTCAGTTCGACGTGGTTTCGCCGCAGCCACACATCGCCGCCGATCTCGCCGGCGCGGATATCATGATCATCGGCACCTACTTCAACAAGCATAGCTACAGCATCGTCGCCCGCTCCGGTATTCGCTCGCCCCAGGAGCTGCGCGGCAAAAAGATCGGCGTGTTGGCCGTGGTCGGGCTGAACCAGATCGTCGTCGCCACCGCGCTCCGCCACTGGGGCATCGATGAACGGAGCGTCACCCTCGTGCGCGCCGGCGGCAGCCGCGACCGGTTCACCGCCCTGCAAAACGGTTTGATCGACGCCACCGTGCTGACCGGCGCGTTTGTCGACCGCGCCAAAAGCTCCGGCATGCCGGTCTTGCTCGACCTGGGCGATCTCGAAGATTCGTTTCCGACCGTCAGCATGATGACGACAAAAACTTTTCAGTCCTCGAAGCGAGGCGCGGTCAAAAGTTTCTTGCAGGGGATCAGTGAAGCGAGCCATATTTTTAAAACCGATGCGGAGCTCGGTCACAAGAGCCTGGCGAAGTGGATGCGAACCGACGACAAGGCGATCATCGACAGCGCTTATAAAAGCTACGCGCCGCGCATCTCCTTTCCGCCCTATACCAATCTGACCGGCGTTCAAGTGGTCGTCGACGACCTCGCCAACAGCCGCCCCGACGCCAGGGGGCGAAAGTCGCAGGAGTTTGTCAACGAAGATATTCTGCGCGAATTGGGCCAACAAGGTTTCTTCAAGTCAATGCAGAGAAAATAGCCAAGCTAGGAGTGCATCGGAAAGGAGAAGCG
>JBLMXG010000377.1:0-21935 GCA_050257635.1 Chloroflexota bacterium
CATCGAGATGCGACTTTTCAAAAATTTCAATTTTCTCAGTGCGAACCTGATGATGTTTGCGTTCGGCGTCATGCTATTTAGCAGCCTGGTCATGATGCCGCTTTTTCTTCAGACCCTCACAGGTTACACCGCCGAACTCGCGGGTTTGGCGCTCTCCGCAGGCGGATTGGTGATCCTGGCGGAAATGCCAATCGTCGGACAACTGACCCAACGAATTCAGGTCCGCTACATTATCGCAACCGGCTGGCTGGCCTTGGCGGTCGGCATGACCTATTCAGCGCGCAATTTGGACCTGCTGATCAGTTTTGGCTTTGCCACCTGGGTGCGGATCGTCCAGGTGTGCGGCATCGGGCTACTATTCGTGCCGATTACGCTTGCGGCCTATATCGGGATGCCGCAGGAAAAAAGCGGCAGCGTCGCCGGCATGATCAACTTCATGCGCAACATTGGCGCCAGCGTCGGAACATCGATGGTGGC
Source organism: Chloroflexota bacterium (assembly GCA_050257635.1). Classification (GTDB taxonomy): domain Bacteria; phylum Desulfobacterota; class Binatia; order UBA9968; family UBA9968; genus DP-20. The sequence goes on from JBLMXG010000377.1 coordinate 478, forward strand.
GACGCTGATCGCGCGGCGCGCCCAGTTTCATCAGGTTCATCTCGTCTCCCATTTGGCTTCCGACAATCCCCTGTTCGAAGGGCGAGTAAGAACTCTGGCAGCCCATCTCGGTGCCTCGGGGCTGGGCGAGTATCAGAGTTTGCAACAGGCCATTGCGCGGCTTTATCAGGCTATGAAGAATCAAGCGCAGATGCTGGCTTACATTGATGCGTTCTGGGTGCTCGCGAGCATTGCTGCGGTCATGTTTATTCTCTCTTCCATCTTAAAGAAAAACGATCCAAAAGCAGGAGGCGACATCGCCGTCGGTTAGCTATCGGGGAAAATGAGCGCAAATCCATGATCAGGGTCATTACGGTCGAACGTGAGTATGGGAGCGGAGGTCCGGTCATCGCAAAAAAGCTCGCCGATCACTTGGGTTGGAAACTGTGGGATCAAGCGCTGACCCGGGAAATCGCCCGGCTTGCGGACTGTACTTTAGCGGCGGTCGCCCGGCGCGAGGAGCGCAAGGACCCGCTTTATTACCGGCTGTTCAAGTCGTTTCTTCGCGGCAGCTTTGAAGCGAGCTTGCAGGTGCACCGGCTGAAGCTGCTGGACGCGGATCGAATCCTCGCGATCACGAAGAAAGTCGTGCAAGAGGCGGCTGCGGCATCCAATTGTGTGATCGTTGGCCGGGGTTCACAGTATTTTCTTCAGGAGCGGCAGGATACCTATCACGTCTTCATCTATGCGCCGTTCGGGGAAAAGATTCGTCGAGAGCAGCTTCAGGGCAAAAGCGCGTCCCAGGCCCGCCATCTGGTCGAGACTGTCGACCGCGAGCGAGCAGCTTTCATTAAAAAATATTTTTCCAAGCAGTGGCCGAACCACTCTCTCTACCACCTGATGGTCAATTCCAAAGTCGGCGACGAGGCGGTGATCGAAACCATTGTTCGAGCCATCGAATGTCACGACAAGTCGCGGCAGGCGGATCATGAGTAATATGATCGCCAGTACCCGGCAAAATGCTCTTGCGATCAATTGTGATCCGTTATCGTACGGAACCTTCGCGGAGATCGGCGCAGGTCAGGAAGTGGCGCGTTGGTTATTTCACGTGGGTCGAGCTGCCGGCACTGCTAGCGAAAACCTTCTTGGCTTACGATATGAGGGTGAGTAACGCGATTTATGGTTCCACCTCACGACACGTGAATTGCGAGGGCCTGGAAGTGCTGCAGGCTGTCCAATGAATTCAAGGAAACTCGTTAAAACCAGACGATCGGAGGGATCATGTCGAAAATGCGTGTAGTGCAAGTGTCTCGCCCAAATGGGCCGCTTGAAATGGTCGAACGGGAAATCCCGGATCCCGGCGCCGGCTCGGTGCGCGTCAAAGTCGAGGCTTGCGGCATTTGCCATAGCGATTCGATGACTAAGGAAGGCTTGTGGCCGGGCATCCAGTATCCGCGCGTGCCCGGACATGAGGTTGCCGGAGTTATTCATGTGCTAGGCCCAGGCGTCGTGGGGTGGAAGGAGGGGCAGCGGGTTGGAATCGGCTGGCACGGCGGCCACTGCGGCTACTGCGACTCATGCCGCCGCGGCGACTTCGTCACCTGTCAAGTCGCACTCCAAGTTCCCGGCATCGCTTATGACGGCGGCTACGCCGAATACATGATCGCTCCCGCAGGCGCGCTGGCATCGATTCCGGATGGACTTTCAGCGGTCGAAGCCGGACCGCTGATGTGCGCGGGAGTCACCACTTTTAACCCTCTGCGCAACAGCGGCGCGCGGCCCGGCGATCTTGTCGCCATACTCGGCATCGGCGGCCTCGGCCACCTTGGCGTTCAGTTCGCCGCGAAAATGGGTTTTCGGACCGTTGCCATCGCGCGCGGCATGGACAAAGAGCCGCTCGCCAGAAAACTCGGCGCTGCGTTTTACATCGATAGCAAGGCGCAGGACCCAGCCGCGGAACTACAAAAGCTCGGCGGCGCCAAGGTGGTCCTCGCGACCGTGACCAACGGCGACGCGATGAGCGCGACTTTGGGCGGTCTCGGCGTCGACGGAAAATTAGTTGTCCTGGGCGCCGCGGCTGAGCCGCTGCAAGTGCCTGGGATTCCGCTGCTCCTGGGAAGACGCTCGATCTTGGGCTGGCCTTCCGGCAGCTCGATCGATTCGCAGGATACGCTCGCTTTCAGCGCACTTAGCGGTGTGCGCGCGATGAATGAAGCCTTTCCGCTGGAGCGCGCGGCCGAAGCCTACGAGCGCATGATGAGCGGCAAGGCGCGCTTTCGCGCGGTTCTCACCACCGGGAAGTAGGCTGCGCAGAAGAAGCGAGCATGAGACCAAAGCCAACAAGCAACTTTAGCTAATATGACGCTAGTCCGATTTGCCTACGGTTAGAAAAGAGCGAGCGGCGAGCCTGGTTCTGACAGAGATCAATCGAAATTTGTACCTGAGAGAAAGGAGAAGCCTATGCCAACTACCGGCGCGACGGTTCTATCGGTCAATGTGGGGCGCCCGCGCGAGTTTGACTATAACGGTCGGCCGGCCAAAAGCGCCATCTGGAAATCGCCGGTTGCCGGCCGTATCGCGGCCCGGGGCGTAAATCTTGAAGGAGACGATCAGGCCGATCGTAAAGCGCACGGGGGACCGGATAAAGCGGTCTACGCATACGCGATCGAAGATGCGCGATGGTGGGAGGGGCAACTCGGTCGCCCGCTCCAACACGGCGAATTTGGAGAAAACCTCACCACCGAAGGAGTCGCGGTGAACGACGCGCTCGTCGGCGAGCGTTGGGCGATCGGCACCGCCGTGTTTGAAGTATCCGAGCCGCGGATCCCTTGCTGGCGGCTTGGCGTTCGGATGAACGACCAGGGATTTGTGCGACGTTTCACCGAAGCGCTGCGGCCCGGGACATACCTGCGCATCATCGATGAGGGCGCGGTCGGCGCCGGAGATGAGATCAGAATCATCGAACGACCGGATCACGACCTGACGGTCCGAGATATCTTTCGAATTTACACCCGAGATCGAGAAGAGGTCGAGCGATTGCTCGCTATTCCTCGGATTTCGGAGAGCTGGCGGGGATGGGCGCAACGCTATATCGAGGAAACGAAAGAGCGCCGCGCCAGCTCGACTCTTCCCGGATGTTGCTGATACCCAAGCGGAAGCAAGCGGCCTCAACGTCGTGTGGATCGAAGCCTTTGGTGGAAATTGTCGATTCCATGGTTGAACTCCCGAGAATTTTCCCCCGCAGAAAACGCCCGGTGCCTATGAGGAGTGCCTCGCTGAGGGAACGGTTTGGGTGGCGCTGCGCGAGTGCCGATCCTGCGGCCATGTGGGCTGTTGCGATTCTTCGACCGGCAAGCATGCGACAAAGTACTTCCATCAAACACAGCATCCCGTGATGCGCGCCGTCCCTCCGGCCGCATGGATTTGGTGTTACATTTACGAGGCACAGGGCGTCCTCAGCTGACGCGAGCGAACGCTGTCCCCGGGAGCGCGCGGTTATTTCGGCCTTGCCGCGCATCTAGCGCGGATTGAGGTCGCTGAGCACGAGATCGATCACCGTTAGCTTGCCCTCGGTTTCGTGCTTGAGGGCCTGGGCAACCGCGGTTTTAATTTCGCCTGGGTTGGTCACCCGGTAGCCGTAACCGCCGTGGGCTTTGCCGTAATACTGGTAATCGGGCCGGGGGCCGATGGCCGCACCGAAATGAACGCCGGTTTTTTTCGCGGCGCCTTCGGGAAAATATTTGATCAGGCTTGTCTCCATCGATAGGTAGCGGCCGTTGTTAAAGATCACCGCGTGAATCGGCAGGCCGTATTCTTCCGCGACGCCCAAGCAGGAGGGCACGGCGTTGTAGTGAAACGCGCCGTCGCCGATCAGCGCGAAGACCGGCCGGTCTGGCAGCGCCAGCTTCACGCCCAGCGCATAACTCAAACCGACGCCCAAACCGCCGGTGATGCGGGCGAAATACGATTGAGTTTTGCTGCGCGGAATCGTCTCCTGGATCAGGCCGCGATAGACCGTGGTCTCCTCGGAGATCACCGCGTTGTCCGGCAGCGCTTCGCCGAGCGCCCGGCAAGCCCAGCGCGGATCGATCGGCGACTCGCCGGCGTATTTTTGCGCTTCGTCTTTCAGCTTGCCGAAATAACCGTCGTGCTGCTCGCGGAGCCGCCCCAGGCGCTGTTCGTAGGCGGTGCGCTGGGCCGCCACCTGTTCCGACGCCTTGGCCTTTTTGACGAGCTTTTCGAGCGTCGAAGCGGGCGGCGCGACCAACGCGAGGTCGACATTGTAACCCCAGTAGGGCAAACGTGAGTTGGGAAACTCTTCGTCGATCGAAATGATCTTGGCGTTTTTCGGCGTCTTGCTCGCCGGATACCAAGGCGTCACGGCGTCGACCATCAACACCAGATCGGCGCCGTCGACGAATTTCGGGTCGTGATGCTGGTAAAGCGGATGGGTGCGGGGAAAATTCATAAACGCCGGACGATAGGTTTCCATCACCGGTATCGCCAGCAGCTCGCAAAGCTCGACGAAACGCTCCACCGCGCGCGGATCACCGCCGACATGTTCGGTCAGCGCCACCGGATTTTTTGCCGCGGCGATGAGATTCAGCGCCTGATCGATGGCGGCGTCGCTCACTTCTTGAGCGCGCACGACTTCGTTGGGCTTGCCGTGATCGATACTATTGACCTCTTCCATCATGCACTCAAAAGGAATCCCGATGAGCACCGGTCCGGCCGGCGGTTCCACGGCGATGCGCGCGGCGCGCTCGATGGTCGACGCCAAAACCTCGGCGGACATGACACGATCGGCCCATTTCACGCAGCCGCGCAGCAGATCGGGCGAGCCGCCGAGATCGGTGAGATCGTGCAGCCACTGGCCGCCGGGATCGGCGACCTTGGTGTTTTCGCCGTAGGCGGCGATCTCGCCGCTGATGATCACCATCGGTGTGCGCTCTTGCAGCGCCGCGCGCAAAGTCATGGCTGCGTTAAGCGGCCCGGCGGTGGCGTGGAGCATCACCGCCTGGGGTCGATTGGTGACTTTGGTGTAGCCCGCCGCCATGGCGACGGCTACCGCTTCATGCCGGCAGTTGATGTATTTGGGATTCTTGGCGCCACGCGCTGCCGCTTCGGCCAGGGCTTCCCAGACCGGCGGCCATTCCGACCCCGGCGAGGATAAAATATAGTCGATGCCGCTCCGTTCGATCGCTTTCAATATGGCTTGTCCGCCGTTCATGGTGGTTCTCCTTGTGGTCGATTAGCGCGGAATTCTTTTTCTCATTTCGCCCATGAAGCCGCTGGCTTCGAGATTCTGTACGATAGCGCCCGTAATGATCTGCTCTAAATCGGCGTCTTGAACCTTGGGGTTGACCCTGGCCATCAGCCGTTTGACCAATTTCCAGGCTTCGATGTTGGGCGCGATGTCGAGATTGGGCATCTGCAAGCGCGAGACTTTATAGGCGGCTTCGACATCTTCGTCCTTGCTGAGACGAAGGTGCTTTCTCAGCGCGGCGGCTACGTCGCGCTTGTTGGCCGGATCGAGAATAAACGCGAGCGAATCCACGATGCCCTTGGTCAAGGCGATCATCGTCTCCGTATTGATCGATGCCGAGTCTTTGGGCGCGCACATGGTGGTCAACTGAAAAACCTTGTTCACGGTGCCCACGTCGGCGAGCGCGCGGGCGCCCGCTCGCTTCGCCATGTCGGCGTAGCTGTACGGCACCACCATGGCATCGACGTTGCCGGTGACCAGCGCTTGGGTCACCGTACCGGTGTCGCCGAGCACGCGCATGTTGAGTTTATATTGATCCGGGTCGATGCCGAGCGCGTCGAGGGCGGCCATCGTCGACAGCCAAAAGCCGCCGCCGATACTTTGCACGCCGAAGCTCTTGCCGCGCAGATCTTCCAGCGACTCGATGCCCTTGCGCACGATGAGCTCGCGCGGGATGCGATTGTTGCCGACGGCGAAGCAGCTCAGCTTAAATCCGCTGGCCGAGGTATTGATGGCGCTGCCGGGCGCCGCCCAGACCAGCGGCACCCCGCCGGAAGCGAGGGTGGCCATCATGATCGGACCGCTGCGGGTCTGCAGCACGCGGGGGTCGACACCGTACTTGCGAAATATGCCTTTATCGATCCCTACCCAGAGGGGAATCATCGTTTCATTATGGCCGCCATAGGCGATCAACAGAGGCCCGGCGCCATGCGCCGGAGCCGTGAGCGAAACGCCGCCGGTGATGAGCATCACAAGAAATCCGCGCGCGAGAAATTTCATGAATGATGCGCCTCCTTGGTTGCAATGGGTCCTGGGCTGCTAGTAACACACCTAAATGCTTTTGCACAGCAGCGGCGCTGTTTTTTGAACCCAGAGAGATCAAAGCAATCGTGCGGTTGCCATTGACAACCGCGCCCTCGGAAGGCATATGATGCGCTCGCTGAAACTATGAACGGTCGCGGCCCCGGCAGGGCAGCACGGAGTCGCGACATTGTACATTGGGCATGATAGCGATCATTCCGCCCTGTCTGAACTCACAGAGGAGGCCAAAATGACGACCGCATACAGTCCGAGCAACCGATTCGAGATCGAGGTTTCGGACGTCGAGTTTCGCCGCGCGCCGACGCGGACGTTGATGGCGCGAGTCTATCAGCCGCAGGGCGACGGACCGTTCCCCGTGCTGTTGGATTTGCACGGCGGCGCTTGGAATAACCAGGATCGTACTGCCAATGCCATGATGGACGAAGCGTTGGCGAAGAGCGGCATTTTGGTCGTCGCTATCGATCTCACGCGCGCGCCGGAGGCGCCCTATCCCGCATCGGTGCAAGACGCCAACTATGGCGTTCGCTGGCTCAAGCATCGAGCGCGCGAGTGGAAGGGCGAGCCGGCCACCATCGGCGCGCTGGGAAGTTCGAGCGGCGGCCATGAAATCGAGTTATGCGCCATGAAGCCGCACGATCCCTATTTCACAGTGCACAAGCTCGCCGAGGCGCCCGAACTCGACGCGACATTAAATTATGTCGCGACCCGCTCGCCGGTGAGCAATCCTTACGCGCGTTATCTGAACGCCGAGCAGCTGGGACGCGAAGAGATGGTGCAAAACAGCAAGCGGTATTTTAATCCGTGGGATACCATCCACGACGGCAATCCTCAAGAAATCCTCGATCGTGGCGAGAAGGTGACGCTCGTGCCGCTGCTCATCATGCAGGGCGAGCTCGACGACAACGTGCGGCCGGCAGTGCAAGAAAAGTTTGTCGCCTCCTATCGCGCCGCCGGCGGCGAGTGCCAGTATGAGCTCTTTGCCGGCTGCGAGCATCTGTGGATTCGCGAGCCGGGACCGCAGACCGATCGCGCTCATGAGACGGTCAAGGCATTCATCGCTAAACAGTTAAAGTCCAAGAAACTGGCGGCTTAGGTAGGGGCGACCGGCCGGTCGCCTCTACCATATTATATTTTCCCGGCGAACCGCCGGTGGTCGACCATCAGTCAGCGATCTTGCACCACCTTGATTCCCGCCTTGGCGAAAGTCTCCGCCGCGGCGTCGTTGCGAATGCCGGACTGAAACCAGACGGATTTAGGTTTCTTCGTCAGGATATCACTGACGTGGCCGGTGATATCGTGGGGGCGGCGAAAGACGTCGACCATGTCGATCTCACCGGGAATGTCGATCAAGCGCCGGTAAACTTTCGCGCCGAGAATTTCCACCGCATGGGGATAATAAACCGGGACGGGAATGATTTCGTAGCCGGCCTTTTGCATGTACAGCGGCACATAGACCGACGGTTGATCGGCTTGCGCTTCGGTCTTGATGCCGAGGACGGCGATTCGCCTGGTGCGAAGAATCGCGTCGCGAATTTGCTCGCTGTCGTGGAGCAGGTTGTCTTGCCAACTCACGGCGCTACTGTAGCAAAAGAGCCGCGGCGCGTGAACCGCAAAACTTATCGCGGTCTTGACGCCCGTTAGCCGCCGTACTAATAGCCAAACATTCCGAGCTATCGACAGGAATCCCATTCCGCGAACAGAATTGATCGAACAGTTTAACCAGCGACAAAGGATGAAACGTTATGGCTGAGGTCAAGACGGTCGGAGCTCCGGTGCCGCGCGGCGAAGGCAGCGATAAAGTCAGCGGCCGGACAGTTTATGCCGCCGACATAAAACTTTCGAACTTGCTCTGGGCGAAAATCCTGCGCAGTCCCCATCCCCACGCGCGCATCCGCGGCGTCGATACTTCTCGCGCGGAAAAAGTTCCGGGCGTGCGCGCCATTCTTACCGGCGCCGACGTCAAGGGCCGGTTGGTCGGCAAGCAGATCCGCGACATGCCGGTGTTGTGTTGGGATAAAGTTCGTTTCGTTGGCGACCGGGTTGCAGCAGTGGCGGCAGAGACGGCGGACGCCGCTGAAGAGGCGGTCCACCTGATCGACGTCGACTACGAATTGTTGCCGGCGGTGTTCGATCCGCTCGAAGCGATGGCGCCGAGCGCGCCGGCGATTCACGAAAACGTCGCCGGTTACGCCGGGGTGCCGGAAAAAATTCTCGCCGCCGATTTGCACAACGGATTGACGCGGCTCAGGTGGCACAAGGGGGACGTGGACGCCGGCTTTCGCGATGCCGATCTGGTCATGGAGCATACGTTTTCCGTGCCGGCTCGCCACCAGGGCTATCTCGAACCCCACGCGGCGACGATAGCGATCGGGGCCGATGGGCGCATACAAGTCTGGGCTTCGGTGAAAAATCCCTTCAACGTGCGCACCCAGTTGGCTAATTGCATCGAGGTTGAAGAAGAGCGCATCCGGATGAACCCGGTCAACGTCGGCGGCGAATTCGGCGGCAAGGGCGACGGCGTCGACCTGCCGGCGGTTTATTTTCTGGCACAGAAGAGCGGCCGTCCGGTGAAGCTCGTCATGAGCTACGCCGAAGAATTATCAGCGAGCAACCCCGCCCACCCCACCGTCATCACGATCAAGAGCGGGGTCAAGCGCGATGGGCGCATTGTCGCGCGCACCATGCACGCGGCGCACGCCAGCGGCGGTTACGGCGCGCTCAAGTCGAACACCTCGCTGGCAACCTGGCACTATGCCGGCGGGCAATACCGCATCGACAACGCCGACATCGAGTATCTGCAAATTTACACCAACACGGTCCCCGGCGGCTATTACCGCAGTCCCGGCGCGGTCGCTACGGCGTTTGCCGTTGACTGCCACACCGACATCCTCGCGAAGGAGCTTCGCATGGACCCGGCCGAGTTTCGCTTGAAAAATTTTCTCAGCGAAGGGGAAGCCGACGCCGTCGGCCACGAGCTTCACAACGTGCGCTTCCGCGAAGTGCTGCAGGGTGCGTTGGATGCCGCCGGTTGGAAGAAGGCGAAAAAGCGCCATCGCGGGCTCGGCATCGCGCTTTCCGGCCGCCACATCAGCGGCGGCGACACGGGCGTCGTGCTGCGCGCAGACGCTGACGGCGGCTTTTCGATCATCAGCCCGAGCATCGATCAAGGTTCGGGGACGCACACGATTTTGCGCCAACTGGTCGCCGATCAGATGAAAGTGCCGATCGAAGAGGTGCGCGTCGTCATCGGCGACACCGACACGGCGCCGCGCGACAGCGGCATGCGTGCAAGCCGCATGACCTACGTGGCGGGCAACGCGATCATGGAGGCCTGCGCCAAGCTGCGCGAGCGTCTGCTCGCACAGGCGGCGCGGTTGCTGGAGTGTTCCACCGATGAAGTGGATTTCGCCGCCGGGCGATTTTTCCTAAGGCAGGATCCGGGACAGCAGGTTTCGCTCCGCCGTCTGGTCGCGCAGGCCGCCGAGCCGCTCGAAGCGATGGTGTACGAAGACTATCCCTATCCCGAAGACATCTCTTACATCTGCGCGCAGGTGGCCGAGGTCGAAGTGGACCCCAGCACCGGCGCGGTGCGGGTGCATCGCGTCGTCAGCGCTCACGACGTCGGCACGGTCATCAATCCGGTGATGCACCAGGGCCAGATCGACGGCGCGATGATCATGGGCCTGGGACAAGGGATCATGGAAGAGCTGGTGATCGACGGCGGCAAAGTGACCAATAACCAGCTGGGCGAATACAAACTGCCCTCGGTCAAAGATATTCCCGAGCTGAAAACCGTGCTGGTCAAAACCCCCGGCGGTGTCGGCCCGCTCGATTCCAAACCGATCGGTGAATTCGCCAACAACGCTCCGCCGGCGGCCATCGCCAATGCCATCGCCGATGCGGTCGGTGTGCGCTTGTTCGAGTTGCCGGTCAAGGCGGAAAAAATATATCAGGCGCTGAAGCGAGATAACGGGCGGCAAAAATAAACTTAAAGCGAAGAGTGACGTTCAAAACGTTCAAGTCATTCAAAAAGTTCAAAGCGTTCGCGCAATTCTCAAATTTCTACGCCGGCACCAGCTCGGGATCGACTGGGTACTGTGACAAAATTTCGGCGCCGTCGGCGGTGACGCGCAGCAGGTGTTCGAGCTTCACCGGATAGTGATTAACCTCCAGGGCGACGATCATGTTTTCTTCGAGCGCGATCATGTATTTTTCCGGATCGCCGCCGCGCAGCCAGGGGGATTCGTAAACGCATAGGCCGACGCCGTGGTAACCGTCGAAACCGGGCAGGCGCATGCTCGCGCTCGCGCCCTTGCCGAAACGTCGAAACGCTTCCGTGCACGGACCGGGCTTGACGAACTTCAGCGCTTCGTAAAGCGAATGATACGCTTCCTTGTAACGCTGCTTGGTTGCCGCCGCGGGCGCGCCGCGGCTGAAGGTGCGGGCGAAATCGCTATAATAGCCGCCCGGTCCGGCGACGGTAGCGTCGCAAATCACCAGGTCGCCTTCCTTGACCACCAGATCTGCGCCCATCGGTTCGTTGTGCGGGCGGGTGTCGGCGGTTGAAGAATCGTAGATCGAGATGAACTCGCTGCCGGCTTCGAAGCCCTGATCCATCAGATAGTCGAGCATGACGCGGCTGAGCTTGTCTTCGGGCGGGTCGGAACGGCGCAATTCCTCGCGCACCAGATCGTAGCCGCGTTCTTTGGCCTTGGTGGTCCAGCGGATCAACTGCACTTCATCGACCGTTTTCACGGCGCGCGCTCGATGGATCGCCGGCCAGCCGTCGACGAGATTGATGCCGGCGGCTTTCAAGCCGTCCACAGCGGCCAAATTCAAACAATCCACGCCGACGCGCTCGCGGGCGGCGCCGAGCTGTTTTAAGCCGGTGACCGCTTGGTTGACGAAATCCTCGGTGGCGACCGGCGGGCGCATGGAGAACATGAAGGCGTCGAAGCGCAGGCTGCGGTATTGGGTCCGGCGCGACAGCTCGCGCTGGCAGATCAGCGGCTCGCCTTTGGCCGGTATCAGCACGAAGCGCTGAATCGCGGTGGCGCGCAAGCCCAGCATCATGACGGTATTGGTGGCGTAGCGAATATTTAAAAAGTCCGTGAGTAAAAGCGCACCGAGCCCTTCGCGCTCCATGGTCGCCTGCAAACGAGCGAGACGATCCTTGGCGAGCCGCTCCATGTCGACGCCGAAAGGGGTGAGATCGGAATGAAACATCAGGCCTCCTGATTTCGGGCTAAGCCCTCGCGTACTGCCAATTCTCGCGGGTGTCAAGCCGGTGTCCAACGAAATCCAAAGCGCAAGATTCCAGGCCGCTCGAGTCGCATACCTTGACTTTTCCATCGGGATCACGTTGGTAATGATTGTAATCGAGCGATCGTCATGGACAACACGCTGCAAAACATTTTAACCCTCGTCGAGAAGGGAACCATCGAGCAACGCTGCGCGGCGCTGCTTGTGTTGAGTGCGCTCAAGGCCAGCGGTGCCGCGGTGGTCAAGCTGGTTGGAGCCCTGCTCGATCAACCGAATCCCGTATTGAAAGACTATGCGCTGCGCTATTACGAAGAAGTCCAGCCCAAAAGCGCCCTTGCCCAGCTGCTCAAGATGCTCGATGATCCGGACAAGGAGGTGCAGGAACGGGCGGTGCGATCATTGATTGCAGCCGGTGAGACCGCCGTGGCGCCGCTGGTCCAAGCCTTGGCCGGAGGCAGCCGCGTTTGGCAGCTCAACGGCGCGCGGGTGTTGAGCCAGGTGCGCGGCAAAGCGGCGCTGAAAGCGCTGCTTCAGTTGCTGATTGACGGCACCGACGAGAGCAACCGGGTGATCTGCGACCTGCTGACGCCGGCGCTGCGCGAAATGAGCGCCAAGGAGCTGGACGCATTTTACGACGAAGTCGAGAGCTTCGCCGCCAAGCTCGATGTCAAACAGCAACGACCCGCGGCGGTGTCCGCGATGCGCTTGCTCGGTCAGTTGGGGCGATCGCAGGCGCGGCGTTGGCTGTTCAAATTCGTCGGCCCCGAGCAGCATCCCGCGGCGCGCACCCATGCCTTGGTGGCGCTGCTGCGCTGCTTGCGCGACCAAGAGCTGCGCAGGGATGAGTACGCCAAGTTGTTTCCGCTGCTTGAAGAGGCGGATTTCAATGAAGTGACCCGGCTGGCTATCGAATTGCTCGACGCCCACGAACTGCCCGACGACTCTCGCACTCTATTCGCCAAGCTGATGCAAAGCCCGCACTCCGACGTGCAAAAATTTGCGCTGAGAAAAATGGGCGATGTCGGCACGCCGGCCACCGTGCGCACCCTGGTGGAGCAACTGGGCGACCCGGATTATCGCAAGCGCGACGTCGCCGCCAGTTCACTGCGCAAAATCCCCGAGGCGCGCGCCGCCTTGATCAAAGAACTGATCGCGTGCGAAGACGCGAGCAAGGCTTGGAGCATCGCTGAGCTGTTACCGTCTTTCGAGGGCAAGTGGCGTCAAGATGTTTTGGATTCGCTGTGGAAGCGATTGCAAACCACCATCGACGACGAAGATCGCATTCACGGCGCTTTCCTCCACGTGCTGAAACGGGCGGATGGCGAGTTCGCTTATAAAAAACTTGCAGAGCAGGGCGCGAAGCTGGTCAAGGCGAAAAAATACAAAGAGGCGATTGCATACTTGACGCCGCTCAAAGAGTTTCCCGAATACAAACCGGAAAACAAGTTCCAACTGGCCGCTTTGCAGCTGAAGCTGCACTCTCACGCGGTGGCGAGTCATAAAAATCATCCCGCCGTCGAGTTGATCGCGGAGCTGTGCCGCAACACCGCCTATCCGGTGTTCGAGGCGCTGCGAAAAGAAAAAAGTCTCGGGCCGGAGGATCTCTTTGCGCTCGGCTTTAGCATGGCCGAGCGGAGCGGGCAGGAGCGCGGCTTGGGCGTCGATCTGCTGGAGCACATCGCGGAAAAGTTTCCCCGCAACAAGATCGGCAAGAACGCCAGGAATAAGTTGAAGCTGGTCGCCGGCGTTTAGCCCGCGACTTCCATGGGCCGTCGTTGCAGAGCGGTCTCTTGCGGCAAATCATTTTCTTTCTTTCACCGATGAACTTCAAAGCCCATGCCGCTAGATTAGAAACATGAAAACCATCGCCCTGTATTCGCTGGCTGCGGCGATGTATGTCAGCGGCGGCTTGTTCATGAAATTGTCCCAAGGTCTCACTCGGTTGTATCCCACGCTGGCGTTGGTCGCGCTTTTTAGCGCGGGCTCGTTGGTACAGGCTTGGGCGATGCGGCGGGAGGCGCTCGGTCCGAGTTACGTCGTCGTGCTTGGCCTGGAGGCGCTCGTCGTGGTCGGCGCCGGCAGCTTGATGTTCGCCGAGCCGCTGAATGGCAAATTAATCTGCGGCGTGGCTCTCGTGGTGGCGGGAATCTTCGTCTTGCGGTTGACTTGAAGATTGCTGGAATAAGCGTTTCGGGATTTTTGTTCCGTTCAGTCCGCCAGTGTTTTTTCGGGGTCGACGCTCGTATTCCGATTGAATAACCGTTCACGCTTCGCGGGCGCGATCGCCAACGGGTTCCTCCGCCGGTTTACGCGCCCGCGGTCAGCTCCCACCAATTTTTGTCCAAGTCGCTGAATATAAAATTCGCTTTGTCGTTTCCCTTATCAAGTTTGCCGAGTCCGGTGATGCCTATCGATTCGCCGCGGGAGGCAAATTCGCGGTGGGCTTGCTCGACTTCCTCGTGGGTAGCCATTTGCAGTGTGAAACGATTGACCGGCGCCAGATACTTGCGCGGGGTTCGCTGCAGGACGACGATGTACCAAGGCGTCGAAGGATGCTTGATATATTGGGCGGTGTTAAATCCAGCCGCGATCTCCAAGCCGAGCACTTCGGTATAAAAGCGCCGGCTGCTCGCGACGTCGTCGCACTGGAGCGTGCCGTGCGTAAAAGCCTGCGGCAGGTAACCGCGACCGGGAAAGCGCGCGTCGGTGAGCGGCTTTTCCCAATGGCCGGCGGTGTGGGAGCGGCCGTGCTGCGCGCCGCCGGGATTGTAGTATTCGATCTCCAGAGTGTTGCCGCCGGGCTCGTTGAAATAAATCGAGTAGGCGAAGTGCGCGCTCTGCGGCTTGGTGATTTTCGTCAGCCGGTACTTTTCTTTGTGCGCTTCAACATATTGCCACGCCGCTTCCACTTCTTCGTGGCTGCCGACGCGAAAACCGTAGTGGTTATCGAAGGCTTTCTCCGGCGCAGCCGGGCCGCCTTCGTGAACGATCAAGCGCCAGGCGGTGTTCGGATGCTTCAACGTCGCCTCGCCCGGCTTGCGCGCGATGATTTCCATGGCCAGCAGGTCGGTGAAGACCGGCAAGGTCTCCTCCAGGGTGCGGCATTCGTAGTGGCCGGCGATCAGGCCGGTGGTTTTTAAAATCGAATTCATTCCTTAACGGTTTCTCTGAATGATGTTCTAAAATTACTTTGCCGAACTTTATAACGCAACTAGCGATCGAATCGCGTGCTGTAGAGAAAGTTCAAAGCAAATTCGGCGCGACTGCTTCCCGCTGGCACGGTCTTCCATTCATCCTTACAGCCCGTATAGCGCTTTGGCGTTGTCGCCGACGATTTTTTTCGCGAGCTCGGGCGTCAGGCGCGGATCGGCGCTCAGGTTGTGAATCGCCATCAGTTCGGTCGCGCTGTCGGCGTGGGCGTAGTCCGAGCCGATGACGATATTGTCCTCGCCGAGCTTGCCCACGATATAGGAGATATCGTCCGTCGTCTCACAGGCGACGTAGAGGCGATCCTGGCGCAGAAAATCCGGCTTGAGCTCTTTGCCCTTGATGCGAAAGCGCTTGGCCAAGTCGGTGTACACGTAGGGGAGCCATTCGGCGCTGATCTCCAGAAAACCGATGCGCAACTTGGGGAAGCGCTCTGGAATCCGGTCCATCACCATCGAGTGAAAGGCGCCGACGCAATTGAGCTTGAACTTCGAGAAGCCAACGGTCTCGTATTTGTAATAATTGTACAGTGTAGCGCTGCCGTTGGCGGCGTGAATGCAAATAGGCAGATCCAAGCGGCTCGCTTCCTCGTAGAGCGGGAAAAAGTAGCGATCGCTCAGCAGCAAATCGCCTTCGGTGCCGCGCAAGAAGATCCCGCAGGCGCCGTTTTCTTTGGCGAAGCGCGCCTCGGCAAGCGCTTGATCCATGGTCATCAGCGGCACTACGGCCGCCCAGCGCAGACGCTCTTTGGCCTGCCGCCAGATATCGGCGAGCCAGCGGTTGTAGCTGCGCGCGAGCGCGAACTCGACTTCGGGGCGCGGCGTGAGCGGAATCAGAAACAGCGTGGGATAGAGCACCTGGATGTTCACGCCGAGCTCGTCCATGTGCCGCAACCGCGTCGGCACGTCGCGCATTTCGCGCGACGCCTGCGGTGTGTTGCGGCCGACGTTGCCGGATTTCAAGCGCAGCGTGCCGTCGACCAGCCAGTACTCGTCCCTCGACTCCCCGCCCGTGGCGCCGACGATTTGCGGGCGGTATTTGCGCTCGGCGCCGTCCATGTATTCCCAAGTCTGCTCGGTCTCCAACACATGAGCGTCGGCATCAATAGTCAACACAGAAAGTTCCTCGCTTTTGGCTTTCGATTCGTCGCCAATGAAAACTAAACATTTGGGTTCTAGCACCGCGGTTTGTGCGGCGTCAAATGAGGCCGATCCCTCGACGGAAGGTTTACACCGATCTTACCGGAGCGACCGCGCGAACGCTTCCGCCGACGTTGACAAGCTTTCTCCACGGGTGTAAGTCGGGCGCTGAATCAGCGACGAGAGGAATTATGAAATACCAATGCATTTCCGCCGATTCTCATTTAGAAATTCGTCCGGATCGTTACACCAAACGGGTGCCGGAGAAGTTTCGCGACCGCGCGCCGAAAGTGATCACGCTGGAAGACGGCACTTTGGCCGCGCTTCAGGAAGGCCAACCGCTGGAGCGATTGATTTCTAACATTTCTGCCGGCCTGCCCTATGAAGAGCGCCGGCCTTTCGATCCGCTGCCCGGCAACAACTATGAAAATTCCCCCGGAACCGGAGAGCCGGAGCAACGGTTGCGCGAGCAGGAGAAGGACGGCGTCGACGCCGAAGTGTTATTCCCCGGCAATGTCGGGCCAGGATTCTGGCGCGGCATAAGAAATGACGACGCCTACAAGTCCGTAGTGCGCGCTTACAACGATTGGCTCGCCGAAGAATACTGTTCTTACGCGCCGGAGCGGCTCATCGGCGTCGGCGTGATTCCGATCACCAATATCGACGACGCAGTCGCAGAGCTGCGGCACTGCGCCAAGCTCGGTCTCAAAGCGGTCGCCATCGATAATTTTCCCGCCGGCAACCGCTATCCGACGCTGGGCGACGATCCGTTCTGGGCCGCCGTTGTCGACCTCGATATGGCGCTGACGATCCATGTCGAGTTCGGTTTTCCGCGGCGCGGCCGCGGCCAGCCCGCAGTGCCTGCGCCCTCATTTAAATATCCGCGTGCCACCGACCCCGAGCATCATGTGCCGGATGTCATCGAGCGTTTCAACAAATATGGCTTCCGCGGCAGCAAGCAAGTGGTGCAAATGATCTGGGGCGGCGCCTTCGAGCGTTTTCCGAAGTTGAATCTTTACGTCGCCGAGGTGCAGATCGGCTGGGTGCCCAACTGGATGGACCAGATGGACAACGAGTATGGCCGCCAGCAATATTGGGCTGAGCGCGTATTGGGTTTGCCGCGGCTCAAGCGCATGCCGAGCGAGATCGCGCGCGAGCATTGCTATTGGGGTTTCAATCGCAATCCGGTGGGCGTGCGCATCGCGCGCCAGGAGCTCGATATCGACAAGCTCATGTGGGCGAGCGACTTTCCCCATCTCGAATCGGACTGGCCGAACTCGCGCAAAGTGATCCAGGAAAATTTCGCCAAGTCGACAGAAGACGAAATCTGGAAAATGACCGTCGCCAACGCGGTCAAATATTTTCACCTGAGCAATTCATAGACGTAGGCGCGGCCTTGGTAGGCCGCCCGGAATCCTTCGGTGAATCACGACGTGAGCATGGAAATGACCGATCTCAAATCTCTCGACGACGAATTGGCCAAGGACTCCATGAAGGGTCTGTGGGCGCGCGAGGAGACCCTGCGCCGCGAGCCGGCGCCGTTCGGCAAACCGATGCTCTGGAAGTGGGAAAAGATCCGCGCCGGTCTCGAAGCGGCGAGCAAACTGATCACGACCAATTACAAGGGCGCGCGCCGCGCCATCAGCCTGGTTCATCCCAACATGGGCGAGAGCACCAGCCATACGCTGAACATGGCGGTGCAACTGGTGAAAGCGGGCGAAGCGGTCTACTCACACCGCCACACCAACGCCGCGATGCGCTTCGTCATCGACGGCGGCGAGGGCGTGTACACAATCACCGACGGCGAGAAGTGCGTGATGGAAAAGGGCGACCTGGTGATCCAGCCGAGCTGGGGCTACCACAATCACATCAACGAGACCGAGCGCGACGCGATCTGGATCGATTGCCTCGACTCGGGCTTGATGCGGCTGCTGCGCACGATGTTTCAAGAACCCCATCCCGCGGAAGATGTGCGGCTGTACAACAGCCTCGTAGATACTGCCGTGCGCAATCCCGGTTTGCTCGCCCCGCCGGGCCGGTCGTTGAAGTCGTTGGTTTATAAATGGCGCGACACGCGCCCGGCTTTGGCGGAAATGCTGCCGGAGAGCGAGAGCGCCTGCGAAGGCAAGTGTCTGGAGTATCGCAATCCGGTGACCGGCGGCCCGACCTTTCCGACATTTTCCTGTTGGATCCAACAGCTCGATGGAGGGAAGAAAACCGCCGAGCATCGTCATACGTCGAGTCAACTTTATTATGTTGTCGAGGGCAGCGGTGTCAGCGAAGTCGCCGGTGAAAACTTAGCTTGGGAAGCCGGCGACTTTTTTGTCGTGCCCAACTGGAGCTGGCACCGACATAAGAATCTATCGCCGAGCGTTCCCGCCGTTCTTTTCTCGACCACCGACCGGCCGTTGCACGAGGCGATCGGCGTGTACCGGGAAGAGACGCGATAGCGGCGTGACCGAAATGTTAAATAAATTGTTTGGCCTTTAGCTGTCATACCGGCGAAAGCCGGTATCCATTTAAAAATCCTGGATTCCGGGTCGCGCCAGCTTTCGCCAGTTTGCCCGGAATGACAATCGACGTGCGTAACCAACTTCGGGAACAGGTCGCTGCTGTGACTTGGAACCCTACTGGAACGCTCGATGACTGACGAAGAACGCGCCTACAATTCGGACCAATTCACCGCCGCCGCTCCCGCAGCCATGAATCCGGGAGAAACCATGGCAGTGAAAGTCGGCTTGGCCGCACCTGAATTCGAGGCATCGACGCTGGATGGCGCAATCATTCGCTTGAGCGATTTTCGCGGCAGCCGGCATGTGGTGATGATGACCGGCGCAGTGACGAGCCCGATGTGCGCTTTCGAAATCCCTGCGTTCAATCAGTTGCAGCAAGACTTTCATGGCAGAGGCGTCTCTTTCTTCTTGCTGTATACACGGGAATCTCACCCGGCGGAAAACTATGGCCCGCATCACTCTTTCGAGCAAAAGCTTTCGTACGCCCGCGATTTGCGGCGTCTAGAAAAGGTGCAGTTTCCGATCATCGTAGATCATCTAGACGGCAGGATTCATCGGGCTTATGGCGTCTGGCCCAACGCGCTGTTTGTCATCCACAGGGACGGCCGGCTGATTTTTCGCAGCAACATGGCGAACGACCGTGAGCTGCGCCAGTTTCTTCAGGATTTGCTGGGAGCGGAGAAGGCCGCGGCGGAAGGGCAGGTCACGCACTGGCAATATTCCGAGCGCATCCTGCCTCATGTGGCGGACCAGGCGACGCACCGGCGCATCTACGAACGGGCGGGGCAAAAGGCCTTCGAGGACTACTGGGCGAAGCGCCCGGTGAATCGCAATCGCTGGCCGTAATTCGAAGGTAGCGAATTAGAGGAAAAAACTTTGATGAGGAAATTCAGGGTAGCAGTCGTTTTTGCGCTGGTGCTCGCCGCCTGCTTGTCAATGAACGGCAGTTCGGCATCCGGTGCCGGCCGTGAATTGGAAAAAGTCCGGATCGGCTACTCCGTTGGAGGGTTGATTCCTTTTCCGTTGATCGTCGCCAAAGAAAACCGCTTCTTCGAGCAAGCGGGCTTTGACGTCGAAATGATCAACATTCCACCGACGATTGCGGTCACCGCGCTGGTCTCGGGCGACATTCAGTATGTAATATTCGCCGGCACGACACTCAACGCGGCGGTGCGCGGCCTGCCGGTAAAACTTGTGATGGTTTACAACGACCGGCCGCTATTTTCTTTGATGGCGCGCCCGGAGATTCGCTCGATCAAAGATCTCAAAGGAAAAATTCTGGGCGTCGCCACTCTCACCTCCGGCGAATCCTTTCTGTCCAGACGTTTGCTCAAGGAGGCCGGCATCGACGCCGATAAGGAAATGACGCTACGCGTCATCGGCAACACGCCCGACCGCTTGCAGGCGCTCAGAGCCGGCGCGGTGGACGCGACGACGCTGACCGTGCCCGTCGATATTCTCGCCGAACGGATGGGACTTCGCCGGTTGGCCTTCATGGGCGAAACGCTGGAGAGCATCAACGGCGGTTACGGTGTCTCCGAGCGCTGGCTGCGCGAACGGCCCGATCAGATCAAAAAAATGATCGCGGTGGCCTTTCGCGGCATGGCCCAAGCGCGAGCTCGGCGTGAGGATTCCATCGCGTTAATCATGTCGAAGTGGAAGATGGAGCGCGATGTCGCCGAGAAAGCTTTCGATTTGATGATCAAAACCTGGACCGACATTGGCGTGGCATCGGATCGCGCGCTGCAGGAAGGCATCGAAGAAAGTCTAAAGGTGACCAAAAGCAAGCAATCGGTGCCGATTTCCCGAGTCGCGGATTTCACCCTGGCGCGCGAGGTTTATCGGGAGCTGAAAAACAAATGAACCGCTCTCGCGATGGATACTGAGAAAGACCTTGCACCACGAAGGCCCAGGGCGGCATAGCCGCAGCCAGATTTCGGAATATCTCCCGCAAAGGCGCAAAGGCCGCAAAGTTCGGAGATCAATGGCGAAAATAATTTGCGAACCTTTATCGCGTTTCTCTGTAACCTTGGCGCCTTTGCGCCTTGGCGGGAAAAATATCCGATTCCGATTGTCTTCTTAACGACATGAGCAAGGACGAAATCACGCTCAAGCCGACGCGGTTGCGCACGCATCCGCACACGACGCGCTCGCGCTTGATGCTCGAAGTTGCCTCGCGGTTGGTCAGCCGAAAAGATTTTCCTTATCTTCAAGCGCGCATCACCCTGCGCGAGCAGGGCTCGGCCGAATGGCCCATGACGCTTTTTGCCAGCGACAGCCCAGCTACGGTGGAGGAAGTTGCCGCCGGAAGAGTGCAGTTTGCGATCATCAATCCGTCGATGATGCTCAAGCTCGCGGCCCTCGGCAGCGCGCCGTTCGACGCGCCCATGCCAATTCGCGTCATCGCCGTACTGCCGTCCTTGGATCAAATGGTCTTTGCCGTGAAGCGCGAGACCGGGCTTACTTCGTTCCGTGACATTCGCGACCGCAAGTTTCCCCTGAGACTATCCCTGCGCGGCCAGCCGGATCATTCGCTGCACGCCATCGTCGACCACGTTTTGAAAGCCGCTGGCTTTTCTCTCGACGACATCGTCGCGTGGGGCGGAGAAGTGCGCTACGACGCCGGCATGGCCTACGGCGCCAACCGCATCGGCGCCATGCAACGCGGTGAGATCGACGCGATCTTCGATGAAGGCGCGAGCGCCTGGGGTAACATGGCACTGGAACTGGGGATGACCTTTCTCTCCCTGGATGAAATGATCCTGCATCGGCTCGAAGCCGCCGGCTTGCGCCGCGGCATAATGGAACGAAAATATTTTCCCAAGCTTGCGGCGGACGTAGCGACACTCGATTTCAGCGGCTGGCCGATCTACACGCATAAGGCCACGCCCGATTCACTCGTTACTGACTTTTGCGCCGCGCTGGAGGCGAGCAAAACACAAATCCCTTGGGCGCAAGACGCGCCGCTGCCGCTCGCACAAATGGTCCGCGACACGCCCGAGGGTCATCTCGAAGTTCCGCTCCATCCCGCTGCTGAGGGTTTTTGGCGAG
>JBLMXG010000378.1:0-44049 GCA_050257635.1 Chloroflexota bacterium
ACGGTTACGATTTCGAATATGTCGGCGATAAGTATTCGCCGGGCGAGATGCACTATCGCTTCGTCCAGGGCGAGTTCGATGTCGCCGAGATGTCGACGGCCACGCTGATGCGCGCCAAGGAAAAGGGCAAGCGGTTTCTCGCCCTGCCGGTATTTTTCCAGCGCGGACCGCGGCAAAGAAACATCTTCGTTTGCGAAGGTAAGATTACGCATCCGAGCGAGCTCAAGGGCAAGCAGATCGGCGCCTTTCGTTACGGCGCTACCGCGGTGTCCTGGGCGCGTGGCTTTCTGCTCGACGAGCACGACATTAAAACAACCGATGTGAGCTGGTTCGTGTCGGGCCAAGAGGTCTACATCGCCAACGAGCTGCCGGTGAAGGTCGAGCGTCTCGATCCGCCGCCGCCGTTCGGCCAGGAAAAACCTTACCTGGCCAAACTGGTGAGCGAAGGCAAGCTCGGCGCCGCTCTGGTCGCCGGTGATTCCGGTTATCCCGCTTTGTTCGGCGGCGGCGTGCTGCCCGGCGTGATGGGGCAATTCCCCGGCGTGAAGCCTTTGTTCGGTGACACCGAGGAGATCGTTCGGTATGTCAAACGGACGGGAATTTATCCAATCATTCATATCGTGACCATAAAAGAAGACACCACGGAGCGCTACCCGGATCTTCCGGCGAAATTGATCGAAGCCTTCGACGAAGCCAACAAGCAAGCGGTCAAATATTTGACTCCTGCTCAGGCGCAAGGCTACGCCAAAGAGCGCGATGTGCTGGAATACGATCCCTACGCCTGCGTGCTCACCGAGTCGGCCAAAAAAAGCATTCAGGCGCTCAACCGCTATCAGATTGAACAGGGCCTGGTGAAGAAAGAGCTGCCGTTGGAGAGTCTGTTCGTCAAAGAGGCATTCAGGATGTGAAGAATGGAGTGATGGAGTACTGGAGTGTCGGAGTAAAACCCAGTACTCCAACATACTAGCACTCCACTACTCCGGTTGTTTCCACTGAGGAACTTTATGGCAAATTCGTCTCAGCTATTTCCAAGCGCGCGAACGACGCCGCTCCCCGGCGGCTACATGGGAAAGATTCTGCGGGTCGATCTCACCAGCGGTTCGATGAAGGATGAAAATCTGCCGGAAGAGCCGGTGCTGCGGAAGTTTATCGGCGGGCAGGCCTTGGCGCTTTATATGCTCATGCGCGAGCTGCCGCTCGACGCCAAGCCTTACGAGCCGCGGAGCAAAATGGTGATGATGACCGGGCCCCTCACCGGCACAGGTTTGACGCCGGGCGGTACGAAAGTGTGCGCGGTGTTTTTAAGCCCGATGACCAACTATTCCCTCGGCCGCGGCGCGTCGAGCGGCTACTGGGCGGCTTATCTTAAACAAGCGGGCTACGACGGCGTCATCCTCGAAGGCGCAGCGAGCAGGCCGACTTATCTCTTTATCAACGACGGCAAACCGGAGCTGCGTGATGCGTCGCAGTTCTGGGGCAAGGGCGCGCGCGATACCGAGGATCTGTTGCGCGCCGCCGTCGGTATCAAAGACGCAAAGATCATGGGCATCGGGCCGGCGGGGGAACACCTGGTCCACGCCGCGATGCTATGCAACGACTACAATCATTCCGCCTCGCACAGCGGCGGCGCGATCTTCGGCTCGAAGAAACTCAAGGCGATCGTTGTCTACGGCACCAAACGGCCGCCGCTCTACGACAAGGCGGCGTTGATCGAAGCCGGGCTCCGATGGCGCAAGACGCTGCAGCAGTATTCTGTCGCGGACCGCTACACGGTCGGCCATGCGCGCCATCTCGAGGCGCTACCCAACAACAACATGCAAAGCACGTTGATCGCCGATCACAACCGCGGCTTTGACCAGAACCGGGTCGTTCAACGCCCCTGTTTTCAATGCGCGCGTCTGTGTCCCTGGGACGTGGAAGTCGGCGAAGGCGAGTTCAAAGGCAAGGTCGGCCACTTCAACGCCGGCGCGGAGTGGCTGGACACTTTTTGGAACCTCGGCGTCAAAGGCAATGCGACGCTCTATCTCGCCGAACGGATCAACGATCTCGGCATCGAGTGCGGTCACTTCGCGTTCGGCGCCGGCGTCTTGTTCGAAGCCTACGAAAAAGGCTTGGTGACGCAGGACGATTGCGACGGCTTGCGCCTCGAATGGGGCAACGTCGGCGCGATCGATAAATTATTGGAGATGACCGCGCGGCGCGAAGGCAAGTGGGGCAACTTGATCGCCGACGGCCCGCTGGAAGTGGCCGAAGCGATCGGCGGCGATGCGGTCCGTTGGGTCGTGCACACCAAACGCGGCGTGCCGGCGATGCACGACTGGCGGCCGCACTTCAGCAACATGCTGCGCGAGATCGTCGCCAGCGGGGGCATGAAACCTCAAGGCGGCGGCTCGGCCAACCCGCCGCCGGACCTCAAGTACCGGGAAAAATGGGGACCGCTCGATCGCGACGATCCCAAGGGTTGGCCGCAATCGAACGTCATCGCCGAGCAATACCGGCAGTTCGTCGGTCTGATGGGCGGCTGCTGGTTCGCGCAGATGCACCTCAAACCAGACGGTTTGAACAGCGTCGTCGATTCCTTCAACGCCACCACCGGTTGGAATTTCACTTTGGACGAGGCGATGGCGGCGGGCCACCGCAGCGCGATCCTGCAGAGCATTTTCGCCACCCAGCGGGGCTGGGTCGCCGATCACGACTGGCAGCGGGTGGGCCAGCGCTTCCTCGATCCGGTGCCGGATGGCAAATACAAAGGTTTCACCATCGCCAGGTGGCTGCCTGAAATGGTGCGCGAGTACTACCAGTTGTCTGGCCGGCACGAAAAAACCGGCCGGCCTTATGTGGATACGTTGAAGAAACTGGGGCTGGAAGAATTCAGTGCATGGGCCCAGTTGGATTGATGGCGCTCGAAGTCGGTTCAAACCCATCAAAACATTCAAGGTTCAGACCGCTCAACGCGGACTTCTGATTTCCATCTCGAGTCCTTGGGGATCTTTGACGAAGATGGTGGTGAGCCTTCCAGACTCGTCGCGATTCTCGCGCAGGATCTCCGCGCCTTTTTCCCTGAATTCTTTTGCCACCTGTTCGACGTTGTCGGTGACATAACCGTAATGATGGACGCCAACTTGCCCTGCCGATTCCATCAGCTGGATCGACGGCGATCCGGCGATTCTGACAAAGCAGAAGCCGTAGCCGGCGCTGCCTTTTCTGATTGGCGTCGCGTGGCCGCCGAAGAATTTTTCGTAGTACTTGATCGACTCGACGATATCTTTGGTGTAGATCGCGACATGTTCCAATTGAAAGTTCATCGTTGCCTCCTCAGCGTAAAGGCGCTGTCCTCGGTTAGACCCTTCGCTCACGCTCAGGGCGACTCACAGAAATCTGAGAATGAGTCAGTTTAACTCGATCACTGCTTTGACCACGGAATAGCTCGCCATCGCCTGCATCGCTTCGTTGATCTGGTCGAGCTTGTAGCTTTTGCTGATCATTTCTTCGAAGGGAAAGGTCTTTCGGCGCGACGCGAGAAAGTCGATGGCTTGGAGCCAATGGCGCGGCTCGGCGGAGCGCACAGTGATGAACAGCATTTCCTGCGGAATTTTTTCCACCGCGATGTTGGCCCTGCCGCCGGCGCCGATGTTTAAATACCGGCCGCCGCCGCGCAGCAGCGTGAGGCCTTCAGGCACCGCCATGTTATTGGCAACTTGAATGACCACGTCGGCGCCGCGCCCGTCGGTGTGGTCGCGTACCCACTTGCGCCGCTCCTTTTCATCCGTGACCTCTTCGAGATTCAAGACTGCGTCGGCGCCCATGCGCTTGGTCACTTGCAAGCGATTGGCCGGCGCGCCGATGACCAATACTTTTTTAGCACCATGATCTTTGGCCACCGCTGTGGCGAAATTGCCGAGCGGACCGCTGCCCTGAATCACCACCGTCTCGTGGCTCTTGATCGCGCCCAGACGGTCGAAGCCGTGCATCACCGTGCGGTAGGCGCAGGCCGAGGCGGCCGCGGATGCGGAAGTAACTTCGTCTGGGACTTTGATGATCAGACATTCTTTTGGCACGTACATGTACTCGGCGCAGCTGCCGAGCAAATAGGGGTGCTGGTCGCTGCGGTTGTGGCCCCATGAAGCGCGTCCCGGACAGATGCAGGGCTGCAGCGCCACCGCACAGTAGTAACAGGAGCCGCAGGCGACATAGCTCCAGACGATTCGGTCGCCGCGTTTGACGGGATTGCCCAGAATATCGGTGCGCTCGCCCGCGATATCTTCAACATAGCCGCAGGGCTCGTGGCCGGTGATGATCGGCAACGTATCGCCGCCGCCGAGCGGGCCGTGCCAGCGATGCACGTCGGTGCCGCACAACGTCGACGCGGTGATTTTTATCAGCAGCGAACCCGGATCGAGCTTGGGAATCGGCACTTGCTGGATGGTAAGGGGTTTGTTGTGCTCGGTGATGACGGCGGCGCGACAGGTGTTCATGTGAGTCCTTTCATCGGTCGGCGGTGAACAGTTTTTCTGAACCTCCTGGAACGACTGGAACGTCTGGAACTGTTGGATCGGGTTCCAGTCGTTCCAATGGTTCCAATCGTTCCAGCGGTAGCTCGATTGCTTAAAGCGGCAACTTGTAAAACGTCTCGGCGTTGCGCCAGAGCAGAGCGGCCTTGTCGTCCTCGGTGATCTCGTCGCTCTCCATCAACTCGCCGATGTCGTGCTTGCAACTCTCGTTGGTCACTTCATGAGGGAAGTCCGACGAGTAGAGAAATGGCTGGTTGCCGACGGTCTTGATCGCGAACGGCATTGTCAGCTCTTCGGTTTCGATGCCGAGATAGAGCCGCCCGTCCCTGATGAGCTGCCTCATCTGCTTTGCCGGGTCCTGTTCTTCTCTCACGCCGAACTCTCCCTCGGGAATATATTGAAAGTGAGTCTCGTGCGAGGCGTGCAGCCGTTCGAGCAAAAGCAGTAGCCAGGCGATGCCGCCTTCGAGGAAAGCGATGCGCACGCGCGGGAAGCGCTCGAAGATACCGTTGTACAGGATGTCGGCGCAATTGATCGTCAGACCCCAGGGGTGACCGAGCGCGTGCACCGGGACGTACATGTTCATATGATCCATGCCGAAGCGGTCGTGGGCGCCGCCGTGCACGGCAAGACAGCAACCGAGCTTATTGGCTTCTTCGTAGATCGGCCAGAACTGCTTGGCGCCCAGCGGCTGGGAGAGTCCATTGGAAGGCATCATCGCCCCGAGCATTCCCAGTTCGGTGACCGCGCGGCGAAGTTCTTTCGCCGCTTCTTCGGGGTCCTGCATAGGAATGATCGCCATGCCCTTGAAGCGCGGATTGAAATTCAGGTAAGTCTCGGTCAACCAGTCGTTGTACGCTTTGCACACTGCGACCGCATAATCGCGGCTGACGATCTTGCCATAGGAGAGAGCGAGCGTCGGATACATCGCGGTCCAATCGATACCGACATCGTCGAGAAATTCAAGCCAACCTTTAGGTCCGACCGGAGGGCGTTGGTCCCGTTGCGGCGGTGTCTCGACCGCGCGCCCCGAGTGAAGGTGATCCAGGGGCGGAAAACAAATTCCCTTGCGTCCCGCGATGTCGCGATAAGCGCCTTCCATATGCGCGATGATTCCCGCGTTGTCCTCCATGATGTGTCCATCGCCGTCGATAATCCGCGTACCGAGTTTCGCACTCATTACTGTTTTCCTCCCTCTGGACCAAAAAAGTCACTGCGATTAGCGGTCTGCGCGTAGTCTGCTTCATATAATCCGAGAACGTCGTTCGGTTCAAGCGGGATTACCATGGCGGGCGCGGTTTCTCGCCTTCGGTCAAACTTTAAGATAGAAGTGGAGTCAAAAGGGTTCCGTACCGGAGGTGTTATGGCGGAAGAAACAGCGGAAGAAAAATTGGCGCGTTTGGAAGCCGAGAACCGTGCCCTGCGGGAGCAAGTGGCGCAGCGCAAGCCCGGCGAGCTGCGGCTAAAAATCAGTGAAAAGGGGGGTCTGTCGGTCTACGGTCTTGGCCGCTTTCCGGTAACCCTTTACAAGGAGCAGTGGAAGCGACTGCTCGACCGGGCTGACGAGATAAAAAAGTTTCTTGAGGAGAACGATCATAACCTGAAGGCCAAACCGTAACCATGCCTCAACCCGCCGAACATCGGCGGTCTGTTCGACGACCCTGGGACGGGATCGGTTTGCTTTTAGTTTTAACCTCTTAGCAGTTGATTCCGGCCGGCTGCCCCAGCCGGTGAAATTCCGCCAGCCGGCAAAAACTAGCTCCAATGCCGTACCTTGAGCGCATGGATTGCCGGGCAGGTGCGGCGCTCATGGCAGTTTTGTGAGGGTCATGCCGGGTACGGGCAATTCTTGAAAACCGGCTTCGATGAAAGGGAAGATTAACAACAAAAGGCTTTGGCAAATCACGCCGAGTGTCTTAAAATACCGCTATCCCAACTCAACGGTCCCCTTAGGTATAGCGCCTGATGCGAACGAGAGAAAAAATTGTTGTCTTGCTGCTTGGTTCGACCCTTGTCTTAGGGGCGTTGATCTATCTCGCCTTTCGCGACAACGAGCTCGAGGCCAACTATTTTCGCTGGCTATTCGCGAACAAATTGAGTTTCGGACTCTCTTCACCGTTCCAATTTCTCTCCGAGAACTTACCCGCCGGGGCGATCTTCTATGGCGTGCTGGCTATCTTCGCCCTAGCCATGACCATCGTCTTCCTGAAGATGGTTCGCGACGGCGAGATCCAATCGCTCAGAAAATTACTGGCGGAAATGCGGTCGGAGAAACACGCCACCGAGAACTTGCTCCAGGAGCATGTCTGGAAAGGGAAAACTCAAGAGCAGGCCAAGGCGTTGGCGACGCGCGACCTGGAAGCAAGCATCGAAAAAATCGAAGCGCTGCTAGAAGATCTCAATGAAAAAGAGCGGGAACTAAAGAACCGCGACGCCGAGCTCATGGCATTAAAGGCGAGCGCGCTGGCGGATACCGACGCGGCATTTTCTCGGACGCCGGCGGAGCGATTGCTGCGCGAAGAGATTCACAAAAGGAACGAGCTCCTGCGAGGCAAAGAAGCTGCTCTGAAAGATATCGAACAACGCTTTCACGCCAAGACGCGGGCTTGGGAAGGCCAGATGCGGGAAAAAGACGGCCTTCTCAAAGAGCGCGACAACGAACTCATAAACTTGCGCGCCGAGGTTGCGGATCTCGGCGGGCGGTTGCAGCAAGTGGAAGGCGCGAAGAAGCGCGCCGACGATCGACTTGCCGAAGAGCTGCGAGAGAAGAAGGAAGTCCTCGAAGCCAACGCGCTCGCCATCAGAACGGAGCAGGAGCGGTTGGGCGAAAGGATTCGCAAGCTCGAAAGCCATCTCAGCGAGCGCGACAAGATGTTGCGCCAAAAGGATCTGGAGTTGGGCGGCGCCCGCAGGGAACTCGGTGAACTGGCTTCGGCGAAGGAGCAAGCCGAGCGCGGCTATCAGGCGCAGTTGGCCAAAGCCGCACAGGAGCAGCAGGATAAGGAGCGCTTGCTCCGGGACGTCGAACAGCGGATGGGTGCGAATTTGCACGCGCTGCAAAACGCCCTTTCCGAAAAAAATCTGCTGCTGCAAGTTCGTGATGACGAGTTAAAAGGGCTCAAGTCGGAGGTCAGGGTCTTGTCACAGCGCCTGGGCGAAATGGGCGAAGCCAAAGCTCGGGCTGAAGAGACGCTGCGAGAAACGATCGAGAAAGAACAGCGATCATACACCGCCGAGAAAGTCGGTTTTCAGGAGCAGACGGAGCGGTTTGACGCGCAAATCAAACTCTTGACCAGCCAGCTCGCCGAGCGCGAAGCCTTCCTCAAAGGTCGCGATGGCGAGATCCAAGAACTTGAGCAAAAGCTTCACGACTTTTCGCAACGGCTGGCCCAAAGCGGCGCGGCAAAAGAGCAGTCCGAGAGATTGCTGCGCGAAGAGCTCAAGATGGAACAGAGCCGACGCGAGTCGGAGGAAGCCGCCAAACGCGAGTTGGAGCAACGTTTTAGCCGAGAACTCCAGGCGCTTAAGGGCCAGTTGAGCGATGCGGAGGCGTCGCGCAAAAGCCGCGATCAGGAAATCAGGTCGCTCAAGACCCAAGTCGCTTCGCTCGTCGAGCAACTCACAAAAGTCGGTTCGGCAAAGGAGCATGCGGCCAGCCTGCTGCAGCAAACCCTGAAAAAAGAAAAGCAGGTCCTGCAAGCGAGTGATTCAGCCGTCCGCGAGATCGAGAAGAGCTTTCAAGCAAGGATCGCCGCTCTCGAAGAGCAATTGGCGTCCAACCGGGATGTCATCGATAGCCGCGACAGCGAACTAACGGCGGTCAAATCCGAACTCACCTCGCTGAATCAGAGAATGGCCGATTTGACGGCTGCCAAAGAGCGGGCGGAAAGCCTGTTCGACGAAGCCGTCAAAGAGCGGACCGAGCTTCTACAAAATAAGGATGACGGCATCAAAAAGCTCGAGAAAGAGCTGACCGAAAAAATTTGGGACCTGGAAAGCCGGCTTCGTGAGAAGGATGAACGGCTCCACAGCCGGGAATCCGAGATCAAGGCGCTTAAGGATCAATGGTCGGAGATGGCCAGCTCAAAGGAGCAAACGGCGCATGCGCTCCATGAAGATCTCAGGCAGAAAGCGCAGATGCTCGGTGAGAAGGAAGCGGCAATCCACGCTTTGGAAGGGCGCTTCAACGTTAGGGTGCAGACTCTCGAAAGCGATCTGATTGAAAAACAGAGTCTGCTTGAAGCTCGGGAGGCAGAGTTCAAAACGCTGCTTTCGAAGATCAACGACCAGGCGGGGAAATTGCTCGAATTAGAAACCGCGAAGGCTCAAGCGGCGCGAGCGCTTGACGACGAGACGCGCCGAACCGCGGAGCTGTTGCAATCCAAGGAGGCCGCGCTCAGGGCTCTCGATGAACGCTCGACTGAAAAAGTACAGTTTCTGGAAAATCAGCTGAGCCAGAAACAGGAGCTATTGGAAGCGCGGAACAGCGAGCTGGATTCGCTCATGTCCAAAGTGAGCGAGCTGACCCAAAAGCTTGGCGAAACAAGCGCCGAGCGCCAACGGTCCGATTTGCTGCTGCAGGAAGAACTCAGGGAGAAATCCATGCTGCTGCAGTCGAAGGATTCTTCCATCAGCGAACTGGAGGCGCGGTTCAGCGGCCGAATAGATTCCCTGGAGCGTCAGGTCGCGGAGAAGCAAAGGCTGCTCGAAGCAAGCGGCGCGGAGATCGGCGAGCTGCGCGCGCAGATGAACGCCATGACCGAGCGGATCGAAGAAGCCGAGGAGTCGAAAGCGGGCTTGGAAAGCTTGCTGGAGCAGGAGCGCAACAGACCCGAAAAATCGCTCATGGTGATTGGGCGCGACGGCGACGATGGCGCCGACGGCAAAGAGCGGGGCTTGGACGCGCTCCTCAACGAGCGTGAGGAGCTGCTCAAGAAGCGCGACGACCTGATTCAAAATTTAATGACCGAGCTCAAAGAAAAGAAGACGCAGCTGGCCCAACAAGAAATTCAGGTCTGGAAGGACATCGAGCGGCGCGAGGCCTGGAAACATCGGCTCGCCAAGGTCGGCATCCGCCTCAAGGACTAGCCAGTTGCCGACAAAGCCACGCCGGCAATCATCTTTGTGTTGACTGATTGTGGCCCTCTTACGATCACGATCCGCAGCCAGGTAGCACGACAATAATCTCTCTTCCCTCCATATAGCCCATCGCTGTATCCGCTTTGATCAAACTCTTCGACGAACCGGGCATCGATGAAATGCTGCGGCTTTGCGTTCCTCGCCTCGGAATTCGTCGGCGCCAACTGGTCGATGATGACTTCAAGCGATGCACCGCCCCGTTCGGTGTCGCGGCCGACACCTGCGAAGCCGCGGCGATGAGAGTCGCGAGTGCAACGGGGACGAGGTTTGAATGGCCTCTGCGCGGCGCTAGGGTTACTCGTGTTTGCCATGTTGTATTTGGAATTGACGGACGACAGGGAAAGCGGCAGCGACGGCGGCGAGCACCAGCAGAGTTGCCAAACCGCCGGTTAGCGCCGAAGCTTGAGTGCCGAGCCAAGCAGCGACCAGGCCGGACTCGAACTGGCCGAGTTGCGGGCCGTTGCTGGTGAAGATGCTATTTATCGCCGACATTCTGCCGCGCAGCTCGTCGGGTGTGCTGAGCTGGTTGATGGTCGAACGCAGGATCGAGCTCACCGTATCACCGGCACCCGTCAGCACCAGCATGGAGACCGAAAGCCAAAAGATTTGCGACTGGGCAAAAAACACCGTCGATAATCCGTAGACGCCGATGCCGAGAAAAATCCAACGGCCAGCCCGTTTCACCGGGCCGAATAGCGTTATGCCGACGGCGGCGAACAAAGAGCCGACGGCGCGCGACGCGTAGAGCAGGCCGAGACCTTTCGGACCGACGAACAAGATGTCGCGCGCGAAGATGGGAAACAAGCCGCGCGCGTTGCCGAAAAAAGTCGCGCTGAAATCGAGTAGCATCAGGGGAAAGATCACGCCATGCGACCAGACGAACCGCATGCCTTCACGCAGCGATCGAAGAGACATTGATTTCCAGCCGCCGCCCTGGGAAATGTTCGCGCGCAATAGTAGCAGCGCGCCGAGCATGGCGAGCCACGAGCAAGCGTCGACTGCGTAGCAAGCCGCCGGGCCGGAGAGCGCGAGGAGCAACCCTGCGAGCGACGGACCGGCGATGATCGGCACGTAGCGCTGCGTTCCCTGCAGTGCCAAGGCTTGAGCCAGATGAGCGCGCGGCACCAGACTCGGGATCAGAGACTGGCGCGAGGGCTGTTCCAAGGAAGTGAAGATCGCCAACAGCATGGTGGCGACGTATAACATATGGGCCGACGCCTTGCCGAAGAAAGTGAGCAGGGCAAGCGTCGTCGAGACGCAAAACAATCCCGTTTGCGTGCACATCATTAATTTGCGCCGGTTCATGGCGTCGGCGAGTAATCCGCCGACGAGCAGCAGGAAGATCTGCGGCAGCGCGCGGGCTAGACCGAGGAGACCAATTTGCAACGGCGAGTTAGTCAGTTCGTAAATCTGCCACGCCATCGCCACGGTGGTGAACTGCGTGCCGACGCTCGACAAAAAAGAGCCGGTCCAGAAAACCCGAAAGTCGCGGTGGCGAAACGGTAGAAGTAAGCTTCGGTCAGAAGAATCTCGCATTCAAATCTTAGGTCCTTGGAGACAACGCGCGGTTGCGCCGGCGCTGTGTATAGCTGTTGTGTATTATCGGGCAAAGGTAGGTCGTGATTCTTTTACGCCGCGCTTTCAAGAATCTCCAATCCATTCAAGCGGTCGATCAAATAAAGCAAGCCGTTGTCGGCGCGAAAAATGTCATTGCTCCTGACGGTCTTTTGCCCGCGCCCGGGCTCGGGCACATAATAACCGATTTCCGCGGGCCGGTACGGATTGCTGATATCGACCACGCGCAAACCACCGCTGAACCAGGTAACGAACATCTTGTTGTCATAGACTTGCTCGGCGGGCTGATGCGCGCCGTACTGATGGCCCGGCTCGATACTGTGAGACTCCGCCGTATTGAATGTCGCGATCGGCACTGGCCGCGTTTCGTCCGTGATGTCGACCAGCCACATGAAAGCATAGGGCAGCGGCGCGCGCTTGCCGGCCTCCTCGTCGGAAACGACCATCATGTCGCGGTTCATGAGCTTCCACGGGATCGGCAACGTTGTGTGGATCGGCGACCAGTTGTAGCCGCTGATAAATTTCGGCCGGCTCGTGTCGGTGATATCGAGGATGACGAACCCGCCATGCCAGTAACTGGTGTAAAGCCGGTTGCCGTGCCGGATCGGATGGTGGCACTGGTGCGCCGTCCCTTCCCACGTCGGCGTCTCGCCGCCGCCGATCCACTGGCCGGGCATCCACCAGCGGCCCACTTCTTGGGGCCGCGTTGGATCTTTTAGATCCAAGATTATCGGGATGCGCCCAACGTAGCCTTCGATATGAGCCGAGATATAGGCGTATCGGCCGTCAAAGGTAAAGCGATGAACGCCGCCGTTGGTTTGGAAAAAGGCAATCTCCTTCGGTTTTTCGCGATTGGAAATATCGTAGACCTTGAGCCCGGTCGGCTGCTGTTCTTTGCTGCGGTACCGTTCCAAATTGACCAGCATGATATCGTTGCTCACGCGCACCTTGTGCGAATGCACGCCCAAAGGAATTTCAATCTCCGCGACGACTTTCGGATGCTTCGGGTCCTTGACATCTACAATCGACGTGCCGTGCGGCGGGTCCATGTGACCGACGAAAGCATAGCCGTTCTCGACGACGACCTGGCCGCCGCCCGCTACGTCGGTTCGCCCGACCTGTTTTACATTTTTCCGAATACCGAACTTTGGCGCGTTTCCGATCCCTCCGCTCATGATTGCATCTCCTGTTCTACTGAATAGGCTCTTCTATCAATCCTAAGGCAAAACGGTCAACCGAAGGTGCAGATCGCAACAAGCTCTGATTGGTCCTGGCGCTGAGATGAATGTGCTTCCGCGGATGACTTATTGATTCGGCACAGTTACATTTGCCTGAGCCGATAACCCTCGCCTTTACCGAGAAAATTAATTGTTATAGGCTGCGTGAGATTG
The DNA here is from genome assembly GCA_050257635.1 of Chloroflexota bacterium. Classification (GTDB taxonomy): domain Bacteria; phylum Desulfobacterota; class Binatia; order UBA9968; family UBA9968; genus DP-20. The sequence goes on from JBLMXG010000378.1 coordinate 12,617, forward strand.
AAGATTCCCGAGAGCAAGGTGTCATGGCGAAAAAAAAATTAGCAGTCGCGGAGAAGAGTTCGACTTTTCCTTCGCGCGGGTATCCCGATCTGCATGATCATTTGGATCAACTCGAAACAGAGGGCTTGCTGATCCGGGTCAAAGAGCCGGTGGACAAAGACCAGGAGATGCATCCGCTGGTGCGCTGGCAATTTCGCGGCGGCATTAAAGAGCAAGACCGGAAGGCGTTTTTGTTCGAGCAGCCAGTGGACGCCAAGGGCAAGCGGTACGATATTCCGGTTGCCATAGGTATATTGGCGGCGAACCGGCGCATCTACGGCATCGGGCTCGGCACCGACCCGACAAAAGTCAATCAGCTGTGGGCGCAGGCGAAAGCGAATCCGGTCCCGCCGGTCGAAATTCCTTCCGAGGCCGCGCCGGTACATGAGATCGTCATCGCCGGCGACGAGCTGAAGAACCCCGGCCGGGGACTCGATAGCATTCCGGTGCCGATCTCTACGCCCGGTTGGGACAACGCGCCCTACATCAGCGCGGCGCATTACATTACCAAAGATCCCGAAAGCGGGATTCACAACATCGGCACCTACCGGGCGATGATCAAGGCGCGCAACCGGATCGGCTGTAATCCTTCGCTGGAATTGGGCCAAGGTATTTATGTGCATTGGGAAAAGCATCGCGCGCGCAAGGAAAAGATGCCGGCCGCGCTCTGCGTCGGCGGCGTGCCGGCAATCTCTTATGTTGCCGCGCAAAAGCTCGCTTACGACGTCGATGAGTTCGCGGTCGCCGGCGGCCTCGTAAAAGCGCCGATCCGTGTCGTCAAGGCGAAGACGGTGCCGCTGATGGTTCCCGCCGACGCAGAGATCATCATCGAAGGCTTCGTTTCGACGGAATATCTCGAGCCGGAAGCGCCGTTCGGTGAATCCCACGGCCACGTCAACCCGAAGGAGTACAATCCGTACATGGAAGTCACCGCGATCACGCGGCGCAAAAATGCCATTCTCTGCTCGATCATCAGCCAGGTGACGCCGTCGGAGTCGAGCGTGATCAAAAAAATGGCCTACGAGCCGCTCTATCTCGATCATCTGAAAAACGTTCTGGGCATCAACTGCGTTACCCGCGTGATGTTGCACGAGCCGCTGACGGCGACGCAAAAGCTGACCGTAATTCAGATGCGCCAGCCGAGCCAGGCCGAAGTCTGGCGTGCCTTGATGGCCGCGGTTACCTTTCGCCCGTCGATGTCGAAGATCGTCATCGCCGTCGACGATGATATCGATCCCGAGAATCTGGATGCGGTGTTCTGGGCGCTCGGCTACCGTTCGCAACCGCACCGAGACGTGCAAATCATCCGCGGCACGGACGTTGGTCATGCGCCGCGCCACGACGCGCGCGGCGGCGCCGACGATTCCTGTTTGCTCTGGGATGCGACGTTGAAAGAAACGTTTCCACCAATTTCTTTGCCGAAGAAGGAATACATGGAACGCGCGCGCAAACTTTGGGAGAGGCTTGAGCTGCCGAAATTGGAGCCCGAATCGCCCTGGTACGGCTACTCGCTCGGCGACTGGAATGCGGAGCTTGACGAGGAAGCAAAGCTCGCCGTCGCCGGCGAGTTCTGGCAGACCGGCGAAAAGATTGCCCGCGAGCGCAAACGGACCGACGAAGTTGCGGTGAACACGTCGTACTACGGCCAGCAGAAAAAGAAATGACGAAGTTCTGACCGTGCGCTTCGCGTCCGTATAAAACCCCCGTGGAAAAAACGGGGCTAAGGGGATTTTGCTCGCCTACCAAGTCAAATTCTCCTCAATCCTTCTTTGGAAAAGGGATGTCATGCGGTCGAACCGATAGACGAACTTGATCAATCGCCCCAGGAGCCTCCATGGATTACAAAGCACTCAAATGGTCGGTGCGCGACAACCCCAATAATCCCGGAGAGCCGTGCATCGGCGTCATCGCCTTGAATCGTCCCGAGCGACTCAACGCCGTCGACCCACTCATGCGCCTAGAGCTCGATGCCTTATGCAACGAGATCGCGCGCAACTCCATCGTCAAGGTCGTAATTTTGACCGGCGAAGGGCGGGGCTTCTGCGCCGGCGGCGATCTCAAGTCGGAAGGCGACGTGCTCGGCGCCTTTGAAGGCTCCATGGGTATCACCGGCCCGTACAAGGAAATGGCCGAGTATTTTTTCAACGATTTGCGCCACCGAGTACTGCAAAGCGCCATGCGCAAGCTCGAAGATTTGCCGCAAGTAACGATCGCCGCCATCAACGGCCCGGCGGTCGGCGTCGGTCTCGAAATGGCGACGCTCTGCGATATGCGCATCGCCTCGGATCGCGCGCGCTTCGGCGAAGTGGCGGTGCCGGCCGGATTCGTGCCCGAGAGCGGCGGCGCGCGCAATTTGCCCAAGTTGATCGGTATCGGTCGAGCGATGCGTTTGATTCTTACGGGCGAGATCATCGACGCCAAAGAAGCGTTGCGCATCGGCCTGGTCGAGGAAGTCGTACCGGCCGCCAAGCTTCTCGACACGGCGTTCGCTCTTGCCGGGCGCATCGCGGCGAATCCTTATTTATCCGTGCGGCAAGCCAAACGGCTGGTGAAAATGTACTGGAACTGGAATCGCACCGACGAAGGTTATCAGCAGGAACTCGATGCCGTGCTGGAGATTACCCGAACCAAAGATTGCCAAGAGGGCATGCGCGCCTTCGTGGAAAAGCGCCCGCCGCGCTACACGTACCCTTACGACGCCGACCGGCCGTTTCAAAAAAAAGGCCCGGCAAAGAAACCCCCAAAATAGCTGGCGATGACTTTTTCTGCGATCAAAGGGCACAACTATCGCGTCGTGCCGGAAAAATTGAATCTCGCGCAGAACGTGCTCGACGATTCGATTGCGCGCGGTTGCGCTTATCGGACGGCGCTCGTGGGCGAGTTCGGAGTCGTCACTTACGAATCGTTGCAGCAGCGGGTCAACGCAGTGGCCGCCGGCTTGCTCGACCTTGGATTGAAGCGCGGCGATCTCGTTCTCATCAAGATGACCAACTCGCCGGAGTTTGCCGTCGCGTTCCTCGCAGCGGTGAGGCTCGGCGCGATTCCCGTTCTTGTCAACTCTCTGCTTACGGCGGTTGAGCTGGCCGCCGTGCTCGAGCAAACCAGACCGCTGCTAATCTTCACTGAGGCAGCGCGCAGCGACGCCGTGCGCGAGCTGCGCGGCAGCGCTTGGTTCAAGCACGTCGTTTGCGCCGGCGAATCGGGTGGGAATGAAATTCCATTCACGGCGCTGGAGGCGAAGTCTTCCACAGCCGTCGTTACCGCCGATACGCGGAGCGACGAGCCTGCTTTCATCGTTTACACCTCCGGAACGACCGGCAAGCCCAAAGGTATCGTTCATGCCCATCGGTGGATAGTCGCACTCGGCGATTTGAACCGCTACCGGTTGCCGCCGCAAGAGAACGACGTGGTCATGGCCACCGGCGAATGGAGCTTTATCAGCGCCTTGGGCCACAATTTACTTTTCCCGCTGCGCAATGGTGTCGCCGGCGCGATCCTCCCCGGCCGCGCCACAGCGGAAAATGTTTTGATCGCGGTCGAGAAATTCCAAGTGACCGTGCTCCATTGCGTTGCGACGGTTTACCGTCGCCTGCTCGCCATGCCCGAGTTCGAGAACCGGCACGATCTAAAAAGCCTGCGCTGCTCTCACTCGACGGGTGAGGCTCTGCGCGAGACGACCTATGCGGAATGGAAGCGGAGGGTGGGTTCCGAGTTGTACGAACACTACGGTGTATCGGAATACCAACTCGTGATCGGCAACGGCGTGAGACATCCGGTCAAACCGGGGTCGGTCGGCAAACGGCTCCCGGGTGTCGGCGTGGCGATCCTCGATGACGATTTAAAGCCGGTGCCCAGCGGCGAGCTCGGCCAGTTTGCGATTTCGACCTCGGATCCGGGATTGTTTCTCGGTTATTACAAAGACCGTGAACGAACCGAGGCGGTAATTCGAAACGGCTGGTATCTGACCGGAGACCTCGCCTATCAAGATAGCGAGGGCTATTTCTACATCGCCGGCCGGCGCGACGACTGCTTCAAGAGCCGCGGCATTTTTATTTCGCCGACCGAAATCGAGAACGCCCTGCAAAAGCATCCCGCGATCATCGAAGCTGCCGTGGTCCCGGTGCCCGATAGCGATATCGGCAATAAGATTCACGCCATCATAGTCTTAGCCGACGGCTACACGCCGTCGGCTGATTTCGCCCAGACCATCCGCGAAACCCTCCGCGTTCAAATCGCCCCCTACAAAATCCCTCACGCTATCGAGTTCGCCGAAAGCTTGCCGAAAAGCGCAATTGGAAAAATTCTTCGCGCCGGCCTAATCAAGCCGACATAGCGACAGAACTTCTTCCGCGCAGCGCCGACGTAGCGGTTTGGATTGGGCCTTGCGGCGTATTGAAGTCGATTTCCCAGCGAACACTTTTTGTTTTTAATCGATCGATTTTACCTGCGCTCCGGTATAAACTAAACCATTCTCGGGAGCCTATATTTGCTAAAGACAAAGGGGGCCAAATGCGAAACGGGAAAATCCGGGTCGGCATTATGGGCTTGGGTCAGATTGGCCGGCACCTTTATCACCTCGCGCTAGAAAAAGACGACATTGAAATCGTTGCCGTAGCCGACATCGGCAAGCCGGAAATCATCGAGTATCTGCTCCAAAGCGACGGTGTGGAAGAGCCGTCGTCCCGGCTTGAAGACAACTACCTGATTAACGAGAAATTCCGTACCAGAATGCTCCAGCTGGCGCGGCCCGACGAGGTTCCCTGGGACGTTCTAGGCGTTGACTGCGTTGTCGATGCCACGGGACGTTATCGGCGCCGGCGCGACATGGAGGCGCACCTACGCGCTGGAGCGAAGCGAGTTATCCTGGCATCCCTGCCATCGGAGCCTATCGACCGGATTGCCATACCGGGAATCAATGAAAGCGCTGCCGTCAGCGCCGACAAAATGATCTCTGCCGGCTCGGCGACGACCAACGCGTTCGCACTCTTGCTCCAATCTCTGGATCAATCGTTGGGAGTCGAGTGCGCATCGATGACGACGGTGCATGCCTATTCGAGCGATCAATCGCTGCAAGATTATGCGCATGAGGACTTTCGCCGCAGCCGCTCTGCGGCGGAAAACATTATTCCTAATAATAATGAATCGGCGCGCTGGGTGGAGATAGTCTTGCCGAAGTTTTCGGGAAAGCTGAGCGGCTATGCGCTTAACGTGCCGGTTCAACGCGGGTCACTGCTGGATGTCAACTGCGTCATGCGGGACGGCGGCGTCACGGTCACTCACATAAACGAGGCGATGCGCGCGGCTGCGGCTCGGCACCCCGATGTGATCGCCGTGACCGACGATCCGATTGTTTCATCCGATGTCATCGGTTGCCGACAATCCTTGCTCTTCGATGCACGCGCGACACTCAAAGCGGGCAAGAAAATCGTTAAAGTGCTGGCCTGGTACGAGAGCCTAGGACATGCGTGCCGCGTGCTCGACGTGGTTCGACAATATAGCAGGCTTGACGGCAACGGAGGTGCGCAATGAGAGTTGCCATTAACGGATTTGGCCGGATCGGCCGTTCGGTTTTTCGCATTCTCGACAAGCGAGCGGACGCCGAGCTGGTGGCGATCAACGATGTGTTCGATCATAGCGCGCTAAAATACTTGCTCAACTATGACACCGTGATGGGGCGTTTCGAAGGCGCTTTGCGGCTCGAAGGCGACGAGCTGGTGACGTCCCATAGTCATACCCGCATGCTCCAGGAGAGAGATCCGCTCAAATTGCCTTGGCGCGAGCTAGGCATCGATGTGGTGATCGAGTCGACGGGGATATTCACCGGCAGAGAACAGCTCGGCAAACATCTGGAAGCCGGCGCCAAACGGGTGGTCCTGACGGTGCCGGCGAAAGACGCAATCGATTATACCGTTGTGATCGGCGTCAACGACGACGGGCTCAAGCCCGAGCACCGGATGATTTCGAACGCGAGCTGCACGACCAATTGTCTGGCGCCGCTGGCCAAAGTGCTGCACGATTCCTTCGGCATCGTTGAAGGCGTCATGAACACCGTGCACGCCTACACCAACGATCAGCGGCTCGCCGACGTGCCGCACGCGGATTGGCGGCGTAGCCGCGCCGCAGCGGAGAATATCATCCCGACTTCCACCGGCGCCGCGAAGGCGGTGGGCGAAGTGCTGCCGGAGCTGAAGGGGCGGCTCGACGGCATCGCGGCGCGCGTCCCTGTGCCGGACGGCTCCGTGGTGGACTTATTTGCCGAACTGGGCAAACGCGTAAGCGTCGAAGACGTCCATACCGCGATAAAATCGGCGGCGGAGTCAAATCGGATGAAAGGCATTTTGGAATTCATGGAATCGCCCGTCGTGTCCTCGGACGTGATCGGCAACTCTCATTCCTCGATTTTTGATCCCGCTTTTACCAGCGTCACCGGCGGTAAATATCTGAAATGCCTCAGCTGGTACGACAACGAATGGGGATATTCCAACCGCGTATGCGATTTGCTGGGACTGATTCGGCGCTGGGGATAAGACAAGGCGCGAGGCGAGAAGCGTGAGAGGGCCGGAGAACCCCCTCCGGACTCCTTACGTTTCACGCATTACAAATTTTCTTGTCACTTCTTCCACACGGCTTCGATGAAGCCGCTTCTATCCAGCTCTTGAATGAAGCTCGAATCGACCACGTTGGCCGGGTCGAATGTCTTGGCGCGGGGATCGCGTAGTTCCAGGCTTTTGAGCATGAACTCGATGCCTTTCATGTTGACGTAGGGGACGCGGTCCTGATAGAGGGTGACCACGTCGTATGTCGGGTTGAGCACGGCGGGGTCTCGATTCTGGGCAAAATCGGCGGTGACCTTCAGGACAAATTCGCGATTCTCCTTGTAGAAGCGCAAACCCTCAACAAAAGTCTTCATGACCTTCATCACGGTGTCGCGATGGGTCCTGACGTAGCTCTTGGTGCTGGCAAAGCAACTGCCGGGATTGTAAAGGCCGAGCTTGCTCATGTCGATAAGCTCGTGCAACCCCAGCTTTTCCGCGGCGATGTCCTGGGGTGGGATGAATGTGGAGGCTTGCACGACGCCTTTGCTCAATGCGGCCAAGCGCGTCGGCGCGCCGCCCACGGCGACGACGGCGAAGTCGCGATCAGGATTCAAGCCGCGCTCTTTGAGGATGAAGCGGATGACGCTGTCTTCCTGGGAGCCGATGGTGGTGACGCCGATTTTCTTGCCCTTGAGGTCGGCGATGGTTTTCACGTCCGGCGTCGAAAAAACGCGCCAGTAGAGCGTATTGATGCCGCAGGCGAGATAGAAGGTGTCGGCGCCGCCGACGGCGGAAGCGACGATCGCCGCGCCGCCGATAAAGCTCATCGGCACCTGCCCCGAAACCATGGCGGTCGTCAAAATCGGACTGCCTTGGATATAGACAAGATCAACGTCGAGACCGTTCTTTTTAAACAAGCCCGCTCTGCGCATGACTTCAATGATGCCGAGCGATGCGACGGGAGCCGGATAGCCGATTACCAACTTCTCCAATCTCTGCGCATTCGCGGCGGAAGTGAAATGGTCAATTTGTAGCAATACAAAGAAAACGATGATGCTGAGAGCAAGCGTCGGTTTCAAGGTTTACGCCTTTCTCGATTCACTAACTGGCTTAGCAAAACTACGTGATGACTAACGTTACTGTCAAACTGCGCGCGCGGGTTTCTCGATAATGGCCTGTAGGACGAGGGCTAGTTTACGGATTTTCCAACCCGGTCAAAGGACCGGCTGAAACGATGCGAAAAATACCCTGGTTGCCATTTTTCTGATGCATTTTCGCAACTTCTCTACCGAATATATTTTCAAAACCAGAACTTATACAAAAAACAAATTCCTTCCGCAGCCAGAAAAAAGCGTTTTGCCTGAATACTCGCGCATTTTTGTGATTGCTCAGGGCTGTTTGACAAGGTCTACTCGGTGGGTTAGGTTAAAACGCTTTTTTGGAATTGATTCAATTTTGTTTAAGAATATTCTGTAGGAGAAGGAAGCCAATATAGCCGGGAGGAAACATGGTTCGGCGCGAGAAAGCCAACTACGTGATTCAATCGGTTTCGCACGCCCTCGATGTCCTAGAGCAATTCAATGGCAACGTCGATGAAATCGGCGTAACCGAATTAAGCAAACGTCTAAAACTGCATAAAAACAACGTTTTTCGTCTGCTCGCCACGCTTGAGGCGCGCGGCTATATTGAGCAGAATAAGATTACTGAAAATTATCGCCTGGGCCTGCGCTGTTTGCAGTTGGGACAAACCTTCATCCATCAAATGGGGTTGCTCTTGCAGGCGCATGCGGTGCTCGATGACTTGTCCAAGACGACCAAAGAAAGCACTTACGTCGCGATTCGCAAAGGCAGTGCGATTATTCCGCTCGACTTCGTTGAGCCGGCGCGGACGGTGCGCGTCGTGTCCTTTTTAGGGACAGTCCTGCCGGCGCACTGTACAGCCGCGGGAAAGGTCCATCTCGTGTTCGAAGCCGAAGGCGTTTCCGCTCAAGCCTTGCCTGAGCGATTAGAGCGTTTTACCGAGAAAACAATCGTGGACCGAAATGTTCTGCGAGAACAGATGAAAATCATAGGCGAGGCGGGATATGCCCTGGAGCGCGGCGAATTTGCTGAAGACGTTAATGCCGTTGCCGTGCCAGTGCGCGATTATACCCGGTCACTCGTCGGCACCCTGGCCGTCGTCGGCCCGGCGCATCGGTTGGACGACGCGACGGTAAACGATGCGATTGCGCCGGCGTTGCTTAGAGCTGGGGGAGAGCTTTCCAAGCGTTTGGGCTTTCCGGGTTGAGCCAAAGAGCGGCGCGAAACGCGTCAGCGTGCCCACTCCTGCTTCCACTGAAGCGCGGACGTGGCGCAGTGGGCGGATCTCACCAACAGCAGTTAAAGGTCTTTCGTCTCAAATCTTCCGCGCCTGTCCGAGTTTTTCTCGAGACCGTTTTGACAAGCGCTTCACCGCAACGATAAGAAAGAGCTAACGGAGGTCTGAAGGCCCGCTATGCTGACCTTAGTCGAAAAAATTCTTTTTCTGCTGCTTGCGCTGGGATCCCTCTATTACGGTGGAACTAAATTTTACGCCGTCTACCGAGCCATCGCGCGCGGTAAGCCGGAGACGCGCTTAGATAACCTCGGGGCGCGCGTAAGGCAAGCGTTCTGGATTGTCTTGACGCAACAATCGGTATTTAAAGCGCGTCCGCTGATTTCTTTCCTGCACGCGCTGATTTTTTACGGCTTTGTCTTTTATTTCCTCGTCAATCTCGTCGATGTGCTGGAAGGCTTTTTTGGTATTCACGCGCGCGGCGGAGGCTGGAATCTGTTTAACGTACTCGCCGATCTGCTGACCGCTTGCGTCTTGATCGGCATCCTCGGGATGTTGATTCGGCGATTTTTTGTGCGGCCCAAGGACTTTGATTTTCCCGCCAACGTGCCGCTCCAGCCGGAGGTCCGCGCGGGGATTTTTCGCGATTCGGCGGTGGTTGCTGGGTTCATCGTCTTTCATGTCGGTTGCCGGATGCTGTTCAAAGCGACCCAGCTCGCCATCGAAGGGACCGACTTCTTCCAGCCGGTGAGCTCGCTCGCCGCGGCGGCTTTCGGCGGGTTCTCCGCCGGCGGGCTCGATTTCCTCAATCATTTTTTCTGGTGGGGGGCTTTAGGATCGATTTTGCTTTTCATTCCTTATTTTCCCCGGTCCAAGCATATTCATCTTTTTCTCGCGCCGATCAACCTCGCGCTCAAAAAGGACAAGCCCGGCACGCTACAGCCGATGGATTTCGAAAAGGAGGAGGTCTTTGGCGCTGCGAGGCTCGAAGATCTAACCTGGCCGCGATTGTTGGATTCCTACAGCTGCATCATGTGCAACCGCTGCCAGGATGTTTGTCCGGCCGCCAGTACGGGCAAGGCGCTGAGCCCCGCTGCAATTCTTATCAACGAGCGCTACGAGTTGAATAAGATTTTGCCGGCATTCGCCGGCGGTCAAGAAAGCCCACGGCCGTTGCTTGATTTTGCGCTCAATGAAGAAGCCGCTTGGGCTTGCACCACCTGCAACGCTTGCATCGAAATCTGCCCGGTGGGGAACGAGCAGATGTTGCATATCATCGACGTGCGGCGCGAGCGCGTGTTGACTGCGGCGGAGTTCCCCAAAGGCTTACAGAATACGTTCAATCACATGGAGCGCGCGGGCAATCCCTGGGGCATGGCGGCCGACGAGCGGCTTGCTTGGGCCAAGGACTTGCCGTTTCCGGTGCCGACGCTGGGGCAAAAAACTGATCCGGACGTACTTTACTGGGTCGGCTGTGCGGTGGCCTTTGATCCCCGCGCACAAAAGATCGCACGGAGCCTCGCGGCGATCTTCAACGCCGCCGGGTTGGATTGGGCGGTGCTTGGCAAAGACGAAAAGTGCACCGGGGATACGGCGCGACGCGCCGGCAACGAGTATCTCTTTTCCCAAATGGCGGAGGAAAACATCGCGGCTTTAAACGCGATCCAACCCAAAACGATCGTGACGACTTGTCCACATTGTTTTCATACGATAGCCAATGAGTACCCCCAGTTCGGTGGTAACTTCGTGGTGAAACATCACACCGAGTTCATCGATGAATTGATTCGCGCCGGAAAGGTTAGACTGGCGGGCGGTGACGGCGGCTCGGTGACCTATCATGACCCCTGCTATCTCGGGCGACATAACGGGATTTTCGACCAGCCGCGCGCCCTGATTCGAGCGACTGGGGCGAGTCTCACGGAGCCCAGCCGCAACCAAAGAAACAGTTTTTGCTGTGGCGCGGGCGGCGGTCAGTTTTGGAAAGAGGAGGAAAAGGGCGCCGAGCGGGTCAGCACCAATCGCTACCGCGAGCTCAAACAGACCGGCGCGAAAACCGTCGCCACGGGTTGCCCCTTCTGCATGCGCATGATCACTGAAGAAGCCGCGAAAGAAGAACCGGATGCCGCGATGGCGGTGTTGGATGTCGCCGAGATCGTTGCCAGCCGTCTCGCCAAGTAGAATGCGACCCCGGCGCTTGTTGCTCATCGGGCTCTATCTTGCGATGCTAAGCGCGGTAACGGCGTGCGAAGCGCAGCCCACGGTTACCGTTTTGACGAGATCTGGCGAGCTGGCGTTTCAAGTCGAGATTGCGGATACATCGGCAAAAAGAATCATGGGCCTCCAGTATCGCCGCGAGCTCGCACCCGACCGCGGTATGCTTTTTCTATTTCCGGTAGAAGAGACGCAGACTTTTTGGATGAAGAATACGCCGATTCCGTTGGATATGATCTTCATCGATCATGATCTACGAATCGTCGGCATTGTTGAGCATACCGTGCCTTTTTCGCTCGAATCGCGATCGGTCGGAGTTCCCAGTCAATTTGTCTTGGAGATCAACGGCGGGTTGGCCAAGCGATACGGAATTCAAGCGGGGGACCGGGTCCGCTTCGACGGCATCGTGACCGAGGGCGTCACGGAATAAAAGGGACCGAGAACGTGTTGTTCTTGATCCCCTTGAAGCTCAACGACCGGAGTTTTAGATCTCGCTGAAAAAATACGGCTTGACCGGCGCGAGCTTCTCTTCGTAGGAATCCGGATAAAGGAACCATAGGGACGCGGCGATGCTGCTCAACAGCGAATTGCCGTCCTGCGGCGTAAAACAGGTGCCGATGATTTCCTTATCGCCGCGCATCGCCAGGCTCTGAGTCACGATCACCGTCTGGTTTAGAATTCTGCCAAACATGCCATGGTCGCGGCCGAACGAAAACACCGATGCGGAAGATTTCTTGTTCGTCAGCGCGACTCTGAGATTAGCTTGCAGCCGGCGCATGAGCTCATCTTTGCTAATGCCCCGGCGCAGTTTCAGATTGAAGTGAATCGTGTGCATGTACTGCGTATTCAGCTTTAAAGCGGAGGAGTAGATATCAAGATCCAACCCTAGGGTTTTGAACAGGTAGTGGGCATCCCGGCCTTGATGGGTGCCAAACTGCGGGTCGTCGTGCTTCCCCGCTTCAGGAGCCGGGATGAAGTCACCTTCTTGACTGAGGTCGTTGGCGCGACGCATGCAAACGAAGTGGCTTTCGGCCAGATTGTCTTCTTTTTCCGGGCCCAGTGCGATCGTGTCGATCAACACCGCCAAGTTGTGGGTGTTGCAACTGACGACCTGAATGAACTGGTCCTTGCCCTTCTCGAGCGCTTTGTCATTGATGCCGCGGGCGTACTTCTTGCCGAAGCCGTCTTCGCTTCCCTGGGCAATGAAGCCGCGGCCGTTGCCCGCATACCGGTTGTAAATTTTCTCCTTGTTCTCGTTGCCCACCGGGGTGCAGTCGATCACCACGCTGGCGCGTTCGATTGCTTCTTCGGCCTCAAGGCTCGGAGGCATGCCCATGTCGACGAACTTTTGCCACCGCTCCTTGTCGACGGCGAGCTTCGCCCCTTGTTTGCAGGACACAATGACTTTGGATCGGTCCGTCACCAGCGGAGTGCGCTTGTGAAATGTCACTTCATCGATCCCAAATGGCTCTTTGAAGGTCGACAGGATGCCGATCAGCGGTTCCCCGATGGTACCGGTCCCGACGATATGAACGATTTTTTTCTGCGCCATAACTCCCGCCCCGGATTTTAATACGCGAATACTAGCCCAAGAGCCGGCAGCGATCAACCGGTTTTGCGCCCCTCTGCGGCCGGTTGGAAAACCTCGGTTTGGCCGAGAAAGAGTTTAAGTGACGGAGGGTTATATGATAAAAATTTAACCAGGGAGGAACTATGGCAACAGAAACTCTGCCGGCGACTTTCTTTAGCGATAATTTCGGTGTCAAAGCTAACGATCTGCAAAAAGTGCTCGATGCCGCTCTGGGCAAAAAAGCCGACTACGCCGACCTCTATTTTGAATACCGCAGAAACGAAGGGATCGGGCTGGAAGAAGGGCTGGTCAAGAACTGTTCTCAATCCACGGCCAATGGTGTCGGCGTACGAGTGCTCGCCGAAACCAAAACCGGCTATGCCTACACCGACGACATTACCATTGAAAAGCTTGAGATCGCGGCGCGCACTGCCCGGTACATCGCGCAGAACCAACCGTCGCATACGCCGGCGCTGGTGGGCGAGCCACGCGGTGAGTTTCATGATCTTTACCCGATCAAAACGCCGGTCAACGATGTCCCTTTGGAAAGTAAGGTGGAGTTGCTTTACGAAATCGATAAATTTGCCCGCGCTCAGGATTCCCGGGTGAAAAATGTCTTTGTCTCCCTCGGCAGCGAGTACAAAGTTATTCTGGTGGCGACTTCGCAGGGCACGGTTGTCGGGGATATCCAGCCGCTTACCCGTCTCAACGTTACCTGTATCGTCGAAGAAAGCGGTAACCGGCAGATTGGCAGCTTTGGCGGCGGCGGCAGGGTCGACTACGATTTCTTTCTCGACCAGCAGGACTGGCAACGATACGCCCGGGAAGCGGTGCGACAGGCGATTCTCAATCTCAGCGCCGTCGAGGCACCTGCAGGAACGATGGATGTCATTCTGGGCAACGGCTGGCCGGGGATCCTCCTCCATGAAGCGATCGGCCATGGTCTCGAAGGCGATTTTAATCGCAAAAAAACTTCCGCTTTTACGGACCGGATCGGCCAGAGAGTGGCGTCGGAATTGTGCACGGTAGTGGATGACGGCACGATCCCGTCGCGTCGCGGCTCGATCAACATCGACGACGAGGGCACGCCGACCCATCGGACGGTTTTAATCGAGAAGGGCGTTCTCAAGGGATATCTGCAGGACAAGCTCAACGCGGGATTGATGAAAATGCCACTCACCGGCAACGGCCGGCGCGAGAGCTACGCGCATATCCCGATGCCGCGGATGACCAACACTTTTATGCTCGCCGGCGATTCGGCTCCCGAAGACATCATTCGCTCGGTTAAAAAAGGGCTCTATGCGGTCTCGTTCGGCGGCGGCCAAGTGGATATCACCAGCGGCAAGTTTGTGTTCTCGGCGAGCGAGGCCTATCTGATTGAAGACGGGAGGGTCACCCAGCCAGTCAAGGGCGCCACCCTGATCGGCAATGGCCCGGATGTGTTGACCCGAGTATCGATGGTCGGCTCGGACCTTAAGTTAGACGAAGGCGTTGGCACCTGCGGCAAAGACGGACAATCGGTTCCGGTCGGCGTCGGTTTGCCCACGATCAAGATCGATGGATTGACCGTCGGCGGGACAAAGGCGTGATCGCTCCCTTTGCGGTCTTCTTATAAACTGAAATGCCAAAGCGATTGGAATAGACGGACCTAATGGAACCCTCTCGGAACGCAAAGCAGGTGAAATCATGGATCGCGTAGAGCTGAGCAGAGATTTGGGCCGGGAAATTTTGTCTATGGCCGAAGCCAAAGGCGCGTCGCAGGGCGACGTCATGATGGCGGAGAGCGAATCGTTCTTCGTCACCGTGCGCATGGGTGAGGTGGAAAAGATCAGTCAGGCGGGCGAGAAACGTCTGGGACTGCGGCTTTTTTTTGGCAATAGCTCTGCCTCCGCGTCGACCTCCGACATTTCCGGAAAGTCGATCGAGAAACTAGTCGACGACACCGTGCGCATGGCCAAAGTGACGGCGCAAGACCCCCATGGCGGATTGCCGGACGCCGCCGAGCTTGCGCGCGAAATGCCCGAGCTCGACTTGGTCGACGACGGCGCGCGCGCAGTGTCCGTCGATGCGAAGATTCAAATTGCGCTCGATGCCGAGAACAGCGCGTTAGGCTACGACTCGCGCATTACCAATTCCGAGGGCGCGGAGTTTTCCAATCAATTCGGGCGCGTGATCTACGCCAACAGCCACGGCTTCGCCGGCGAATACGCCGGATCGACCTTCGGTCATTCGGTCGCGCCCGTGGCGTCGCAAAATGGCTCCATGCAGCGGGATTACTGGTATTCCTCCAATCGGAAATTCGCCAGGCTCGAATCACCTAAGAGCGTCGGTGAGAAAGCCGCTCAACGGGTGCTGCGCCGGCTTGGCGCCCGCAAGGTCAAGACCTGCGCGGTGCCGATCGTTTTCGATCCCGAAATGGCCGCTTCGTTGCTGCGCAACCTAGCCTCGGCCCTCTCCGGCTACTCGTTGTATAAGGGCGCGTCCTTCTTGACCGGGAAGCTGGGAACAAAAATTGGCTCGGAACCGCTCTCCGTAATCGACGACGGGACGATTCCCACAGCGCTGGGGTCGCGTCCCTTCGACGGCGAAGGACTGCCCACGCGTAAAAAGGTGGTCGTCGAAAAAGGCGAGCTGCAAAGTTATTTGCTCGATACCTACAGCGGCAAAAAATTGGGCATGAAATCGACCGGCAACGCGTCGCGCTCGGTCGGCGAGCCTCCCGGTGTGTCGCCGGCGAACTTCTATCTGTCCCCGGGTAAAGACACGCCGCAGCAAATCATCAAATCCGTAAAAAGGGGGTTATACGTCACCGAGATGATCGGCTTCGGCGTGAATATGGTTACCGGCGACTATTCGCGGGGCGCCGCCGGGCTGTGGATCGAGAACGGCGAATTGGCCTATCCGGTGGAGGAAATTACGATTGCCGGCAACTTGAAAGAGATGTTTCAAAATATCGAGATGGTCGGCACCGATCTCGAAATGCGCGGGCGAATCGCCTCGCCCACGGTGAAGATCGCCACGATGACGATCGCCGGAGAGTAACGTCGCAGTTCAATTGTTCTTGGTCCCAAGTTTCGAGAGCAAATGTCGAGATGGTTGCCAACCCGAGCCGACGATTCAGCCGGAATCCCGCAAATGAATCCAGACAGGACGCGAGGAGCGAGGCTCCCGTGAGGAAGACAATGGGTTTGAACCTGTTGGCTAACCGCGATCAGCGGTGGCTGGGTGAGAGAGATCTTACGGTTTTTCCGGCGGGGCAGGAAAAAGTGAAAACAGCTTTGAGATTTCGCGATTGGGTGTCGCTCTTACTCCAGGGTCGCGCCTCGCTCACTCCGGAGTTGCGACCGCACGACCCGGGTTCAAAGGACTTGGAATCCGGCCCGCAGCACGGCGCGTAAAAAATCGTCGATGTGCGATTGGCTCGGATCGAACTCAAGCACGGCGACGCTGCGCTCCAAGCTGAAATCGATCTTGCCGACGCCCGGTAATTCTTGAAACGCCTGGCGCAGCGCCGGCAAATCGTCCGCCTTGAGATTGGCGATCGACAATATGGCGGTTTTTGTGCGCATCTTCCTCTGCTTGTTTTTAAATGTGACAAAACTGTCTTCGATTCGCAATTGTCTTGCGTCCCGTCGTATTCTTCGATTCATTTTGATCTAAAAAAGTTTTCACGCCATCGGTAATTTTCTTGACCTGCGCGCGCCGGATATGTGACAGTAACCGCGTCGGAGCGATGGGGTGAAGCGGATGGTCCGCACGACGACGGCCGGAAGATCGACGTTCGTCAAGGAGGTGCTGCCATGGCATACGATGTCGAAAAGCTTTTGAAGATGTCGCAAACCGAGCTCGATGCGCTATTCACCAATAGCCCGGTCGGCAATATCCCGGACGGGGAGGCGGATGGCACGGCGATCGTTGCGCCGGGGACAACTTTCAGCCCGGCTATCGCCAAATTCATCAGCCACTTCGCGTGGCAGGGCAAGGTCTTCGACGCAAAGAAGGGCGTTCTCAAAAACCGAATTCTGCCGTTTGGGCTCAACGCAATCATTGCCAAAGTCTACAAAGGTCCGAGTTGGCTCGACGGCAAAGAATGCATCGTCCTAGACTATTCGGATACCTCGATCATCGCCCAATGGATTCGCGATGAGATCCGCGAGATCGAACCCAAGCTGTACTTGGGAAAAGTTTACTGGGAGAAAAAGCGCCTGATTGATTTCGCTTTGAAGTTTTGACGGGCCTCCAAGCGATCTGCACAAGTTTCCGAACCGGCTCTGGTGATGCAGTGGTTCGGACAGCTCCCTACCGAGCCGTCTGCTGTACGGGATTGGCTGACGTTTCGTCGGGCCGGGTTTTTGAGGTTGTGCCGCCAGTAAAATTTCTTCCTACCTATTCAAGCGTGAAATTGTGTAAACTTAGTGATCTCGGATCACGGCGCTCGACTCGGAGTGTTTTTTATCGGGGCTGGCTAGCGCCCTGGGTGGAGGTTGATCGTCGATGAACAGCAACAGTCAAATGTCAACAGGTCAGCGGGTCCTCTTCCGTATCGGTGTTTTCACGGTAGTCCTGCTGGTGGTCGCGCTTTTGATTGGAGCCTGGTTGTTGGGCCGTTTCGGCGTTGACCGCGCGGTGGAATATAAAGATGATCTCGATCACTTTAAGTACGGCTCACTGGGCAGCGAGCATGAATTCGGCATGCCCTATTGGATTTGGCGCGCCTTGCCGGAGCTGTTTCAAGATAAATTGCCTCCTCCGGCCAAGGGATGGGCATCGGTAGGCTTCGTTTTCGAAAAAGGGAAGGATTTACCCGTCGGCATGTCGGAGCGCCGTTATCGGGGCTTCGATGTGGTCTGGCTCAACTGCGCCTTTTGCCACGCGGGAACCGTCCGCGAAACGGCGCAGAGCGAGCCTAAAGTCTACGCCGCCATGCCGGCCAATACGTTCGACTTTCGCGCCTTCATGCGCTTTCTGTTCGTCGCCGGCGAAGATCGCAGGTTCACGCCGAGCGATATTTTGCGACAGATCAAAGTTATCCGCCGACGCGAGGGGCTGGGCGACCTGTCGCTGATCGACCGTCTCGTTTTGAGATTCTACGGAATTTACTACATGCGCGAGCGGATTCTCACGCTCCGCGACCGCTTGGACTTCATCAAGGCTGAACCCGAGTGGGGACCGGGACGAGTCGATACGTTCAATCCGCTGAAAGCCTATTTCAATTTTCCGCCCGACAAGCTCGCTAAAGAAGAGCGCATCGGCACCACGGATTTTCCCTCCATCTGGAACCAGGGGCAGCGCGAGACTCTAAAGATGAACTTGCACTGGGACGGCAACAACGTATCTCTGGAAGAGCGCAATCGCAGCGCCGCGATGGGCACCGGCATCACACCGCCGACGGGCGACCGGCAAAGCCTGAAGCGCGTTGCCGATTGGCTGCGCAAACTTCCCGCGCCGCCCTATCCGTTCGCCATCGATAAAAATCTCGCCGCCCAAGGCGCTCCGGTTTACAAAAAATATTGTGCCGACTGCCACGGAGCGGATGGCAAGGATTTTCGCGGCGAATACGCTGGCAAAGTGGTCCCTATCGATGAGATCGGCACCGACCGGCATCGCTTGGACTCTTACACTTACGATGTGGCGGTGAATCAAAACATGATCTTTGCCGGCTACGGCGAAGAGCGCTTCAGCCATTTCCGTAAGACCTTTGGCTACGCCAACAGTCCGTTGGACGGCCTGTGGCTGCGCGCGCCGTACTTGCACAACGGCTCCGTGCCGACAGTGCGCGACTTGCTCGAACCGGCCAGCAAGCGGCCGGCGAAGTTTTACCGCGGCTACGATGTCTACGATCAGAAAAAGCTCGGCTTCGTTTCCGACGTGGCGCGCGAAAAAGGCCGGAAGTATTTTCTCTACGACACGGGAGAGCCGGGCAATTCCAACAAAGGCCATGAAGGCAAGCGGTTTGGGACGGAGCTTCCCGCATCCGAAAAAGAGGCACTGGTTGAGTATCTTAAGACATTCTAATCGCCAGTTCGTGCGATACAGCGGCAGGTGGAGGAGCGATGGCTGAAGCGCCAAAGAAAAAATCCTGGTGGAAAATTTGTCTGTTGCTGTTGGTTGTCCTGGCGGGCGTCGGCGGCGTCATCGGCTGGTATAAATTCTTCCGCGAAGAGCCCCAGCCCGAGTGGGTCACCGCGACGCCGGATATGCGCTTCAAATACGGTTCGATCGGCGCCGAGTATGACGCCGGCATTCCGTATTGGATTTTTTTCGTCCTGCCGCGCATGTTCCCGGAAAAATTGCCCGGCCCCGGCGGCTATGCGTCGTTGGGTGTGGCTTGGGAACAAGGTCAAGAGCTGCCCATCGGCTTCACCAAAAAGACCATCGGCTTCCCGCGGGTGGCGAACAATTGCGCTTCCTGTCATACGGCGAGCTATCGGAAAAGCGCCAATGCCAATCCGGTGTTCGTGCCGACCGGACCAAACCATACGCTCAACCTTCAGGCCTTTTTTCGTTTCGTCGTCGATTGCGCCAAAGATCCGCGTTTCAACGCTGATGAGATCATGAGCGAGATTGCGCTGGTCTACAAACTACCCCTTCTCGATCGACTGATCTACCGTTATCTACTGATACCGATAACAAAAAAGCGCTTGCTGGAAAGGGAGAAACAATTTCAGTGGGTCTACCATAGAGGCTTTCCTTTGTGGGGGCGTGGCCGCGACGATGCCATGAACCTCACCAAGTATTTTCTGCTCAATTGGCCCATGGATGACAGCATCGGCCCGACCGACATGCCGTCGATCTGGAATCTCAAGAAGTACAAACCGGAAAAGGGGATGTTGATGAACCTTGCGGGTGACAGCCACGACGCACGCTCGGTGATCATCGATTCGGCCCTCGGCTTGCTCAACGCCAAGCCGCATAATCGCGACGACTTCCTCAAACAGATCGATTGGCTGGTAAAATATCTCAGCGAAAAACAGGCGCCCAAGTATCCCTTTCCGATCAATCAGCAATTGGCCGACTCAGGTAAGACTATATTCGAAGCCAACTGCGCGCGCTGTCATGCGAGCGAGCGCACCGGCACGCGCGTGCCGGTCGAGGAGGTGGGGACGGACCAAGAGCGGCTGAAAACGTGGAGCAAGAAGGCCGCTATCGAATCGAACAAAGTGGTGCGAGGCTTCGGCATCGAGCGTGCCGGCCTGGTGGAAAACGAACCGAGCGGCTACATCGCAGCCTTTCTCGACGGCATCTGGCTGCGCGCACCCTATCTGCACAATGGTTCGGTGCCGACCCTGCGCGATCTGCTCAAGCCAGTAGCCGAGCGGCCGAAAGTATTTTATCGCGGCTATGATGTGTATGATCCGGCGGACGTGGGTTTCGTAACCCAGGGGCCGGAGGCGGAAAGGGTCGGCACGAAATACGACGTGAGCGAACGGGCGAGTGGCAACCAGGGGCATGAATTCGGCACGAATTTGCCGGCCAAGGACAAGGACGCGCTGATCGAGTATTTGAAGACGCTGTGACGCTCGGGTTTTTAGAAAAGCCAAAGGTACGAGGTTTTGCTCGCGCGGCGAGCCGGGTTTTGGGAGGAGCAAGAATGAAGAAATTCAGATTCGGCAACCTTGTGATGCTTTTCGTCGTCTTGTTTTTCGCTTGGGGATGCGGGAAAAAATCGCCTGAGCCGGGACAGGTCAAGGACGAGGCGCTGATGGTGGGGCGCATGGCGGAGAGCTTTCCGGCGGCCGATGAAGACTATTTCAAAGACATGGACGGCGGTGTGCAGCTGGCGGCCAATGAAATTAAGGGGCGCAATAATTGGATTGTCTGGACGGGCGGCAACGACCGCTTCTGGGATCACCTGGTGGCCAAAAGCTTCGGAGCGGTGGATTTCTTGAAAATTCTCTCGTCTCATCCGGGCGTCAAGCAGTTGAGCCGCGATACGCGCTGGCACTACCTTGGTGTGGTCAATGAACCTTGCTTCGAAAAACCCGCCGCGCCGCGCGCTGATCGCTTCGGACTTTGGCTCGATACGCGGCGCAAAGACTGCCCGCCGGACCCGTTCGAGAACGAGCAAAAATATCCCGGCGTCAAGATCGGCGCGCGCGGTAAAAACGTTCCGGTCGGCTCCTATTACGGTTATGCGTCGGGTATCGTCGGCCTGCGCCTGTTTCCCAATCCCGATTTCGACGAAGCGGCGCAAAAGAAATGGGACGCGGAAAGATTTTACACCGACCCGAAATACTACAATGACAAGAATCTCATTCGTCCTTACCGCGTCGGCATGTCTTGCGGCTTCTGCCACGTGGGGCCCAGTCCGGTAAAACCGCCGGACGATCCCGAGAACCCGAAATGGGAAAATCTCAATTCCAACCCCGGGACGCAATATTTTTGGGTTGACCGGATTCTATTCTGGCAAAAGGACGATGCTAATTTCATTTATCAGTTGCTGCACACTTCACTGCCGGGAACTTTGGACACGTCGTTTATCTCCACGGATTACATCAACAATCCGCGCACGATGAACGCGATCTACAGCGTTGGCGCACGGCTAAAAGCCGCCGAGCGATGGGGCGAGGAAAAACTCGCGGGCGGGGAGCTCAAGAACAAGCAATTTCAAGACTACCCGCAAACCGCGGCATTGCCGCAATACTTCAAAGCACCCGATGCGGTGTGGACCCCTAGGGTTCTCAAGGACGGCTCGGATTCGGTCGGCGTGCTCGGCGCGCTCAATCGAGTTTTCATCAACATCGGACTTTTCAGCGAAGAGTGGCTGCTGCATTTCAACGCGCTGGTCGGCGGCAAGAAAATTACCCCGATCAAGATCGAGGACGCCGAGAAGAATTCCAGCTACTGGAACGCGACGCTAGCGCAAACTCCCGACGTCGCGTTGTTCTTCCTCAAGACGGCGCAACCGGACCGGCTCAAGGACGCGCCGGGCGGGGCGAAATATTTGACCGCCGACAGAGCGACGCTGACTCGCGGCAAGCACGCCTTTGCAATCTATTGCGCGCGCTGTCACTCAAGCAAGATTCCCGCACCGCCCGAGGGAGTCGACGAGCGGAACTGGGATCAATACTGGCGCTGGACCGAGACCGATGATTTCAAGAAAAAGATGACCGCCTTGGTGATGGCGGATGATTTTCTCACGGATAACTATTTATCAACGGACCGGCGCATCCCGGTCACGCTGCTCCAGACCAATGCCTGTAGCCCGCTTGCGACCAACGCGCTCGAGGGCAATATCTGGGATAATTTTTCTTCGCGAACGTACAAGGATTTGCCGCCGGTCGGAAAAATCACCATCTACAACCCGATCGACGGCACCCCACAGGAATACGAACTGCCCGGGAACGGCCGCGGTTACACACGGGTGCCGTCGCTGATCAGCGTGTGGTCCACCGCGCCGTTTCTTTTGAACAACTCCGTGGGCAAGTTCAATCCGTCGCCATCGGTGGAAGCGCGTTTGGATTCGTTCAACGACTCCATCGAGAAATTGCTCTGGCCGGAAAAACGGGACAAAGACCCGGTCCTCGGCGAGAAGGTTCCGGGCTTCATCTACCGCACGACGGCCACCAGCTACATCA
This sequence comes from Chloroflexota bacterium, assembly GCA_050257635.1. Classification (GTDB taxonomy): domain Bacteria; phylum Desulfobacterota; class Binatia; order UBA9968; family UBA9968; genus DP-20. Next base: position 34,865 of record JBLMXG010000378.1, read on the forward strand.
AGGTTGCGGCCGGATTCTTGCCGCCGGCATTGAACAAACTGCTCAGTTGGAACGATTGGCTGGCGCAATGGCTGCCGTGGTTGTTTAGCGAGGAGGGAGTGAAAATTGGTCCCATCCCGAAAGGCACTCCGGTGAGCTTGCTGACCAACATCGATCTCGAGAGCAACAAGCTCGATCTCGTCAAACTCTTGCTCAAGATGAAAGAGGATCTCAAGCAGGTGGAAGGTAAGAACGATGAGGCTGCCGCCGAGGTGCTCAAGAACTTGGTTCCAGACCTGATGAAAGTCAGCAAGTGTCCGGATTATGTGGTGAACAAAGGCCACTATTTCGGCACGAGTTTTTTTAAAGAAGAGCCGCCGCTCGGCGACGATGACAAGCGCGCGCTCATTGAATACTTGAAAACCTTTTGAACCGCGTTTGGGCAAATTGTAAGCGATGACTGCCACTGACGCGCGCCCGCGCGAATACGAATACGTCGTCGTCGGTTCGGGCGCGGGCGGTGGTACGCTGGCGGCCCGGCTTGCCGAGGCCGGCCATACAGTGTTGCTGCTAGAAGCCGGCGGGGACCCGGTCAATTCGACTGGCGCACGCCTACCAGAAGATTACCAAGTCCCCGCTTTTCACGCTTTTGCTTCCGAAAATCCCGCGATGAAGTGGGATTTTTTCGTGCGCCATTACGAAGACGAAAAGCGTCAGCGACGAGATGATAAATACACGGCGGAACGGCACGGCGTACTTTACCCGCGCGCTGGCGCGCTGGGGGGCTGCACGGCCCATAACGCAATGATTCTAATTTATCCGCACAATGCGGACTGGGATCATATCGCCGATCTCACCGGCGATGCGTCGTGGCGTGCTACAAACATGCGCCGCTATTTCGAACGACTGGAAAACTGCCGCTATCGCCCGTTTTATCGCTGGCTGAAAAAGCTTTTCGCCGCCAATCCAAGCGGCCATGGATTTTCCGGCTGGTTGCCGTCCGAGCGGCCGGAGCCGCCGCGCGAAGCGTTGCGAGACCGCGAGATGATGAAGGTGATCGAGCGCTCGGCCTTCAGCGCCATCGCCGAGTTAGAACATCCGCTCAAGCGCTTCTTTTGGTTTCTGCGCGCCAAAGGCGATCCGAACGACTGGCGCATCGTGCGGCGCAACGCCTTCGGCATTCGCTATGTCCCGCTGACGACCTCGGAGCATGCGCGCGTGGGCAGCCGGGAGCGCCTGCTTGAGGTTGCGCGCCGCCGCCCCGATAAACTGCGTATCGAGCTCGATGCTCTGGCAAGCCGGGTTTTGTTTGATGAAAACAATCGCGCCGTCGGCGTCGAGTATCTCAAGGGCAAAAATCTCTATCGCGGTCACGCGAGCCCCGCTTCCGAGCAGGGTGAGCGGCGCGAGGCGCGGGCATTGAGAGAGGTGGTTCTCTGCGGTGGCGCATTCAATACGCCGCAGCTACTCAAACTCTCCGGCATCGGCCCGCATGAAGAATTAGAGCGGCTCGGCATCGGCGTACGCGTAGATTTGCCCGGTGTCGGGGCTAATCTGCAAGATCGCTATGAAGTCAGCGTGGTTTATCGCATGCGAGATGAATGGGATTTTCTAAAGGACGCTCAATTTCGCAAAGGCGATGTTTGCTTTCGGGAGTGGGACAAGTCGCGCCAAGGAGTTTACGCCACCAACGGAGGGATGTTCGCCGTGCTCAAGAAGTCGCGCCCGGATCGCAAGCTGCCGGATTTATTTTGTCTGAGTCTATTGACCCGATTCGAGGGTTATTTCCCCGGCTATTCGAAACTCATAGCGGAGCACCGTAACTATCTGAGTTGGATCGTTCTCAAAGCTCATACGAAGAACCGAGCCGGCACGGTGATTCTGCAATCCGCCGACCCGCGCGAGCCTCCGCGCATCAGCTTTCGTTACTTCGATGAAGACAGCGACCGATCCGGGGAAGATCTCGATGCTGTCGTCGACGGAGTAAAATTTGTTCGCCGGATCAGCGCAGATTTAATCGATAGCGGGCAGGTCGCCGAAGAGCATTTACCCGGCGCTCACGTCCAGACCGATGAGGAGCTGCGTGATTTCGTACGCAATAATGCCTGGGGCCATCACGCGTCGTGCACATGCCCCATCGGCGCGAAAGAAAAAGGCGGCGTTTTGAGCAGCGATTTTCGCGTCCACGGTACCCAGGGCCTGCGCGTCGTCGACGCGTCGGTTTTTCCCCGCATCCCGGGATACTTTATCGTCAGCGCGATCTATATGATCGGAGAAAAAGCCGCCGATGTCATCCTGGCAGGGAATCAGTGAGTGATTGGCGGTGAGTTGATGATAATTTGATTTGGCGAGTCAGTCGCCGACAGCGTCTAGATCCCTAGTTACTCACTCACTGATCCCTAACTCACTTGAACGCGGGATCGCTCTCCGCGCCGGGCCGCGGCTTCCACTGCAATGAATAATAATCGCCGCGGTCGCGCGCCCACGGATCAAAAACGTTGATCACCGGATCGAGCTCTGTTTTCAATTCCGGAATCGTTCTCAGCAACACCCTCTTGAGGGGGGAGACGGCTATTTCGTGTCCATTGGAGCGGCGCCGTTCCATGACTTCACCATCCGGTCCATTGTCATTGACCCATCGGACTCCCATCTCCGAGTAAAACTCCGGGCGGAAACTCGAAGTCAGAAACCGATCGCTGAACAGCCGGCGCGAAGCGTTCAAGATAAAGACTTGAAGCTGGGTCTCGGAAATCGCAAAGCCATGAGGCCGCACCGGCTCGGCGAGCCAGCCCACCAGAGCGTCGAGGTCTTCGATGTTGTCCACCCACGTGCCGTCCGGATGGCTGAGGCAATCGTTGATAGGCGAGCCATCCGGATTTTTCTGCGCGTCAGTGATGATTTTTTTGGCATCGCACTTATGTCGGCCGTAAATTTCCCGCAACAACGCGACTCGCTGCTGCTGTTCGATGCGCTCAAGCGACTGCCGCGGTAGAGCGGGATTGACGAAGTCATCGAAGCCGGTCAGTTGCCGGAGGCCGTACTGGCGGCGAAATTCGTTGTAGCGCGGTATCCCCCGTTCCCGGTCGCGGAGAATATCGAGGGCCAGGACATCGATTTTCCCGCTGGCGCGCTTCAGTCGCGGCAGCTCCAGGTTCTGCAAGAACAACGGGTGATTTTGCAAGATCAGTCGGCCGGCGCGTAGTCGGCCCATCGATAGCGCCCAGTCAGCGATCCCGTAGCGGCGCATCGCCTGGGTTGCTTTGCCGAGCACCGTGTCGGCGACGGGAATCTTAAATCGGACCACGTTGGGGTCGCGGTCGATTGCGCGCAGCTCGATCAGATCCGGCACCATCGAATGGAGCCGGTAGACGTTGATGAATTCTTCGGGAAAATTGAATGGTGAACCAAAGTGATTGACCCCGCCACTGATGTCCGCGCCCTTGCTTCCAAGAGCGAAAATGCCTGGACCGGCGGCGAAGGCCGAATACCACTCGGTCGACCGTTTGCCGCGCTCGGAATCGGCGAACCGCTTTAGCGTCGTTTCCAGGGCAGAGCTGACCCGCGGATATTTTTGCAGCAGGCCCGACCAATTGGCATTCATCGCCAGATAAAGCGGCTCGTTGTAGAGCATCTGCGGCGTCCACTCGATGGTGTGAATCTTGGCGATCTCGGCGGAGACCACCAGGCGCGCGATTTCAAAAAGTTCGTCGGCATTGACATCCTTGTAGCGGATCACCTGATCCGGCAAGTCGGGATTGCGCAGACCGGAGTCGCGTTCCGGTTCCAGGGTGGTCCGGTGGCGAAACTCATCGACGAATAAATTATGTTCGCGGGCGAAGACGTTGTGGAAAAAACTCAGGCCGATATTCCAATTGTCAGGAAAGGCCACGGCCTCTTGGCCGGCCCATTGCGGATTTTGCGGGTCCGATGGCTTAAGCAGGGGTAGATATCCACCGGCTTCCGAATGGCTATCGCTTGGGTCGAGCAGCAGTTTTGCCGGGTCGCCAGGGTCGCGCTTGACCCGGCGGCGGGAAGCTTCGCTGTAGCCGTAGATCTGTGAGGCGTCCCACCAGGCGGTCACTTTGTTTAGAGTTGTTTTCGGCGCTCGCGACAGATAGCTCTTGTTGCCGACGCTGAAAGTGGGGGAGGGCGGATGCTCGGCGATCAGGCTGCGATCGATTCGATCTTCCGGACGGCAGCCGAGCCGTTTAATCTCCTCGGCAGTCAAGGAGCGTCCAGTCTTCTGTTTTTCGGCGCCGCAGCCCGTCGCGATCATCGCCGCGTCGTTGTGCCCCTCGTCGAGATGGGAGAACCAGTCATGGGTCATGAACTGAATCCAGAAAGCCGCCAGGACATTCACATGCGCGGCTTTCTGATAGTCGCAGTGCGCATCCACTGAGAAGTTCGGCAGGCCATGGCCATCTCGGCACCTCTCCGGCGCGGTTTGGCGACGGGTAAAAAGCTCTCGGCTGATTACCTGGGGGTCGGGTGTCAATAGCCCGATGCGGCCGCCATGGCGGTTTCGCGCCAAATCGTTTAACTCAAGGTCGGGAAAGGCGGCTTCGAAACTAGCGTTGCGCGCGAAGGGTTGATCGGTAGCGCCCATCAAGGGATTTAAAATATCGTTGCAAATACCGGTGAGCGTGCGGAAGCGAATCAATTCGCCGCGGCAGCGCTGTGGACCGTCGCCGCCGATCATTTTATAAAGCAGGTGGTTTTTCGGCAGGCGAAGCTGTGGCCAGACTTTTGTTGTTTTGCCGGTGCCGTCGGCTTGGTCCCGGGTATATTTCTCGAAGGTGCCCGAGTTGTCGAACAAATTGAACTTGAGCAATTCGATGCGTTGGTACTCGAGATCTAAAAGGGCGCCGTCGATGCCGCGCCGATCCGGACTTAGAAATCCCAACGCGCCGACCAAACCGTCGGCTTTGCTTTCGGCGCCCGCCGTGGCCCAATAGCGCGGCCAATCGAGCCAAGGCTTGCTGCCCCACCGGACCGCCGCTTCACCGCCGCGGCAGCGCGCCGTATCCGTTTGGACTTTGCCCAAGAAGCGGTCGGCCCGCTCCCGGGCGACTTCGCGAAAACCACCCGTGTAATAAACCAGGCAGCTACCGAAGTCGCTATGTTTAATGATTTGAAAGCCGACGACACACAAGAGCGCCAGGGAGAGAAGGATGTAGAGCAGCGATTTTTTCATCCGATTTTGGCGAGGCGTCGGCACCCAAGCGCCGACGCTAACGAAGAGGTTAATCAAAGGTTTGGTTCCCTGTCAATTTATCTTGGGGCGCGACCGTAGTGATTCCGCCAGCGAAAGATCTCTCACCCCGTTCGAAATGACAGGCCAGCTTTTTTGTGGTCATTCCGAGCGCGAGGGAGGAATCTTTTCTTGCCATTGTCTTGCGGAACACAAATTGGATCGCTATCGTCGCGCCATCCACATTGCCCTTTGTTCGTGAAGCGGATATAGCTCGGATCACGCTCCGTGATGCAACCTCAAGGCTTTATTTTTTCCGCCGCGTTTTGCGCTCATTTCAGGGCGCCTCTAAGGACGGATCGATGAATTCGATTCCTGCGGAATTTTACGCCCTCACCAATGCGTTTCTATTCGCGTTGCACAATATGTTCACCAAAAAGGCGCTGCGCTACTCCAATCCCGCCACCGCAGTGATCAGCAGCCTGCTTATCAACATCATTTTTCTCTGGGGAGTTTCGCTTTTGTTTGTGCCGCTGGCATCGTTGACGAGCGCTGGGATTTTGATCTTCGTCGGCGTCGGTCTCTTTCAACCCGGCTTAACCCGATTGCTCAGTTACAAGGGGATAGACGCCCTTGGCGTGGCGATCACCGATCCGATTCGCGCTACCACGCCGTTATTCAGCGCCGCCATGGCGATCATCTTCCTCGGCGAAAAAATCACTTTGCCGATCGTCGTCGCCACATTGATGATCATCGCTGGGATTACGCTCTTATCCTGGCGCAGTGGCTCGATGAGGCTCGCCGGCTCCGCTGTCTATCTTTGGTACCCGATTGCGGCCTCGGCGCTGGCGGGCGCCACGCAGGTTGTCCGCAAGTTCGGCATGGCGGCAGTGCCGCATCCGTTTCTCGCCGCGGCCGTGACCGCGTCGTCGTCTTTCGTCGTATCAATCGTAACGCTCTGGTATGTGGAGAAGAGCCAGGAAACCTGGAAAATGAACCGGCAATGCTTCTGGTGGTTCCTCGCCGCCGGCGTAACCATCAGCCTCGGCATGGTGTGCATCTACTACGCCCTCGATCTCGGCAAAGTCTCTGTGGTCATTCCCATCAGCAGCACGGGCCCGTTCTTTTCGCTGATCTTGGCGGCGACCTTCTTGCGCGATGTCGAACGGGTAACACTGAGAATCGTCGTCAGCGCTGCAATGATCGTCGGCGGGGTGGTGCTGCTGACGTTGTGGAAGTAGCGTGCGCAAAACGAATCGGACAACGCATGCCGAGATCGGCGGTCTTTCTTTTCAAAGGAAAGAAACCGCGATATGAGGAAGCGAGGAAATCCCGCGAGGTAGCGTGATGGCGAATTATTCAGTTGTCGGTCAATCAGTGTTTCGGACAGATGCCAATCCAAAGGTGACGGGCCGGGCGCTCCATGTCGGGAACATTGAGATGCCGGGTATGCTGCACGTCGCCGTGCTGCGGAGTCCCCACGCACACGCGCGCATCACCAGGATAGAGAAATCTAAGGCCGAAGCGCTGGATGGCGTGGCGGTTGTACTGACCGGGGCGGAGATCGCGAAGATGCCGGGAGTCGATCCGCACTTTGGTCCGGCGTTCCGCGACCAGCCGATGCTCGCCGTGGAGAAGGCCTGTTATATCGGCGATCCTGTCGTAGCGGTGGCGGCAGTGAACAAGCGCATCGCTGAGGATGCTTTGCAGCTTGTGGAGGTCGATTACGAGCCGCTGCCGGCGGTGCACGATGTGTTGGAGGCGGCGAAACTGGGATCCGCACTAGTCCATGAGCAGCATCGTCCCGCCAAGGCTTTCGCCGACCTTGCCCACGTGAAAGCGGGTCAGCAATCGAATATCTGCTATCACTTCAAGCTGCGCACCGGCGATGTTGATAGGGCCTTGTCGGAAGCAGACAGAATATTTGAAGACGTTTTCAGCTCGCCGCCGGCGCAGCACATGCCGATGGAGCCGCATGTCACGCTGGCTTATCTCGATGAGCACGAGCGCCTGAATATCTGGACGGCCAGTCAATCGCCTTCTTATGTCCGGACGGAAATCTCTGCGACGTTCGGCATCCCCATGAACCGCATTCGCGTGCGCGTGCCCTATCTCGGCGGCGGCTACGGTGCCAAGCTCTACGCCAAGCTGGAGCCGCTCGTAACCGTTCTCGCCTTGATCACCAAAAAGCCGGTTCGTTACGCGCTCACGCGCGAAGAGGAGTTCTTGACGATCACCAAGCACAAAGTGGTGACGAAGATCAAAACCGCGATCAAGAACGGCGCAATCACGGCGCGCAAGTGCGAAGTTTACTGGGACACGGGCACTTACGCTGAAATCGGCCCGCGCATCGGCCACAAGTCGGGCTACACCTCGGCCGGGCCTTACCGCATTCCCAACGTGTGGATCGATTCCTACTGCGTCTACACCAACAAAGTTCCCGCAGGCGCATTTCGCGGTTTCGGCGTGCCGCAAGTGATCTGGGCGTACGATTCGCAGACCGACATGATCGCGCGCGCCATCGGCGCAGACCCGGTGGAGTTTCGGTTGCAACCCGCGCTGGACGAGGGGGAGCGTTTCGCCACCGGCACGCCGGTGAAGTCCTTCGGGATCAAACAAGCGATCCGCCAGGCGGCGCAAGCGCTCGAGTGGTCAAAACCCAAAGCTGCGCCGAGCGGTACCAAGCTGCGCGGCAAAGGTATCGCCGCCGGCGTGAAAGCGGTGCTGACGCCGTCGATCTCCGGCGCCATCGTGATCCTTAACGCCGACGGCAGCGCGAACGTGCTGAGCGGTACGGTGGAGATGGGCCAGGGTTCGGAGACGACGATGGGGCAGATCGTCGCCGAAGAGTTGGGTATCGCGCAGGACCGCGTTCACATCGTGCAGCCGGACACGGATGTGACGCCCTATGACACGATCACCGCCGGCAGCCGTTCGACTTACCACATGGGCAACGCCGTGCGTATGGCGGCGAGCAAAATCAAGGCGGAGCTGTGCGAAGCTGTGGCGGCGAAGCTCGAAGTCGATCCCGACGATCTGATCGCGCACAACGGTCGTATCGTAGTGCGCGGCATGGAAGATCGAGGCATGGCGATCGGCGAGATATTCTTAGCCAAATTCGGTAGCCTCGGCACGACGCTTGCCGCCGAGGCGGTTTGCCAGCCGGCCGCGGCGCATATGGATCCGGAAACCGGCCAGTCGGAAAAGTGCACGGAGTATTGGTTCCCTTCGGCCACCGCTGCAGAGGTCGAAGTCGATACCGAGACGGGACAGGTTAAAGTTCTGCAGCTTTTTAGCGTCGGCGATACGGGCACGGCGATCAATCCGCGCCACTGCGAGCAGCAATTGCAAGGCGCGGCGATCATGCACCTGGGGTTGACGATGTTCGAGGAAATGATTTTCGATGAGGGTCAGCTCGTCAACGGTTCGCTGCTCGATTACCAGGTCGCATCGATTAAAGACATGCCCGCGTTGGTTAAGCCGATCGTTGTGCAAGTGCCGCACGAAGACGGCCCTTTCGGCGCTAAAGGCGCGGGGGAGACCGGCGCCTTGACCGTGGCGCCGGCCATCGCCAATGCGATTCATGACGCCTGCGGCGTACGCATCCGCGACTTGCCGATCACGGCGGAAAAAGTTTTACGGGCGCTGGAAGAGAAAAAAACAGAATTGGGCAAAACAGCCCCGATCATAAAACTCCCGCTCGAATGACCCTAAATCTCATTGCGCGGTGTTAGGTATCGTCCGGTGCGGTTTGCCCCCACCTGTTTCCTCCCCGCATGCGGGAGGCTTAAAAAGGAGCTACGTGCGGAAAAGGGCGTCGTTGATCGCACCGCTCCGTTATGAAGCGCAGCGTCTCGATCAGATCGGCGCGGGTGAGTCGAGCTCAAAGCCGAGGTCGTGAATCATTTGGTGGGCGTCGGAGGCTTCCTGTCCGCGAGTGGTCAGGTAACCGTTGACGAAGATCGAGTTTGCCGGATAGAGAGCAAGCGGCTGCAGCGAGCGCAGGTTGACTTCT
>JBLMXG010000379.1:0-8512 GCA_050257635.1 Chloroflexota bacterium
CATTTGATACTATCAATAGTCTCATTTGAGACGTTAGTCAAGAGTTCTTCGTGCCCGCCGATCACGTCGTGGCGATCATCGATAGAGTTGAATCCGGGTCGAAGTGGCCGTAAGGAAGCCAATCGTCACGCCCCGTCACTGTAAAAGCTTTCAAGTCGTAGGGGATCGGCTCCGCCACGATTGCCTTGAAGGACCGTATCCGCGCCTATACTTTCGACTGGACGTTGCTGGTGGCGTTCGATATATTTAGCCCTATGGCTGCACATGATCACGATCATGAGGAGGGCTCCAATCTTTCCGAGACGGAGCTACGGGTGCGCGCGCTGGAGACGATTTTAGTTGAGAAGGGATATGTCGAAACCGCCGCGCTCGATCGCATCATCGAGCTTTATGAAACTAAAATCGGTCCTCATATCGGCGCGCAGGTTATCGCCAAGGCGTGGACCGATCCCGGGTTCCGCCAGTCGCTCTTCCAGGACGCGAGCAAAGCGGTCAGCGCGCTTGCCGAAGTGGGACGGGTCGGCGATCACCTTATCGCCGTCGAGAACACACCGCAGGTGCACAACATGGTCGTCTGCACGTTGTGCTCGTGTTATCCGACGGATGTGCTCGGCCTGCCGCCGACATGGTACAAATCCTTCCCCTACCGCTCGCGCGTGGTAAAGGAGCCGCGAGCGGTGCTGGCGGATTTCGGCGTTACGCTGCCGGCCGAGACGGAGATCCGGGTATGGGATTCGACGGCCGAGACCCGCTTCCTGGTCGTGCCGATGCGTCCCGCGGGAACCGAGGGCTGGAGCGAAGCGCAGCTTGCGAAATTAATTACGCGGGACAGCATGATCGGCGCCGGCCTGCCGAAAAGCCCCAGTGAGGTGGCCTGATGGACGGCGTCCACGATATGGGCGGCATGGACGGGTTCGGCAAGGTCGAGCCCGAGCCGAACGAGCCGGTTTTTCATCATCGCTGGGAGGCACGTGTGCTGGCGATGAGCCGCGCGATCGGCTTCTTCCGCGCGTGGACCATCGATACGAGCCGCTACGTCGTCGAGTTGCTTTCGCCGAGCACCTATTTGACCAGCTCCTACTACGAGAGATGGTTTCTGCGCAATCTGCGCCTGCTCACCGAGCGGGGGCTCATCGACGCCGACGAGGTCGCGGCCGGTCATGCTCTCCGCTCCGGCCAAAGCCTGAGCCGCGGCCGGTTCACTCTGGCCAATGTGGAACAGGCCACGCGGCGCGGCTCGTATGGACGACCGGCGCCCGCGCCGGCAAAGTTCAAAGTGGGCGACCGCGTGCGCGCGAAAAACATTCACCCGACGACCCATACGCGCTTACCGCGCTACGCGCGCGGACACGTGGGCGTGGTCGAGCGCCTGCACGGCGCTCACGTCTTCCCGGACTCCGTAACTGTCGGCAAAGGCGAGGATCCGCAGTGGCTTTATACCGTGCGTTTCGATGCGCAAGAGCTTTGGGGCGCCGACGCGGACCCAAAGTTGAAGGTTTCCATCGAAGCGTTTGAGCCTTATCTCGAATATGTCTGAATCACCATCCATTGATCCCGAAGCCGCCCGGCGCGCCACAGAGGCGGTTCCCGGCATTCCGCGCGACGACAATGGCCCCGTCTTTCGCGCCCCCTGGGAAGCCCATGCATTCGCCATGGCGCTAGCGCTGTATGAAAAAGGTCTCTTCGCCTGGACCGAATGGGCCGCGATGCTGGGCGAGGAAATCAAAAAAGCCCAAGCCGCCGGCGATCCCGATACCGGAGAAACCTACTACCACCATTGGCTGGCAACACTCGAACGCATGGTCGCGGGAAAAGGCGTCACCTCGCCGCAATCGCTTGCGCAGCATCACGATGCCTGGGAGCGCGCCATGCGCAGAACCCCTCACGGCAAACCCATTGAGTTAAAAGCCGAAGACTTTCATAAGTGACGGACGTCTCTGGATCGTTCATGCTCGGCTAATGCGTCCAAAGCGCCAGCCGATGAGTCATGGCGTAACGTAATACGAAAACCTGACACCAGATCAGGCACATTTCAACGCAAGACAAACATTGGCACGGAGCCACGCCTGATTCCAAGTTTTCCCGCATCCCTTGTAACGGCGAAAGGCAGTACGACCACGAAAGTGGAAGAGTAATCGACCGACCGAATTTCAGAGTGGTAAAAGAGCGTCGCGAGGTGGCGATTTTCAGAAAGTTGACGATGGTAGTATTTGCGGGTACGATCGTTTCGTTATGACCGCGATTGCCAAAAAGCTAGATGCGAGGCTGAACCGGTGGACGCCAGAAACGGCTAAAAGAGTAAAACAACTCGTGGCTGAGATCATTGAGTTGGCCGACCACGACGCGCTTGACCTCGTTCGCTCGCGTAAGGTCGAGCAGGAAGTACTCGACATCATCGATGGCCGCAAAGCCGGGTGAGGTCTGGCTCGCTGATCTGGGCCTCGCCGCGAAAACTCGTCCCGTTGTTGTTCTTTCTCGAGACGATCCACAAGCACCTCGCGCCCTTGTGGTCTATGTTCCGCTAACCACACAAAATCGCGGCACCCCGTATGAAATCGAACTAGGCAGAGTGCGGTTCTTGAACGAAATCTCGGTGGCAAATGTCCAGGGGATTGGTTCTATTCCGGCGGTTCGCCTGCAGAGGCGACTTGGCTCACTTTCGACCGATATTGTAGAGAAGATCAAACAAGCGATCCGCTTTGCACTCGAGCTGTAACTGTCTCGACCGTCGATGCGGCGTTTGCTGAATAGAGCAAATTCGCACTGCAACAGTGTGCTTTTGCAGTAGACCCACAGCCATCAAGATCAAAGACCCCAAAAGTTTTCCCGTGCGTGCAAACTTCAGCACAAACGTCGTGCGATGGCAGCGGCGCGGTATGTGCCAGACGTGGCCGGGGACAAAGTGACGGTTGGCGCGGGGCATCGTGTTCTATCTGAAAACGAGCTTTTCCTCGTCAAAAACACGCGTCTAAGCTTCTAAACCTGCCCTGTTTACGTAACTTTCATCGTTGAATCAACAAGTTGCCACGGTCCGACATCGGTCCGCCGTTTTTCATTGGCGCTCAGGACGGTTGCTTGTTACGAAACTTCGTCCACGATGGAGCGAAGGTGAATTAACGGGCGGAGTGGCATCAGGGATAGGAGCGCCGTTCTTAGGACCCGAGCGCTTCGTAAGGAAGATCGCCAAAGAACCAGTCGCACTATCCAGCTCTCGGCGTTGTTCCCTTTGCGTTCTTACGGTACGCTGGTCGTACGAATGAGGATTCAAAGGTGGGGACAGATGTTCGCGGCGCCGCGCTGTGTCGGGAGCAGCGCCGCCGTTGTCTTGACCACGCTAGCGATCTAATTGCTGCTGCAGAACGGGTACTCGCAGATGACAACGCGTACCCGAACATCGTGTATCACCTCGCAATCCTCGCGATGAAGGAGATCGGCAAGGCCGGAATCCTAGCGTCCCGCGCTGTTATTGGCGCGGCGCTTGACGGCGAGTGGCTCCAGAAGCGGCTCGACGATCACGTCTATAAACTGATGTGGGCCATGTGGTCGCCAAGCATGTCGGGCGGTAAAATCGACCCGAAGGATTTCAAGGATGCGCGTCAATTCGCGGAAAGCACTCATGCGCGCCGCAAAGCAGGGCTTTACGTGGATTACTCGGAGGACGACACTTTGGCAGCCCCCAGCGAAGCAGTGCTCCTCGGTCACGCGACATCTCTTCTGAAGCTCGCAAAGTCCCGTCTGGAGTTGGAACGCTACGCGGGGATACCAATTCCCGATGAGCGCAACGAGGAGCTTGGGTGGTATCTCGTAACTCTTGGCGATGAACTCGGGAAGAAGCGACTGTTCAGTCAGCCGTTCGTCGAAAAGCTTGAGGAATTCGGTGGCGATGCGCGTGCGTGGGCAAGGTGGGCACGCGAAGAATTCGCGAAAATCGCGGCAGAGGAGCAAGAGCATCTTCAACGAGAGCTCTCGCGCCAGGCCAACGAAAGGGGCGGCAGGCCAAAATGGATAATGAAAGTGCGGCTGCAAACGCTATCTCATTCACTCCGCCAGAAAGCGCTTAATTTCTGGAATGACCGCATCGATGCTGTGAAACTCTATCATGTCGGAAATAAGAAGAACGAGCTTTTGCTCGAAATGACGATCTACGACAATGTGACGCTCGATCATGTGTTCGACGTCGGCATGTCGCTGAGCAAAATGTACATCACGATGCTGAGCATTGGCACGGCGGGGTTCTTCTGGTACGAACTCTCCGGTCAAGGGCAGACATACTACGAAAGCATCCGTGACCTTGATGCGCCGCATCTGGAGCCTCGCATCCACCGCGTAAGCGGTCTGCCGAGGGAATGGGCGGAAGACGGACGCGAACCGGGTAAGCGCCAGCGCGTCGCGCTCGAAGAGGCGCATCTCAATGTTGCAATGATGTGTCTTGCTGCCTTCTCACGAATGTCGGATGCGGAGGCAGGGCCGATTTTCGGCGAGTATCTCAAGGGGCTAATGTTGCTCAGCAAGACCGATCTGCACCTGTCAGTCGAGAAGGAGGCCCGCGATGTTTTTCTCAAGACCCTGCGCAGGGCGATGCAGCACTTTGGGGATTTGAGTGATGTCGACGCTGACTTGTTGCCGGTCCTGCACCGCGTGATGGCGCCTATCATTGCTAATGAGGAGCACAAAAATCAGCTATTCGAAGGTCTTGACCGACAGCCACCGACTAAAGAGGGATGGCTTTCCGCCGCCGTCTCGGCCAAGCGCGTTGCCGATCTCTACCTCGCTATGGTGGCGAAGCGATTCTGGTCCGAGTTCGTGCAGCGGTCCGAGCGAGTCGGCGACGACGGTTAAATGGGGGAAAATCAAAAGTAGTCTTGGCCAAGTCTGAGGCCACTCCCGGACACTTTGGCGAAATTTTTTATGAACAATGGTTTATCTTTGCAACAAGTCGATATTGGTTTTAAATCGAGCGGCCAAATCCTATCCGAGAGTAAATTTCTTGCCGACCTTTCGAAGGAGGCCAAAGACGGCATCAAACTTCGTAAGGCGTTAATGTTTGCATGGAAAAACTTTTCCCCGTACGAGGGGCAATTCCTTTTCAATAGCGGTTGCCGTATCGAGTCCGCGAACCTTCCACCAAGCGACATGGTTTTTCTAACATTTGTAGGCGTCGCGGGACACTCTCACGCTGGCAGATTCGAGAAAGTCGCATGGTCGATCGCCTTTACTTACAAGTCGATCCCGTTCGCGTTCTCCTTGCAAAAGTTTGGTCTGAGGCTTTTCCATCATAAAGACTTTACCCCAACTGAGGGTCTTCCAGAGGAAATGCTGCTTGCTTTGGCTAAAGCGATGAAAATCATCGCAAAACTCTGCCAACCGCTAGTTCTGGAGCAAATATCAAGCGGGAACGTAACGATCGCAAATTCATTTCTCCAGCTCGATAATATGTACCACTACTTTCGAAGGCAAGCTCAAAGGAACTTTGCGTCCAAAGCAAGTCCGTCGGATCCCAAGATCGAGAATTTGGGAAAGTTGCTAACGGCCCATTCGAGAAGACGAAACACTGGTAACTACAATGCCAGTGCAATGATTGACGCGTATTTTAGCCGTCTCGAGCATTTGCTTGTCGTGATTCTTCCATTTGTCGATTACGACAGGTCAAAACATGATTTGGTCCGTCTAATGGGATCTGTCTGGTCAGATAAGTTCAAGGCGGTCTTCGATCTCACCCAAGATGTGACCGCGAGAACTCTCCTTGAAAGGCTAGTTGCGTTGCGCGAGCGCTATCGCAATCCCGTTTCACACGGAAATTTTCAGAAAGACGGGAAATCTCTATTTTTTCATTTCCCAGCAGGAGCAATATCCTGCCATCTGTCGAGCACAGCGGTGGAGCGGTCCAATTCGATTACAAAGCTCGATGGACCTGAGTTCGAAAAAATATGCACCCTGCTTGATGAAGTCGATGCGTTTTTTGAAACTGGACCGGCAGAATTTGGTTACGAATACGCCAAAAGTGGGTTGGCCGTAGCTTTCGATGCAGCGTCACTCAGGGAGTATAAGGCTGCGGCACGGGATCACGAGAGTTTAAGGGATTTTATCGAATACCAATCACAGATTGACGCTATCAATATGAACATGGATTGGTAAGCTCGCCGTCTATCGAAGACGGGATCGATGAGACCAAGCGCACAGTAGTACGGTTAGAACAAATGATCGCCTGCACCGATGTTTATTACGGAGCGACTGAGGCCGTTGCGGCGTGTGTGCTTTTTCGCGACTGGCCGGATGACCGTTCTTATCTGGAACTCACGGACCGCCTGGAAAACCCGGCGGACTATGAGCCTGGGTGGTTTTATCGGCGCGAGCTGCCGGCACTGCTGTCCGTCGCCAAAAAACTGCCGGAGCGGCCCGAGGTCATTATGATCGACGGTTATGTCTGGCTCGGACAGGAATCTTATCCGGGATTAGGAGCGTATCTTTACGAAGCACTTGGCGGAGCCAGCGCAGTGATCGGCGTTGCCAAAACACTCTTCAAAGAGGGGCCTGCGGTTCGAGACGTCAGGCGGGGCACGAGCATAAGACCGTTATACGTGACCGCTGCCGGGATGGATTTGAATGAAGCCGCCGAGCGTGTCGTTCAAATGCACGGGAAATTTCGCATACCGACCCTGCTCAAAAAAGTTGACCGCCTTTGCCGCAGTTGACTCGAATCGAAAAAGTACGCGGCTCATTTCGGTAGTTCGAGAATTCTCGAAATTTCGAAAATGAGGGATTGCTACAGTTGCCCTGAGGCGTGACGGAACTTTGCCCCGGCTGGGCAGCGCCGCCAACAAAGACGCAGGCTGTTATGATCAGTAGACGACACAGCATATTGATAGTTTTGGACGGTAGTCACGCTAAAAAAGTTGACCTAAATGATCGCGTTTGGGGTTCGTTACCTCCACCTATCTCGAGCTCGACGCTTTTGATTCTGCCCCCCGATCCTTGTCAAATTTTGTGCGCAGTTGTCAGCTTTGGTTCTGTCTTTGGCCCAGCGCAGGACTATTCCTCGTGGAAAAAGTGGGCTTTTCCAGTGGGTTAGCAAGCAGCCCATTTCTGCCGCGTTGGCATTGAGCTTGCTCTTAGGCTCATGCTGCAACCATCAAAGATGTCAGCCCTAAGGAGGTCTCTATCGTGCGGTATACAGGCTCTTATGATCGTCCACTGAGGGTAATCGGACAAGACATTTCCAGATTCAGGCCAGAGTGTGTGGAGATCGAACTAGCGGCAGAGGTTTTCGTGGTCCGCGTAGCCTCCGAACTCGCTCAAGATAATTTTTCCAGTGGCGCGCAGAATTCTCTCATGCACTGGAGTGAGCTATCGGGAATGATTCCAGAAAGGAACGGAGGCCGCGCCTCTCTCAAGTGGTTCAAGCGACGATACACGGTCGACGATATAGAGGAGTTGGATAAGGAATGGGCAAAGAGAAGAGGGGACGTTGACACGACGCCCGAACTTTGGTGTTTCCCAAATGTGTGGAACTTCGCTGAACTCCTCCGCACGGTGGCTCGTTATATCGATGTAGAAGGTGGGCGCCTGCTGAAAATTACAACGGACGCGGATACGCTGAGACTTTATCTCCAATCTAAGGAGGGAAACGTCACCGCGCAGGAGTGCTCGCTCATGGCGCTTTGCAAGGTCCAGTCGAATATGATTGTCAACAGAGAAACTTCGAGCGTTCAGCAGGCGAAAGCTACGGATGGCGCGAAAGACGCTGCGGAGGGATTGTGGAGGCGCTGTGGTTCATGAGGCTGGAGTGATTAATATCCAAAACCGGCCTGGCCAAACGCCGCAATGGCATTGAACCGAGTTAAATTTCTCAGCGGTCGCAAAAGATTTACACCCCCCCAAATCCTTGATCCTGCGCTTCTTCCAGTAACCACGGATCTTTGACTTCCGTCGTCGGGCCTTTGCCGCTCAAGACGTTGACGGCTTCGCGCGCCGCGTGGGTTTGGCAATCGACGTAGGACTCATCCGAGTTCGCCGCCGTATGGCAGGTGACGATCACGTTGGGCAAGGTGAGAATCTTGTGATCCGCCGGCAGCGGTTCGGGGTCGGTGACATCGAGCGCGGCGCCGGCGATCTCGCCGGCCACCAGCGCATCGTACAATGCTTCCGTATCCACCAGCCCGCCGCGAGCGCAGTTGACCAGATAGGCGCTGTTTTTCATCGCCTTGAATTGCGCCGCGCCGAACATCTTGCGCGTCTTGCGCGTTAGCGGCGCGTGCAGGCTGATGAAGTCGGATGTTTTGACCAGCTCGTCGAACGAAACCATCTTTACACCCATATCCTGGGCGATTTTCGGATCGAGATAGGGATCGTAGGTCTGGACATTCAGTTTCATGCCTTGCGCTCGCGGCGCGACTTGTTTGCCCACATGGCCCAACCCGACGATTCCCATCGTGCGCCCCTGAATGCGGTAGACCCGGCCGCGGTACGCGTGCAATTCGGCCGTGTGGCGGCGCCATTTGCCGTCGCGCACGTA
>JBLMXG010000380.1:0-3483 GCA_050257635.1 Chloroflexota bacterium
CCGGACTCAGAGTGGGGCGAGGCGGTGAAAGCCATTGTCGTGGTCAAACCGGATTCGGCGCTCGGCGCGGACGATTTGATCGCCTTTTGCAAAGAGCGGCTTACCGCTTACAAGGTGCCCAAGTCGCTGGAGTTCCGCGACGCGTTGCCGCACACCGAGATCGGCAAGGTGAATAAAGTAAAATTGCGACAGACGGTTCTGGCCGAAGCAAAGCGTGAGGGCGATCGATGAAAGGAAAATCTTCCGTCAAAGATCTGCGCGGCGCCAATGTCGGCTCTTCTCAGAAAAGCAAAAATTAAAAATTGGAAAAGGCGAAAGGCGGTAAGATTCGACCCATGGATTTGGAACCAAGGCAGCGTCATTTTGCCCATGATGGTTTGAAGCTTAGCTACTGGGAGTGGGGCGATCCGAGCGAGGAGACTTATGTCTTCGTCCACGGCGTGCGTGATCAGGGGCGGAGCTGGGACCACTTCCTCGAAGCGTTGCTCGCGCGCGGCGTGCCGATCAAGCATGCCGTTGCGCTCGATTTGCGCGGCCACGGCGACAGTGAATGGCCGAGCACGAGCCGGGGCTATCAGCACGAGGATTTTCTCTCCGATCTGGCCGGCTTGCTCAAACACCTCCACAAGGAACCGCTGACAATCATCGGCCACTCCCTCGGCGGCAGCATGTGTCTGCTCTATGCCGCGGCTTTTCCCGAAAAGGTCAAGCGCTTGGTCCTTTTCGAATCTCTCGGTCCCTTCGCGCGCGCCGATGACGACGTGCCCAATATCATCGCCGAGCGTCTAAAAGGTCGCGATTACATCGAGATTCCGTTCCCCCATGAAAGCTTGGAGTCTGCGGCCAAGTCATTGCAGAAAACGTTTCCGTTGATCCCGGACAAGGCCGCGTTGCACATGGCCCGGTACGGCACGAGCTTCAAAGGAGGGCGTTATCGCTGGAAGCATGATCCAATCCTGCGCTACCGCACGACCACGGCCATGTCGGAGGGACAGATCGAAGCCTTCATTCGCCGTTTGCAGTGCCCGATCCTGTTCGTTTACGGCACCGAGAGCGATTTCATGAAATCAGTGCGCGGCCGCCGCGCGAAATTGTTTCCGAACGCACAGATCGTTCCGGTCGAAGGCGCGGGGCATCACATTCCCCACGAAAAGCCGGAAGAGTTGGCGGAGATTGTGGTGCCGTTTCTATTGAACGGAAAATAGCCGTTCCAGAAGTTTCAAACGTTCCAGCTGTTCCAATCGTTTTTAAAAGCATCCAACAAGGGCTGAGGATTGAAATTATCCCCACGCCTGAAACCTGTGAATCCATTGGAACATCTTGAACCAGCGTTAAGGAGCGACATGTATATGTATCTCTCCGCTAAACAGATTGACGCGATGGCAGGCGTACGCCGGGTGCATAATCTCAACCCCGCTGCGATTCGGCTCGACAAGTCGCTCGGCGATGAGGCCGGTCTTAAGAACATAGGCATTCACCTGATAACGATCGCGCCGGGAGACAAATCGACAGAATTTCATGGCCACAAATACGAGGATGAGGCGATCTACGTCCTATCGGGGCAAGGTTTGGAAGTGATTGGAGATGCGACGCACAGAATTGCTCCCGGCGATTTTATCGGCTTGCCCGCGGGTGGGCCGGCGCATGAGACGGTGAATAACGGAACAGAGCCACTGGTTTGTCTCGTGATCGGGCAGCGGCTCGCGCAGGACGTCGTCGACTATCCACGCAAGGGCAAGCGGCTTTATCGTAACGGCGGGCAGCGAGACATGGTGGATTGCGCGACCATCGAAAAGCGCTAGCTCGTCTGACATAACGTCTCGCGTCTTGTAGGGGCGGGTTTCAAACCCGCCCCTTGCTACATTTTTTGCCCGCAGAAACGATGTTCAGCGATGGCTCCATACCCGGCCATGGGTTCCCGTTTGTATTCTGAAAAGTTGTTGCATAAGTTGAAATCGATTTTCCAAACGTTGGGAGAAAACGATGACGGAGTTTACGACCGTTCTGCAAAAAATTGACGAAGAGGCCGGCATTGCGTGGTTGACTTTCAACCGGCCGGAAAAGAAGAATGCCATGAGTCAAAAATTCATGGCCGAGTTGATCGCGGCGCTGAAAGCGCTGGCGGACAATGACAAAATCAAGTGCATTGTCACGACAGGCTCGGGTGATTCATACTCGTCCGGTCTCGATCTCTATGATTTGCGCGAGAGCTGGAAACGCAAGCGGGCCTGGGACCACGCCGGCACTACCTACGAGATCGTTCGATTGTTGCGGAACATGCCGCAGGTAACGCTCGCCTCGGTGCGCGGTTGGTGTCTCGGCGGCGGCCTCGCGTTAATCAACGGCCACGACCTGTGCATCGCCGGAGAGTCGGCAATGTTCGGCATGCCAGAAGTCATTCGAGGCAGCTACGGCGCGGTGGCGACGTCGACTTTGTTTCATAGCGGGATTCCGGTCAAGAAAGCTTTTTACATACAACTCACCGGGAGAAACCTCACAGCCGCGCAGGCGGAGAGGATAGGCTTGGTTTCCGAAGTGGTGCCTGACGACCAACTCGCGGCGACGGTGGAACAACTCGCTGGAGAGTTGGGCAGCCGCAACGCGGTGACGCTGGAGAGCGCCAAGATTGCCGCCTACATGCAGAAGGACATGGATTTTCTGACCGCGCTCAAGACCGACGATCTGGTGTCGCATCGGATGCGCTACTACACCAACCCGCTGAGCGATGTCGAGGGCTATCTGCACTCGCAGAAGGGCGGCGGCACCACCGGCTACGTGAAGCCGGAGGATCGGAAGAAGTAACGTGACAGGTTTCGTGATTCATGAACGAGAAAAAGCGGATTCTTCGCCTGCGGCTCAGAATGACTCTTCGTTGATGGTCGTTTTCTCTTCCTTTGTCACGCTGAGCGAAGCGAAGGGTCTGCTTTTGAATCCAAGGAGCTAAAATGTTGCACACTCCGTTGTGTGATTTGCTGAATATCAAATACCCCATCATCCAGGCGGGCATGGGCTGGGACAAGGAAGGATTGACGACGCCGCCGGCGCTGGTTGCCGCGGTGTCCAATGCCGGCGGCTTGGGCTGCATTGGCGGCAGCTCGATTCGGCCGGAAGTGATCCGCGAACGTATTCGCGCGGTCCGGCAGCTGACCGACAAGCCCTTCGGCGTCGATATCACCTTGCCTAAGATGGAGGATGTGAAAATTCCCGACCCCGACGAGGTGCACAAAGAGATCCAGGAAAAGTTTCCCAGGCACGCGAAGTTCAACGACGAGCTGATCACCAAGCTGGGCTTGACGCCGCAGCCGCCGGATCGCAAGAGCTGGGTGAAGACGCCGAAGGCGACGCGCGAGCAGCTCAAAGTGATTCTCGAAGAAAATGTGCCGATTTTGATCATCGGGCTCGGCTATACCGCGGAAGTGGTGCCGCTGGCGCACGCGCGCGGCGTCAAAGTCATGGCGCTTGCGGGCGCCGTGAAGCACGCGC
>JBLMXG010000381.1:0-4162 GCA_050257635.1 Chloroflexota bacterium
TGAAAGAGCAAAACCCAGGCATTGCCGAAGACGAAAATCAAATCCTCGGAGAATTCACCCGCCGCTTTGTCGATACGCAGCTTTTCTGGGACAAGTACGCCGGCGGCAAGTTCGCCGAGTATCTGTTCAAGGCCAGGGACTTCGTCAACTCGGGCAAACCGGCGGACGCCGATCGGGCGATCCAGTTGATGCAGGAAGCGCAGCTCTTTATCGATGCAGCGCATGACTGCCACAACAAATCGCGCGGTACTTTGCAGGCTCCGCTCACGATTCCGACGAGTGCACATCCTAGTGCTTAACGGTAAGGAAAAAGTTCGATGTCTTGGTTTGTCGTTCTGAGGAGCAAAGCGACGAAGAATCTGCTTTTTTGCATTGCTCGGTTCAGCGGCGGGCGGAGGACTTTTGCCGGGGTTGACCAAAAGCAGATCCTTCGCTGACGCTCAGGATGACAGCTGAGTCAAGGATTGCCGCTATGACTTTTTTGGGAACGAATTTATCAGGCGGGAAAATACGATGGATCTTCAAAAGCTCAACGTTAAATTTTTCGTCGAAGGCCCTGATGCGATTTCATTGACAGACTTCATCGATATTTTCCACGGCTGGATCCAGGCGACGGACGGGGTTTACCACGATGTCGCCGATTACAGCCATATGCAGGCCGGGCCGGGCATTGTATTGATCGCCAACGAAGCCAACGTAAGCATCGATGAAACGGAGAACCGGCGCGGCTTGCTGTTCAATCAGAAAAGCCGGTTGAGCGGTTCCAACCAAGAGAAGCTGCGGACGGTTTTTCAGGGGGCGCTGGAGATTTGCCGCAAGCTCGAAGTCGAGCCGGCGCTGCGCGGAAAATTGCGCTTTGCAACCGGGGAAGCGCTGATATCGGTCAACGACCGGTTATTGGCCGGGAACTCGCCGGATTCCTTCGACGCGATCCGAAGCGACATCGAAGCCTTTGCAAAAAAACTCTTCGGCGACGGCAACGTGGCGCTCGATGGGAACGGCGATTCGCGCCGGCGGCTCAGTGTCC
Organism: Chloroflexota bacterium; assembly: GCA_050257635.1. GTDB lineage: Bacteria > Desulfobacterota > Binatia > UBA9968 > UBA9968 > DP-20. The sequence goes on from JBLMXG010000381.1 coordinate 1,028, forward strand.
GCCTCAAGAGCGCCGTTCCGACGAATCTGCAAAGCTTGCTGAAAAACTTGCAGCATAACTAAAAAGCGAGACGATCATGCTAGCGCTCAACACTCAGGAAATAGACGATGCCCAGATTCCCCGGAATTTCGAGCAGGCCTCCGCCGGGGAGGTCTTACGGTGGGCCTTCAAAAATTTTTCGTCGAATATCGCTCTGGCCTGTTCCTTTCAAGCCGAGAGCTCGGTGCTGATCGATATGCTTTATCAGCTCAGAGGGACGGACTTTCGGGTTTTTACCCTGGATACCGGCCGGCTCAATCAAGAGACCTACGACTGCATGGAGGCGCTGCGTCAGCGCTACGGCATCGCGATTGAAGTCTATTTCCCCGCCGCCGGAGAGGTCGAACAGATGGTCAAGGCGCATGGCCTCAACCTGTTTTATGAATCGATCGATCTTCGCAAACGCTGCTGCGCGGTTCGCAAAGTCGAGCCGCTCAAGCGCGCGCTGAACGGTTTGGCGGCCTGGGTTACCGGTCTCAGACGGGAACAAACGGTGACGCGAACGGCGCTCGAGAAAGTCGAACGGGATGAAGGGCATGGCGGTATTTTGAAGATCAATCCGCTCGCCGATTGGACGCACAAGCAGGTTTGGGACTATATCGCCGCCCACGAAGTGCCGTATAACAAGCTGCATGATCGCGGTTTCCCCAGTATCGGCTGCGCTCCTTGCACCCGCGCGATCAAACCCTGGGAAGAAAGCCGCGCTGGCCGCTGGTGGTGGGAAAAGGCCGAGCAGAAGGAATGCGGTCTCCATGTTTGAAAAAGTCGTGGTCGCAGAAGGAGCACCGCAGCGAGGAAAGACGATGGATGCTCTGAGAGAAAACCGGCGCCACTGGTTCGGCAGAAAATGGGTTTCTTTGGCGTTGGCTCGCCGGTCTAAGCCGCGAAAGAGCGCCATGAATACGGTATCGGAGCCGCGCGCCGGAACGGAGGCCGAATCCTTCATCGTGGGTCTCCTGCAAGCGAAAGGAGAAGTTCCTTATACGGAGGTCGTCGAAGGGTTGACGGAATTTCTCTATGAACGAGAGCTTGCAGCCGGCGCGGCCATGGTCGATATCGGCCTTTGGGGGAAGGCGCTGTTTGTCTCTGAGGCGCGCCGCGAGTTAGAGTTGGGGAAAGGAAAATTCCGGGAGCTCGATTTCTCAGGAAGGAAACCGGATGAGTTACTTTCCAATCTATCTCGACATGGCGCGGCGGCGCTGCCTGGTGATCGGCGGGGGAGCGGTGGCGGAGCGCAAGATCGCCAACCTGCTGGAAGCCGGCGCGGAGGTGACAGTGCTTAGTCCGGATGTGACCGAGAACATCGCCCGCTGGTCGAAGCAAAATTTGTTGCAGTTGCAGGCCAGGCGTTACCGCGCCGGCGATCTGGCGGGATTCGAGCTCGCCTTTGTCGCCACCGACGACGCGGCGGTGAGTGGCGCGGTTTTCAGCGAGGGTAGAAGCGGCGGCGTTTGGGTGAACGCGGCGGACGATCCGGCGCGCTGCGATTTCATTCTGCCCTCGGTGCTGCGCCGCGGCGACTTGACCATAGCGGTGTCGAGCGGCGGCAACAGCCCGGCGCTGGCGCGCACTGTGCGCGAAGAGCTGGAGCTTTACTTCACTCAAGAGTATGAAGCGCTTGCCCAGTTGGCGTCGGAAGCGCGGCGAGAGCTGCAGCAGCGTGGACTGACGGCATCCTTCGAAACCTGGCGGCGGGCGTTGAGCGGAGACGTGCGCCAACAGTTGATGCGCGGCGAGCTAGAGCGCGCCAGAAACTTGTTGCTGAATGAACTGGGAGTGCCGAGTGAGAAGGGGTAGAGTTTATCTCGTCGGCGCTGGCCCCGGCGATCCTAGATTGATGACGGTTCGCGGCCTCGAACTGCTGCGTCGAGCGCCAGTGATCGTCTACGATCAGTTGGTCAATCCCGCGCTCTTAAACGAAGCGCCGAAGTCGGCGCGCCAAATCTTTGTTGGCAAACGCGCCGACCGGCATGGCATAGCGCAGAGCGAGATCAACGCCCTTCTCATCGCCTGCGCGCGTGCGGGACTTGAAGTTGTGCGCCTCAAGGGCGGCGATCCTTTTGTTTTTGGCCGTGGCGGCGAGGAGGCCGAAGCGCTTGCGGATGCTGGCATCGATTTCGAGATCGTACCGGGCGTGAGCTCCGCCGTCGCCGTGCCTGCCTACGCCGGCATTCCGCTGACCCATCGGAGCTTCGCCTCGTCCTTCGCCGTCGTCACCGGCCATGAAGCGCGCAAAGCGCATTCCGCCGTGGACTGGTCCAAGCTTGCTGTGGCCGTCGACACTCTGGTGATTCTGATGGGCTTGGCAAATTTACCCACCATCGTCGAGCAACTGATCGTCCATGGTCGATCGCCGCGCACTCCGGCGGCGGTGATCCGCTCGGGCACGACCTGCGAGCAGGAAAGCGTCGTTGGCACCCTTGCCGACATCGTCGAGAAAAGCGCGCTGATCAACGCACCGGCGCTAATCATCGTCGGTGATGTCGTTTCCTTGGCCGATAGGCTACACTGGTTTTATCCCGCGCTTGTCGACGCACCGTTTTATGAGTTCAACGCTGCCAGCGAATCTGCAAGGCCTTAAAGTCCTCTCGTTTGAAAGCCGCCGCGCCAAAGAAATGGCGGAGCTGATTCGCCGCTACGGCGGCGAACCCGTTGTCGCGCCGGCGCTACGCGAAATGGCACTGGAGGAAAACCGCGCAGTGCTCGAGTTCCTGCCGGAAATCGAAGCGGGAAGGTTCGACATCATTATTCTCATGACCGGCGTCGGCACGAAGACCCTCTATCAGACACTGCTGACCCGCTATCCACGAGAGCGGATTGTCGCGGCGCTGAAAAAATCTCAACTGATCGCACGCGGCCCCAAACCGGCGGCAGCGCTCAAAGAGCTGGGATTGGTTGCGGCGCTCGCCGTACCCGAGCCCAACACCTGGCGCGAAGTGCTCGGGGTTCTCGATGGCGCCGGAGCCATAGCGGGCAAGCGCATCGCGGTTCAGGAGTATGGCGTTGCCAATCCGGAGCTGGTCACAGGTTTGGTACGGCGCGGCGCCAGCGTCAAGACGATTGCGATTTATCGGTGGGCTTTGCCGGAAGATCTCG
>JBLMXG010000382.1:0-3583 GCA_050257635.1 Chloroflexota bacterium
CGCCTGCCAAACGTAATCCGTGGTAATCGGCGCGCACTCAGCGACGTTGGCGCCGCTGATCCAGACAATTTCCGCCTTGAGAATATCCGACCAGGGATTGGCCGCGCGGTCGATGCCGAAGGCTTTCTTGTTGCCGGCGGCGGCGCTCACCATACACAGCCGGCCGTTGTAATCGATGTTGGACGTTTTCAAACACATATGGGCGAACTTGCCCATGAGGTAGGCTTTCTCGGTGGTGAGACTCGCCCCGCTCAAGAGCGCGAAGGCGTGGTTGCCGTATTGCGATTGAATCCGCTTGATTTCACCGGCGACCCGGGCAATGGCGCGATCGTACGCGAGCGGCTTGAAACCGCCGGCTGCCGATGGGTCCCGCTCGTAGGCGTGCAGCAGCCGGTCGGGATGGGATCCCTGAAGGTAACGCTTCACGCCTTTGGGACAAAGCTTTCCCTGATTGAACGGAAAGTCCATCCACGGCTCAAAGCCGATCACCTCGTTGTCTTTGACCAGGAGCTGGATGCCGCATTGCTGGCCGCAAAAGCAGCAATGGGTTTTTACAACCTTGTCGGGCTCGGCGCCGCCGTCCAGCCGCCGGCCGTGCGAGCGAGCTAGATGCGGGCCGAATTTTTTAAGAACATCGAGGGTATCGCGCGGAAGGGTCGCCATGATTAGGGGTGAAAATTGTTTTTGTCCTCTTCGCCCAACGGTCCCTCGCCCAGCGCTGGATTGGCGTAGGACGGCCTCGCGGCTCGCGGCCGGGCGCTGTTTTCAACCACCGGAGGGCTGCCGGTTTCGCGCCACAATCGTCCTTGCGCGAGCGCCAAAGATGCCCGGCGGCACGGCGGGCAGATCCACTGATAGTGGCTCGCGTTTCTGCCGTCGATTTCATAGCGATAGCCGAGCGCCTGCTCGACGCGGATCAAGTCTTCGATGTGGAGGCGGGAGGTGAACCGATGGCCACAGCGGCGGCAGAGCGCCGCCTCTTCGCGCGCGCCGACGTCTTTGTAAAAACCGACGCCGAGCTGCGCCGGCCTCTGGAAAATATGAAAAAATTTTCCGAACGGCAGCCACAAAAGCGTAAAAATCACCGTGACGGCATGCACGATGGCAAGAAAATCATAGGCGTAGCCTTTCATCCAGGTGTAGCTGGCGGTCAAAAGTAAACCGGTGACGCTGATCGCGAACAACAAGATCAGCGGCAAAAAGTCTTCGACAAACAATTGAATCGCCGCAGCCCCTTCGTCGCGCATGCGCCGGCGCATCGCCAGCATGACCCCCGCGATGACCAGAAAAGCCGCCCAGACCAGCCCGTGAAAGATAACAAAGGCAATAAAGGAATGAACCTGAAAGACAAATGTCGGGAAGCCGAAAAGGAAGACGCGATAGTGATCAAAATCGCCGGGGATCGATTCAAAATGCAGCCAGCCGAACACAAGGGGGAACGTGATCGCGCCGGCGATCACGCAGCCCCACATGATGAGCCAGTGCGCCAGCCAGCGATGCGCGCCGCGATCGAAAATAAAACGATTGAGAGCGATATCGTTGACGACTCGCCGGAGCCAATTGGCCGCGTTGATCCCCCTAAAGCCGCGTTTAAAAAATACCTGCCATCCTCGTTTCCAGTAAAGCGCGGTCGGTGGTCGCTGCAGCCACATGGCGTAGCGATAGGTGATCCCGAAAGCGGCAAACAGCACGGCAAACGTGTAACCGACGAGCGCCGCATCAAAGTGCGAGAGATTGCGTGACCCGATCACAATCAAAACAGCGATCAGCAGAGTAGTTCCGAGTCCCGACGCGGTAGCTTTGATGATTTCCGGTCTTAGAAAGGAATGCGGCCTCATGGTTCTCACCGCTCTTTCACCGCAGCAACGAGAATTACCACCGAGTCTAACACAACCCACTTCCGAGTGCAGCCGGAGCGCTACAATAACTGTAAACCGTTTTTGCGACGCTTCTACTTTGGCAAAATGTTCGCCGGCGCTCTGTTCGATATCGGCTTTATGGTTCGAAGATAGCGATAGATAGCGCGGACATCTTCTTCCCTCATGTTTGCGTAGATGTTCCACTCCATCGGTGAAACGGCATATTTGCTGCCATTCGGACGCGCGCCGGTCCCGAACGTCCGGACAAACTGCTCTTCGGTCCAGCGACCGAGGCCGGTTTCCGGGTCGGGAGTGAGATTTTTGGCGTATACGCGTGAGCCGCGCGGCCCGGGGAAGCCCGCGACCTGGGGCGGGCCGGCTTTGGCGCCGGCGAATCTTTCTGGAACGCCAGAAAGAAACAAGCTCATGTCCGATTGACCGTCTCGTCCCAACGGTGTGTGGCAACCGACGCAGTGGCCGAGATTATTGACCAGATAATCACCCCGTTCGATATAAGTTGTTTGCTCCCAATCGGCGGGGACTTTTTCCCCAAAGGGGTTGAGCGCGCAGGCAGCGCCGATCAGGCTCAGGGCGCCGAGCGCGCCCGAGAGTAAATACCAGTGTCTCATGGTTGGCTCCGCTTATTTGCGTTCCGCGGGGATGTTTTGCGGCGGCATATTCTTTATGGGCTTGATAGTCCTGAGATATGCCCACAGCGATTTTAAATCACGATCGGTGATTTTTTGAAACGCGTTCCAAGGCATTTGTGTATCGAGCAGGCGTCCATCCGGCGTGATGCCGGTTCTCATGGCCCGAATAAAATCAACTTCGGTCCATTTGCCGATGCCCGTTTCCGGGTCGGGCGTGATGTTTCGCGCGTAAATTTTCTTCCATCGGAGAGATGACCAGCCCGCGTTTGCCGGTGGCCCTGCGGGTGGTGTGGGATTGGGCGAGCCGGCATAGTGCCAATTCTCGTCTTTACTGCCGTCGGACTTTTCCCGGGTGTGGCAGCCGCAGCCTTGAATCGCCGTCGCGATGTAACGGCCGCGCGCGATCAATTCCGCCTCGGTTTCGGCGAGAACCGAACGCGGCGGAACGATCGCGAACGCGGTTGCAATAACGACCAGAATAGTAGATATCCAATCCATCGCTGAGCCTTTCCCGAAACATTATTGTCGCCCTGTAACATGGGACCGAATATCCTCGCAAGACAAATCGTGCCGGTCGCGGTAATTTTGCTATTGGCTCATTCCATTACTTACGCGGACAGCGAACAGGGCAAACGCATTTATCGACAGAACTGCACGCCCTGCCACGGTGAGTCGGGCAAAGGCGATGGGGTGGGCGCTCAATCGCTGCCGGTGCATCCCGCCGATCACACCAATGGCGCCGTGATGAATGCTCGCACCGACGCTTTTCTCCACGATGTTATCGCGAAGGGCGGCGGTGCCATGGGCCTGTCCTCGTTCATGCCGGCGTGGAGAGGAATTCTCAAAGACGAGCAGATCCAAGACCTGATCGATTACATCCGGGCTTTGTCGCAATCGCGCCATTGATCCCGATCGTCATCGGCAGTTGGAGGGGCTGATCTGAAAAACATCCGCTGCGACTCCATGACCCCCTTGGCCGCTCCGGGTTGCTTGAGATTTGGTTCAGTCGATTGAAAATCCGCCGCGGTTGAAGCCGAATTGCCACTCCATGAGAAATCTCAAAAAGCGACGCGC
>JBLMXG010000383.1:0-4817 GCA_050257635.1 Chloroflexota bacterium
CCTCTTAGTCGTAAAGGGAATCGTTGCACCCTGGGTCATCGGTGTCTTGTCGGTGGGATTGTCGTTCTACTTTGGCGTGCTCTAGTTGCAGAGGGCGTTGTATCCGGCCCAGAGAGTGATCATAGCTAGGACTCTTACTTCTTAAAAACTCGCCCGCGATTTGGCTCACTTCCACTGGCCAGGGCAAACCGAAGAATCAATAGCCCGCACCGCGCGCTTGCCCTCGCAAACTCGTCGCGAACGATATGCCAGAGCGCGTAATTCAAGGCGGCAGGAGGTTTTGGCGTTACCCGTGCCTTGCCTGAGCAATTCACTTGGCGGCGGCGTTATACAGGCACGCAAAGATCGCGCCCCCGACCGCGCCGTCTACGATAGCGTAGAGCGTGCCGACAATGACATTTCCGACGGTTGCCACCGGGTGATACCCAGGATAGATCGAGCTAACCAACTCAAGGAATGCCAGCCCATAGGAAGGCGATGCCAGGTTGATAACGCCAACAAACAAAACCACCAAGCCCCAAGTCATAGCAGCGCTAAACGTGATTCCCTTCACGGATACCTTCATAGTTTGACCCTCCTAAACAGCCCAAATAGTGCTTGTGAAAACTAGAGTCAAACGGCAACGCTGCCTTGACGCCATCTCACCGGCAGCGCGATGCGTGCACGGGCCATTATGTGTAAGCCCCGGGGGAGACGGCCCAAACCAATCTTGGCGACTAAACAGGATTTACGGATGATGATCGACGACGATACTCTATCCCCGCGGCTCGCAATCAAGGACGAATTGTTCCAGCTCTGCAAATGGCTGTATGAAAAGCGCAACACAGCGGCATCAGCTCGTCTCGTGCCGCTGGTGGACGAGCTTACCCAGATTCTGTTAGAAGCGAGTAAGAACAAGCTTCAGTAACTGGGGAAAGGTATGTGTAACCGAGTTCGCGCGCCCGAAATGCGCGACATTAAAATTCGATGGAACATTTTCAACGACATTCCGAGCTTCAAACCGGGCTACAACATCGGGCCTGATCGCGGCGACATTCTCACGGTGGTTCGCGCCGAGCCCGGCAACGAAGGTCGGCTGATGTATTGGCCGCTGATCCCGGCTTTCGCCAAGGGTATGCAGCTCGAATATTCTACGAGCAACGCCACGGCAGAACGCTTGCTGCAAAGCCCCGTATTTAAGCGGCTGGTCAACAAGCGCCGCTGCCTGATACCGGTGGCTGGGTTCTACGAGTGGCAAGGAAGCAGGCCGCCAAAGACTCCCTTTTACGTCTACCTTAAATCAGCTGAACCGTTCGCGCTCGGCGGGCTTTGGGATACCTGGACAAAGCCGGATGGAAGCGTTCTCGAATCCTTCACGATCATCACCACGGAGCCCAACGATTTCATGCGCCCAATCCATAGGCGGATGCCGCTCATTCTTCACCCGGAAGACGAGGATCAATGGCTCGATTGCCAGTCAAACGATTTTACCAGGGTTCAGCCGCTGGTGAAGCCGTTCCCGCCGGATCTCATGGCGGCGCATGAGGTTTCCAAGCAGATCAATAACCCCAAATACGATGCGCCGGACTGTAGTGCACCGATTGAGGGGTAGATTGAGAAAGAGCAACCAGGTTCAAGGCTCTTAATTCTTAAAAACGTGCGCACGACTTGGTTCGCTTTCGCTGGCCATCGCAAATTTGAGAATCGAAAGACCTGCGCTCCCCGGCGAGCGTAAGGTCTCTTCGTCTTCCGATCACTTTTCTCCTGAAAACCTCCGGTCATCTGCGGGCGCAAACGACATCCAGAAGTTCTTTGTCGGAGAATTTCCTTCAAGTTTTTTAATCCGTTCTGCGGCGGGTTACCGTCTTGTCGAGTCTGTCGGACAATCTCTAACCCGTGTTTATTGCTCTTGGCGCGATGTCTATCTTCACTCGGTAATTTTCACACTCGAATGTGCTGCATTGCGCGTTGCTGGCACGGCTTGTGCTCTGCTTGGCGGTATGGAGGTGGCAATTAAATGAGCTCCGGCTATTGGGTGAGGGCGCTGAACGAGTTCGCTTCGCTTACTCGGGCGATGCGGTGCGATGGACGCGACAGGCTTTGCCCTGACGTGAGCAGAACGACCAAATCGTCTCCACACAAGAAGGCGCATCCCGAGAGCCCAAACTCTCGACGCAATCCGCGGCGGCGAAAGTATAGTGACGAATGATCAGCTCGCTGTGTAAAAATTACGCCTTGGAGTGGAATTTTTACAGAGTCTTGACGCCGTGCACGGCAAACGTTCGAGGAAAGTGCCGCGTAGGAAGTAATCCTTACGCGTTAAGCAACGGCTGGTAGCGGTAATCTTGCCGAGCAAACCACCACAAACCTGTATACATAATTGAGAAGTGATCTCACGAGACTGCCGGTAACGGTAACGTATTGAAGCTCTTCCGGGTGGGCCTGATAGTCAAACGCCAACACGACGATGAAAGATAAAACACATATGTCCCATAAGCCGAATATTGGCTCATGCAGAACCCAACGCATGACCATTAAAAGAGCATACCCGACAACAAGAGCCGACACAGCTGCCGGATTAATATGGTAGCTGCAGGCGTTCATGCCATGCGATTATAAATTTTCCTTCACTGCGCGGGCAAACTGAGATAGCCAGCGGCTCGCCTGACGAATACCCGGTGAGGTCGAACGGGCGAGTAGGCGAGATTCGACGTCACAATCACGACAATCTTGACGGCAACTTCGAGCGAGCCTCGATAGCTCCGCTGCGTGGCCCGTCGTCCAGGGACGCTGCTGCAAGGATCTTTAATCTCGCTGAGGTAAATTGTCGGAGTCTTCGTGAATTCACGCTATCGGGCGGTCTTTTCTTGAGTCAACGTGCATTTGCGAATATTGGAACCGCCTGAAAATTACCTACCGGATGTTCCGATCGCCCGGCGGCATGTGACACAAGACAAGATTGGGATTTCCGACAACCTATTTCCGAGGGCGTCCGCTGCTCAGGGCAGAGAAATCACTTCGGGGACAATGCGGCAGACCAAGCGCGCCGGCGGTTCGGATATTCAAATGCGGCGGGGCTGATTGTCTTAGAAATACGGTTGATTAAAATCTGCACAACGATCTCCAAGGAGGTGCCAGGATGATTGCCCCCCGCTCGTGGGTATTTTTCATTTTTACCGGCATGGTCATCGGAGGCTTCTTGCCGCAAAGCGAGGCGGCGCAGTCGTGGCAGGCGGAGTGGGAAAAGACCGTCAAAGCCGCGGAAGCAGAGGGGCAGGTCACGATATACATTTCCGGCTACGGGAAGGTGATCGATTCGGGGGAGTTTCAAAAAGCCTATCCGAAGATCAAAGTGGTCGGCGTCACCGGATCGGGTACACAGCTCAGCAAGCGGATCGCGGCGGAAAGGCGGGCCGAGAAGTATCTCGCCGATGTCTACAACGGCGGCGGCAACTCGCTTTACCAGGTGCTTTTCCTCAACCATATTCTCGATCCCATCAAGCCAACGCTGATCTTGCCGGAAGTCCTCGATACCTCCAAGTGGTGGGAGCACCAACATAAGTACGTCGACAAGGAAGGCGAGTATATTTTCGTATACGAAGGCAACGTCTCGGGGGGCGGCAACCCGGCATTCAACACCCAACAAATTAGACCCGACGACTTCAAATCCTATTGGGACTTTTTAAATCCGAAGCTCAAAGGAAAAATCATTTCCTTGGACCTGCGTAAGGTGCGCGGCGCCGGCGGCTCGTGGGGGTTCATTTACTACCATCCGGATCTCGGTGAGAAGTTTATCCGGCGTCTTTACGGAGAAATGGAGGTGACGATGGTCGGCGACTTGCGGCAAGCGGTGGATTGGCTGGCCAATGGCAAAGTCGCTTTGTGTCTGCCCTGCCAGAGCTCGACGGTGGTGAAGGCGAAGAATCAGGGGCTTCCCGTGTCAGATTTTCCGCCCTATCATTTTAAGGAGGGCATCAACATTTCCTCGGCCTTCGGCCAGCTGGCGCTGATCAATCACGCGCCCCATCCGAACGCCGCCAAGGTTTTTATCAACTGGTACCTGTCGCGGGCCGGTCAGACCGCGTTCCAGAAAATCATGAGCATTCCGGGAGATGCTAAAAACTCGCGGCGCATGGACGTGCCCAAGGATCTCATTCCACTTGAAGAGCGGCGCAGGGACGGCCTGGCCTATTTCGATACCGACGCCCCCGGCTCCAAGGATCTAAGGCCGTTGGGCAAGCTTTTGAGCGAGGTGATGCCGAAGTCGGGGCGCTAGCGAGGACCGACACCGCAATCGCTACCATATTTTCGGTAGGCGCAATTCTTGGCACGTTGCGAATATGATCCGCCGCAATGGGGTTGAAGTGCGCTGGTTCAGTTGGAGAGTTTTCACGGAGAATTGCCGGGAGTGCAGCGTCGGCGCGGGAGCGGCAACAATCTTAGAGCCGCTATGCGTTACTTCGTGCTTCCGCGTTCCGCCCGTGCTTCAATAATGTGGTGATCATATTACATTTGCCAACGGATACTTTCGCTCGGACAAGATGGGCGTCAGTAATCCGGCGAAAAGCACAATCGCCGCGTTAAAACCGAAAGAATAGGGCAGCACCAAAATCGCGATCACCGCAGTGCTAAGGATGCCATGGAGGGGGAAAGACAGGATCCTTGCTACCATACAGATCCTCCCATTTTGGCGGCCTATTAGGCCGGCAGGCTACCTAATTTTCGATTGTTTTCGCAGCTCCGCCAAATTGAGATGCCGCAGATACAACCGAGCAAAAGGCCTCTCGTCTGTCTACGGGGCTTGGCTCGAAGGTGAAGCTCGTTCGCCTTCGAGCCAA
>JBLMXG010000384.1:0-5178 GCA_050257635.1 Chloroflexota bacterium
ACGGTCGTGAGCAACGTCGAGTTCGGTCTGGAGATCGACGGCATGCCGCGAGAAGAGCGGCGCGCCATGGCACAGAAGTATCTCGATCTCGTCGGCCTCAAAGGCTTTGAAAATTATTTTCCTCATCAGATTTCCGGCGGCATGCAGCAGCGCGTCGGCATCGCCCGCGCGCTATCGAAAAAACCGGAGATTCTGCTCATGGACGAGCCCTTCGGCGCGGTGGACGCGCAGACGCGCGAGCAACTGCAGGAAGAGCTGTTGAAGATCTGGGACCAGACCAAAACCACCGTGGTGTTCGTCACCCATAGCATCGACGAGGCGATCTACCTTTCCGACCGCGTCGTGGTGATGCAGGCGCGCCCCGGCCGGATCAAGGAAGAAGTGGCGGTCGACTTGCCGCGGCCGCGCTGGGAGGGCGACGTCAAAGCCGATCCGCGCTTCGCGCAACTGCGCGCGCGCCTGCGCGAGGCGCTGCGGGGTTGATCATGGAGCTTCCCACCAACGAGCAGATGATCGAGACGCTCGGCCTGCGGCGCGAGCGGCGCTGGTCAATCTACGATCATCCCAACCTTATCCGTCTGGCTTCGGTGACGGTATTCATGCTGCTTTGGGAGTATTTCGGCCGGAAGATCGATCCGATCCTGTTCACTTACCCGAGCGCCGTGGGAGCGGCTTTCGTCAAGCTCGTCGCCAGCGGCGAGCTGATCGCGCAATTGGCCGTGAGCCTGAGCGCGCTCGCGGCGGGTTTCCTCGTGTCGCTGGTTTTCGGCGTCGTCCTGGGGCTCGTCCTGGGCATGTCACGCATCACCGAGGCATTTTTCGAGCCGCTGATCAATGCGCTTTATGCGACACCGCAGGTCGCGCTTACGCCGCTCTTGATGATGTGGCTCGGTCTCGGCTTCAGCGTCAAGGTGTCGGTGGTTTTTCTCTTCGCGTTTTTTCCGATTCTGATCAACACCGCCAGCGGCGCGAGGAACGTCAGCGCGGCCATGGTCGAAGTGGCGCGCGCCTATCTCGCGCCGCCGCGGCAGATCCTCTTCAAAGTGATTTGCCCTGCGGCGCTGCCCTTCATCATGGCGGGAGTGCGCATCGCCGTAGGCCGGGCTCTGGTCGGCATGATCGTCGCCGAGCTGTTCACCGCGATCACCGGTCTCGGCGCGATGCTGTCTCTCTACGGCAATATCTTCGAGACCGCCAAAATGTTTGTGGTCATCGTCGTGCTGGCGTTCTTGGGCATTGTCTTGATTCGCGCCACCCAGTGGCTGGAACGCCGGCTGGCGTCTTGGAAAGAGACCGAACGCGCGCTGGCCTGAAGAAGTTCGATGTTCGAAGTTCGAAATTCAAAGCCTTCACGGCACGGCCGGAGAAACCATGGCACTTAACGCTTTGGAGCAACAGGCGCTCGCGCAGCTCGATTTGGTGCAGACCCGGCCGTTCAGGGTGGGCGAGCACCTGTCGATGGTGCGCTTAGGCGCGGTCGCGGTTGTGCTCGGCCTGTGGGAAATCTTCGGCCGCCAGGTCAATCCGCTTTTTCTTTCCTATCCGAGCGCGATCGGGCGGGCGTTTCTCGAGGTCGTTGTCACCAGCGAATTCCAGCGCAGCGCGCTGAGCAGCCTGCAAGTATTCGCGATCGGCCTGATCGCCGCGCTGGTGCTCGGCATCGCGGTGGGGTTGCTGATGGGCCGCTACCGGCTCGCCGAATACCTGCTCGATCCCTACGTTTACGCGCTCGATGCCACGCCGCGCGTGGCGCTGATCCCGATATTACTGCTCTGGTTCGGCCTCGGCGCGTCGTCCAAGATCGCCATCGTCTTTTTAAGCGGTCTGTTCCCCGTGCTGATGAATACCTTCAGCGGCGTGCGCACAGTGAGCGCGCAACTGGTCGAAGTCGGACGCGCTTACGGCGCCGGGGAACGCCAGCTCTTCACCAAGGTGATATTGCCGGCGGCGTTGCCGTTTATCATGGCCGGCATTCGCCTCGCGGTCGGGCGGGCGCTCATCGGCATCATCACCGCTGAAATGTTTACCGCGGTGACCGGCATGGGCGCGCTCCTGGTTCGTTATTCCAGCGCGCTCGCGACCGACAAATTTTTTGTCCCCGTGATCCTGCTTGCCCTCCTCGGCGTGATTTTGAGCAGCATCGTCGAAAAGCTGCAAAAAAAACTCGCTCCTTGGAAAGAGACCGAGCGCGCGCTGTAGGCTTCGCTACAGCGCAAATCAAAGTCGATGCGGAGCTTCCCACGAAGATTGCGTCGGTTACGGATTTTAGTCGGTTTTACTTCGTGGTCTTCGTATCACGATAATTCAGAATTTGTGCGAGACAGGCGTGTTTTTCTTACAGACGCCCCCGACTCGGAAATTCCTCGCGCCAAGGCGCCAAGAACGCCAAGTTCGGAATTCAAATTTATCTTTGCTGCCTTTGCGTCTTTGCGGGAGATAATCCGAGTTTCGGTTGCGGCTCTGCCACACTGGTACGGTGATGGTCAAAATGCTTTTGGGATAGTGCTCATGACGGGCCGCGCCGCGTGATCTCTTTCATCAGCTTGTGCCAGCCGTCCAGGGCTTCCTCGTACTGCGCCAGGGTGCCGCCTTTTTCTGGATACCAGCGTTTGAAGCCGTAATCTTTCTGGGCAACGCCGAAATAGAGCTCTTCGTATAGCTTTTGCCCTTCGGGGCTCATCAAGAAGTCGATGAACAGCAGCCCGGCGTGGGGGTGGGGTGTGTTGACATAGACAGCGGCGCTGCCGGCGCTGGCGACGACCAGGTCCATGGGCACCCAGGCCACCGGGGCGCCGCGCTTGGCGGCAACGTGGGTCGCGCTGAAAAACTGGCTCGGCGAGCCGTAGATCTCGCCGGAGGCGACCAGCTGGGTGAGGGCGCTGCCGGCCATCATGTGAATACGGATGTTCTGCGCTTTGAGCTTTCTCACCCAAGCCTCGCCCTTGGCGCGCACCATCGCGCCGATAATGCGCGCGCCGGTGTCCTCGCCGGCGATGCCCATATTATCGCGCAGCGCCGGATTCAACAGGCCGTCGAAATTCTTCGGTACATCGGCGGGCTTCACGAGATTCTTGTTGTAGCCGAAGCCAACGTAGGATTCGCGCACCGTCGTCCACAGAACCGTATTCTTGGTTGCCTGTTCTTTGGCGTCCTCGGGAAATGACGCCAGATGCGGTGAGGTATAGGGCAACAGTATCTGGGCTTCGCGGAACGTCATCATGCCGCCGGGGGTGGTCTCGACGGCATCGGCGATGTGGCGGCCCGCTTTCGCTTCAGTGACCAGCCGCTGCGCCAGCGCGCTCGAACCAGTGCGAAAGGTGTCGACGCTGACGCCGGGATATTTTTTCTCGAAGGCGGCGGCGATGGTCTTGTTTTGCGCCGTGGCGAGCGTGGTATACCAAACCAGTTTGCCTTCCCGTTTGGCGCCTTCGAACAAAATGCGCTCGCGGTCGGCGCCGCTATATGCGGCGAGCTCGGCGGCGGTGGCCGGCTTGGCAGTTTGGCTCCGCGCCGGCACGCTCGCAAACAATAAAATGAAAATCGAGATGGAAATTAAGCGTTTCATGGTTAACCTCTCTGACGGCGGAACGTAGTAAAAAAAACTTTTTCGCGCAACGGTTGAAAAACGATTGACCCCATGGACTCAGTTTGAAATGCAGAATTACTCCCGCCAAGGCGCAAAGGCACTATGACAGCTAAGGTTGTCAAGGCGGGCGAATGCGAGGGATCTAGGAAAGATTTCTCCCGCTGGTCGAAATGACAATTTGCCTTTCTTCGCGCCTTTGCGCCTTGGCGGGAGACAGTCCGAGTTTCCAGTGCGGCTCCGCTTCGCTTGCCCTCTCGCCAACCGTTATCCTCTCTAGCCTGATTCGGTTTGACATGCTGTCGGGGCTGCGAGTAAGCTCGCAAAAAGTCGGCTATCCAGGGAGGCTCTTTTATGGCTTACGATCTTTTGATCAAGGGCGGGCGCATCTATGACGGCAGCGGTTTGCCTTCCTATCTCGGCGACGTGGCGGTGCAGGACGGACGGATCGTCGAAACCGGCCGCATCGGCGGCAGCGGCAAGCGCGTGATCAAAGCCGACGGCTTGGCGGTGTCGCCGGGCTTTATCGATTTCCATACTCATCTCGACGCTCAGCTGCTCTGGGACCCGCTGGCGACCTCTTCCTGCTACCACGGCGTTACCACGGTCATCCCCGGCAACTGCGGCTTGTCCTTGGCGCCGTGCAGAGAACCGGATCGCGACACGATCTTGAGAAGTTTCGAGCGCGTCGAAGCGATCACGTTCCCCGCTTTAAAGGCCGGTGTGCCGTGGAGCTTTACCACCTTCGGCCAGTATTTAGACGCTATGCGCGGCAATCTCGGCGTCAACGTCGCGTCGCTGGTGGGCCACTGCGCGCTGCGCCAGTTCGTCATGGGGGACGCGTCCATCGAGCGCGCTGCCACGCCGGCGGAAATTCATCAAATGAAAGAAGTTTTGAAAGCCAGCGTGCGGGCGGGCGCCGCCGGCTTCTCGACCAATCAAAATCCCGTGCATATGTACGCCGACGGCACGCCGATCCAAAGCCGCTTCGCCACGGACGAAGAGATTGTCGAGCTCGCCTCCGCGCTCGGCGAGATCAATCAAGGCGCGGTGCAGATTTCGCGCGGCTCGCTGGGCGTGTCGGTGCCGATACCCCAGAGCTTGAAGCTGTTCGAAGAGATTTCCTCCCGGTCGGGGCGGCCGGTGATCTGGCAGAGCATCGCCCATCGCTGGGACAAGCCCAACGAATGGCGCCTGCTTTTGGACATGGCGAAGGAGACCATCGACCGCGGTGTGCAATCGTATCCGCTGTGCAACGCGCGCCTGTTCAACAACCGCCTCACGATGAAAAACGCCCAGGTCTTCGATGATCTGCCGACCTGGAAAGCGATTCTGTTTTTGCCGCTCGAAGCGCGCATCGGCGCGATCAAAGACCCCGAGACGCGGAAGAAGATGCGCTACGAGGCGGTGGAAGAAACCAAGTCGTCGCGCTTCTCGCGGCGCTGGGATCTGGTCTATTTGATCAATGCTGTCAAACCGGAGAACAAGCATCTCGAGAAAAAGAGCGTGGCGGATATCGCCAAGATCCGTGGCCAGGATGTGATCGACGCCTTCCTCGATCTTTCTCTCGAAGAAGGGCTGGACACCGAGTTCCA
>JBLMXG010000385.1:0-5258 GCA_050257635.1 Chloroflexota bacterium
GAGGCGTCGCGCGAATCCCGGCAGCCGTGCGAGCGTGTCGGGCTCGAGTGTCTCGACCGCGAACAGCGGGATGAGCCCGACCATCGAGCGGGCCTTGAGCGGGAAGTGCTCGCCGTTGCCGAAGTGCAGCACGTCGTAGAAGAAGCCGTCCTCCTCGTCCCACATCCCCGCGCCGTCGCTGCCCAGGTGGTTGATGGCGTTGGCGATATACAGGAAGTGCTCCCAGAACTTGCTGGCCACGTCCTCGTAAGCCGGGTCCTCGCGGGCCAGCTCCAGGGCGATGGCCAGCAGGTTCAGAGAGAACATGGCCATCCAGCTCGTGGCATCGGACTGCTCGAGGTGTCCGCCGGTTGGCAACGGCTGACTGCGATCGAAAACACCGATGTTGTCGAGGCCCAGGAATCCACCCTGGAACAGGTTCATGCCCTCGGCGTCCTTGCGATTCACCCACCAGGTGAAGTTGAGCAAGAGCTTTTGGAAAATCCGCTCAAGAAATTTTCTGTCGCCGTCACCGCGCCGCTTCATTTCGAGCTTGTACACGCGCCAGGCCGCCCAGGCGTGCACCGGCGGATTGACGTCGCCGAAGGCCCACTCGTAGGCCGGCAGCTGGCCGTTGGGGTGCATGTACCACTCGCGGGTCATGAGCAGGAGCTGATCTTTGGCGAAGTCGGCGTCGACAAGAGCAAGCGCGATACAGTGAAAGGCCAGATCCCAAGCCGCGTACCAGGGATATTCCCATTTGTCCGGCATCGAGATCACGTCGGCGTTGTAGAGATGGCGCCACTCTTTGTTGCGCCCGTGAAGGCGCTCCCGCGGCGGCTCGGGCCCGGCCGGATCGCCTTTGAGCCAGCGATCGACGTCGTATTGGTAAAACTGTTTGCTCCAGAGCAGGCCGCCGAGCGCCTGGCGCATGACGTTGCGACGGTCGGCGGAAATATTTTCCGGCACGATCGTGCGGTAGAACTCGTCGGCCTCCTCCCGGCGTTGACCGACCTGTCGATCGAAGGCGCCGTCGAGCTTCCGCGCGCCCGACGGCGCATCGGAGCAAAATCTCAACCGGACGACAAAGTTTTTACCTGGCAGCACGGTTGCGGCGTAATGACCAGCGGCTTTGGTGCCATGCCTGTCGGGATTGACGGCGCTCTTGTTGCCGTGGACGATGAAGTCGTTGAGACCGTCTTTGACGTAGAGAGATTCGTTGGCGCTGTTGAACAGGCGCTGATTGTTGGTTTCGTTCTCGGTGAACAGCAAATTTGGGTTGCCCTCGAAGCAAAGCCAACGAGAGCCGTAGTAATGATGATCGGCTTTGATCGCCGCGACTTCCGCAGAGGCGTCGCGGTGGAGCCGGGGCCGGCGCTCGTCGAGTCCCCAAGACCAGGTGTTGCGAAACCAGAGGGTCGGCAGCAGGTGTAGCTCGGCGGCGTCGGGGCCGCGATTCAGCGCTTCGATGCGCAGCAATATGTCTTCCGGAGCCGCTTTGGCATACTCGATGATGACGTCGAAGTAGCGGTTGTCATCGAACAGGCCGGTATCGATCAGTTCGAACTCCAGATCGCGTTTGCCGCGCCGGCGATTTTCTTCGACGAGCCGCGCGTATGGAAACTCACGCTGCGGATACTTGTAGAGAAATTTCATGTAGGAATGGGTCGGCGTGGAATCGAGGTAATAATAGTATTCCTTGACGTCCTCGCCGTGATTGCCCTCGTTGCCGGTGAGGCCGAACAGCCGTTCTTTGAGGATTGGGTCTTTGCCGTTCCACAGCGCCAGGGCGAAGCAAATGAATTGATGGCGGTCGCACATGCCGCCGAGGCCGTCTTCACCCCAGCGATAGGCGCGGCTGCGCGCATGATCGTGGGGAAAATAATCCCAAGCCTTGCCGTCGGCACTATAGTCTTCGCGCACGGTGCCCCACTGGCGCTCGGATAGGTAGGGGCCCCACCGCTTCCAGTTGGCTTTGCGCTCGCGATCTTCCTTGAGTCTTAGCTCCTCTTGGGTCATGGCTCTGCTCGCGCGCCGGACAACTCTTTCATCAGTCATTGTAGCACATCCTTGATTTTCATGCCGCCGCCGATCCCAACCGGTCGCAGAAGTAGCCGCGTCAGCCGTCGGGGAGAGGCTGGAGTCTCAACGGCGCACCGCATGCCGGCGGTCGTGAGATTTTCGCCGAAGCTTCGCATGGGCAGATCGAATCCGAGCAATGCTCCGCGCCAAAAATCATCATGCTCCACCGGATAGGCGTAAATCGCTTTGGTCGGTCCGCCATGAGCCGTCAAATCGATCTGCAGGTCGCCGGCGAGATTGAGCGCACTGGCGCGCACACGGCTGGGGATCGGCGCTTTGAAAATCCCGGTACGAATCATCCTGCCCTCGTGAAAAATTTCCCGCGACAGCCCCACGTTGACGGATATGACACGCATCGGCGTGCTCGGGCAGTTAGATGTCACAGCATTACGCTTCGTTGCCGCACAAGTTGAATCGCTAAGGGTTCACTACCCGCAGCTTGCTGAGGGGTAGCTGCTCTACTTCTCGATAAACTGAAGTCCGTGCCCGTCCGGGTCGCGCGCCAAGAATCCCTTCCTGAAGCCCAGGCTGTTTTCCGATAGCGCCGCGATGCCCGGTGATACCATTCGTACGCCGGCTGTGCGAAGTTTCTGCGCTACCGCCGCGGCGTTCGCCGTTGAGAGCGTGGTCTGCCAATGCCAAAGATCATTGGCGCGGCTGTCCTTGGGAGCAGGGCGGCCGTCGCGCGGCGCGAGATATTCCAGGAATTCTACCCCGGGGCCGCGCGCGGCCCTTAGGCCGGTGATGTGCAAGCGTGCGCCGACGACGTTGTTCAAATGCTCCTGTTCGGTGCCGGAGTTCATGCTCTCACCCGCCACTTTCAAGCCTAACAAGTCGCGATACAGCTGCAAGCTGCGCCCAGTATGCGAAACCACGATCGCGGTGTGGTCGATGCCGAGAAAAAGTTTGTCGCTGGGCTGCTGCCAACGCGGGTCGCCTTTGCCTTGGGGAAAATAGATGATTTCCAGATTGTGGCCGTCGGGATCTTTGAAATAAAAGGCGCGGATACCGGCGGCAACTTTGTTGCTTGCGGGAAGCGTTTGCGGTCCGCTGGAAGCGTGGCGCACATTGTGCCTGCGCAACTGCGCATAGGCCTTGTCCATATCGCTCACGACGATGGCGATATGCTGAAATGCCTGGTCGTTGCTGCGCCAATCGGTCGGAATCGGCCTCCCCTCCGGCGCTAGATACTGAGTCAATTCGACGATCTCGGCACCGAGCTTCATGCGTGCGATGCGCATGCGCAAACCGAAGACGCCCTGTAACTTCTCATACTCTGTCCCATGCACTTCAACGTCGCTGATTTTTTCAAAGGTCAATACTCGATTTAAAAACTCCACAGAGCGATCCATGTCCGACACCGTCACGCCGACCGCTTCGACGGATTTTACCAGCTGGGCGAGGGCGGGACGGCTCGCGCTCGCCACCACGAGCACAATCACGAAGACTCTCAGACCCGCGCTTATTGCCTCGCGCCTCATGGCTAAATTCCTATTTCATTCTTTCGATCAGATGCTCGCCGACCCGCAGCGCGTTGGCCATGATTGTCAGCGCCGGGTTGACCGCGCCGCTGGAGACAAAGAAGCTCCCGTCGACGACGTAGAGATTGTCGAGATCGTGCGCTTTGCAGTTTACATCGAGCGCGCTCGATTCAGGGTCGTTGCCGAAACGCACTGTGCCGACCTGGTGCGCGACACCGGCGAGAGGAATCCTCTGGCCGACGAAGAGATTGCGTGCGAACAAGCCTTCATGGCATTCGTGGCCGTGGACTTCGCAGTGAGTCTGCTGCTGCATCAGCTCCTTGAGTTTGACGATCAAACGCTTGTGGCCTTCCTCGTTGTTGGGTTGGTAGCTCAAGACGATGTTGCCTTCGGCATCCAACGTCACCCGATTATTCGGATCCGGCAGGTCTTCGGAGGTCAGCCAGAAATCGAGCGAATGCTTGGCCATGAGTTCGAGGGTCCAACCGGGCATGAGCGGGGGCGCGCCGCCTTTAAGCGTCTCGCCGTCGAGCTTGCCGACAAAGGAGATATGGCCCATGGGATAATTCCAGCCCGGGGCGCCGAAATAAAAATCGTTGAGCGAGAGCGATTTTTGAAAGACCGTGGGGTTCGGACACTTCGATAGCGCCATCAACACGGAATTGGTGTGTCCCATGTAGTGGCGCCCCACGACATTGGAACTGTTGGCCAGGCCGCGCGGATGTCGGTCATTGCGCGAGCGCAGCAAGAGCGCTGCCGAATTGATCGCGCCGCAGGAGCAGACGACGATATCTGCGGAAAACTCTTCGCGGGCGCCGTTCCGACGTGCAATAACTTTGTCAACTCGCCGGCCGGCAGCGTCGGTTTCCAGTTTTTCGACGTGCGCGTCGGTTATCAACGAAACGTTCGGATGTTGCAGCGCCGGGTCGACGGCGCAAACCTGGGCATCCGACTTCGCATAGACTAGACACGGAAAGCCGTCGCAAGTTTCGCAGCGGATGCACTTGCTCGCTTGGGGATTTTTTTCGTCGAGCATAACGCCGAGCGGTGTGTGAAACGGCCGCAGGCCCAGGCCCATGAAGTCGTCGGAGAGCTGTTGGATGCGCGGTTCATGGCTGACGGCGGGATGAGGGTAGGGCGCGCTGCGGTGCGGCTCATAGGGATCTTCGCCTGCGTTGCCGTGAACGCGATAGAGATTTTCGGCTTCCGTGTAGTAGGGCTCCAGCTCGTCGTAGGTGATCGGCCACGCCGGCGAAAGACCGCCATAATGTTTGATCTCGCGGAAGTCTTCCTCGCGTAGCCGAAACAGCGCCGCGCCGAAAAATTTGGTGTTGCCGCCGACGTAATAATTCGTATGCGGATGGAGCTCGTTGCCGTCTTTATCGCGCCATTTCTCTTTGGTCTGGTACTTTCCTTCGAGGTTGACCGCACGCGGATTCCAGTTGTCTTTTTCGCGGGGCACGTAACCGCCCCGTTCAAGGATCAAAATCTTCTTGCCCGTCGGCGCCACCTTGTGGGCGAGGGTGCCGCCGCCCGCGCCGCTGCCGATGATGATGACGTCATAGCGATGGTTTTGCGCCATGTGATTTCCTCCGAGTGTGGCTGCCGTTTGGGCGTTGATCCGGTCTGGCTCAATGTATAAATGCTTTTCGCTTTGCGATTTTGATGTCAATGGCGTGGCAAGGCATGCGGCTCTCGCTGTCCTGGTCGGAAGGG
>JBLMXG010000386.1:0-2975 GCA_050257635.1 Chloroflexota bacterium
GAACGCTTTCAGGTCGCCGTGGGCAACGACGCCGACTCGGACCGTCACGGCATCGTCACGCCGTCGCAGGGGCTGATGAATCCAAATCATTACCTCGCCGTGGCGATTCATTATTTGCTGACGCACCGGCCGCGCTGGAGCAAAGACGTGGCGGTAGGCAAGACGCTGGTGAGCAGCTCGCTTATCGATCGCGTGGTCGTGCGTCTCGAGCGGAGAATCTTCGAGGTCCCCGTGGGCTTCAAATGGTTTTCGCCGGGCTTGTTCGACGGGACAATCTGTTTCGGCGGCGAAGAAAGCGCGGGCGCGAGCTTTCTCTGCCGCGATGGCCAAGTGTGGACCACGGACAAGGACGGCATCATTCTTTGTCTGCTGGCGGCTGAGATCATCGCGACCACTGGACGCGATGCCGGCGCCTGGTACGATGCCTTGAGCGAAGAATTGGGGCGCCCGTGTTACGCGCGCATGGATCTGCCGGCGACGGTAGCCGAAAAAAATGCGCTCAAAGCGCTCAGACCCGAAACGCTGGCGGCTAGCGAGCTTGCCGGCGAACCGATCACGGCCAAACTCACTCGGGCGCCTGGCAACGGCGCCGAGATCGGCGGTCTCAAGGTCGCTGCGCAGAGCGGCTGGTTCGCCGTGCGTCCGTCCGGCACCGAAGACCTCTGTAAAATTTACGCCGAGAGTCTGCGCTCGGAAGAGCATTTAAAAAAAATCCAGGATGAAGCCTGGCAGATCGTGCAGTCGGTATTTACTGCGGCGAGAACATGACACAACGATCGATGTCGTCCCAAAAGCGCATTGCGTCATACTGTCATCGAGCGGGATGATCTTCGAGGGGAGAGATTCTGGCGAACGATGCTTGGGGTTTTCGCTTTCACGGCATTCAATCCGATTTGTCCTGTTGCCTCCAGAAATTCGCGATATCGATACAGCGGCAAAACCAAACGGCAGGGCAGCCCTTCGCATGTTCCAGGAACGTTTCGAAGACTTTTGCCATGCCGGGCCGACCGCCGGTGAAGTTATGCATGGCGTAGCGGAACTTCATCGGATGGCGCGAGCTTTCTTCATAATGGGCGTCGAATTCGATTTTCAGTTGCTCGCGAGCGCCGGCCAAACCTAAAGGCAAGAGATCGTTGTCGGTATAACCGGGCCTGACGTAGCCGAGGGAGACGATCTTCTTACCGTTCACATCGATCACATACGGTATATCCGAGTCGCAGTAATCGCCGTTCCATCGGAAATCGAGAGAGGCGCAAATTTCCAAGGTATGCGGGCTGGGCCGGGGACCGGGCGACATATAGCCTAACGGGCGCTGACCGGTGGCTCGCTCGATCGCTTCGACAGATTTGACGATGGCATTCCGTTCCTCTTCCATACTGGTGTATTCGAAGGGGTGGCGGCTTTGATCCCAATGATGGCATGCGACCTCATGACCGCGCGCGATGGCATCTCTCAATGTTTCGGGAAAAAGCTCCGCCATTAGCCCGCTGGTCAGCACCGTGGCCTTGACATCAAATTTGTCCAAGAGATCGAGCAATCTGCGAAAACCAAAATTGGCGCCGTACTGGCGCGCGCAGAGCGCCAAAAAGTCAATGGCTGTCGCGCCCGCGCCCAGCTCTCGCTTGCGGATCGCTGTCGATCGAGGCAGCGATTCCCACTCGTGCATGATGTTGAAAGTGACCGCAAGGCGGTTGCCGCCCGGCCATGCGGTAAACCATTTGGGCCGCTGTGGCGACCGCGGCCGCAAGTTCCACTGGTAGCTGCTGCTTAAGTCGGTAATGCTCATTGCCATTCTCCTTTGCACGTAAGCCGGTTGCGGACGATTCCTCCGACGAAAATCAAAGGCGTTTACGCTTGTAATGTGGCAAAGGTTGGGCCAATGACCGTTCAGTGGCTACGTCTACGATGGAACCGATCCGCCCAGATGAAAAAGCTGGGGCAGCGGAAGAGAAAGGGCTAAAAAGGGAAGAGGGCTCCGGCTGATTCCGGAACCCTCTTCTGGCGTAATCGCGCCAACCGCTTCACTTTAAATTTTTTTCCACTCGCTGACTAGAGCGGTAGCGTTTCTCCCGTTATCGAGTGTCGCTCCGTGTTTCCGCTAGTGTTTAGCCTCAGCCTTTGTCAGCTCATTCGGGCGAGCTTTAAACCTTCCGGGGTTTAGCGTGAAGGCGTAACATCTAGCCACTCGTAGCCGAGAAGCGCTCCGTACACCACGGAGCTTTTTTCTTTTCTAGCCAGGTGGAATGTCCTCTCTCATTCTGAGCACCTCCTAGTGCCCGGAAAAGCGAGCAATGCTCATGCCAAGAAGCACCACGAGTGGTTTCCTGTTTTTTCCACTACTTCGAAGCCAGGGGCGACGTGCTCTCTTTTACTTGTAAGAAATTAGTGAGAAAAATTTCCGGGAATTCGGAATGATCAAGCGATCTGACGTAAACCGGAAAAGAGCCTATAATTGAGCAAATTCGAATAGGGTTCGGACATCTAATCTATGACTCAGCAGCAGGTCACGGCACGAAATTTTCGTTGGTGGGAGCGCGGGATTATCTATCAGATCTATCCGCGCTCTTTCAAAGACAGCAACGGCGACGGCATCGGCGATCTCAACGGCATTCGCCAGAAGCTCGATTATCTCCAATGGCTCGGTGTCGATGCTCTATGGATATCGCCGGTCTTTCCCTCGCCCATGGTCGATTTCGGGTACGACGTGAGCGATTTCACCGACATCGATCCGATCTTCGGCACCCTGGCGGATTTCGACGCCTTGCTCGCCGACGCTCACCGGCGCGGCATGAAGCTGCTGCTCGACTACGTTCCCAATCATACTTCGGATCGCCATCCATGGTTTCTCGACTCGCGCAGCTCGCGCGCGAGCGCCAAGCGCGACTGGTATATCTGGCGCGACCCCGCCGCGGGCGGCGGACCGCCGAACAATTGGCGCGCCAACTTCGGCGGCGGCGCCTGGGACTGGGATGAGC
>JBLMXG010000387.1:0-35073 GCA_050257635.1 Chloroflexota bacterium
ACGAACGAGCAATCCTTTTACACTCAAGCTTGGTGACAACGTTTCAATCGCGTGGGATCTGTACCTCGCAAACACATCGGCGGACTGGAGCGTTTCTGACGTGCTCGACGCCATGGTGGTCGCGGGTGGGACGAAGCCAAGAACCTGTAAACCAATTGCGGGTCGCGTGGAAGTTTGTAGTGAAAAATATGGCAATAATGGCTGGCTTGGGGTCGCCCAAGTCTGGATCAGCGGCAGTCACATCACACAGGGTACCGTAAAGGTCAACGACACGTACTTTAACAGCAACAAGTACAACACTTTTGCGTGGAGAAACCTCGTGATGTGTCAGGAGGTTGGCCACACTCTCGGACTTGATCACCAGGACGAGACATTTGACAACGCGAACCTGGGAACGTGCATGGATTACACGAACGACCCAGATGGGACAATTTACGGCCAACTCAGCAACGAGCAGCCCAACCAGCATGACTACGATGAATTGGATATAATCTATTCACACCTCGACAGCACAACCACGGTCGGCTCAATGGTATCGAGCGGGCCGGGAAAAGGAAAATTCCCGGCGACACCGAATAATACTGACTCCGACGCGCCGATTCAGCTGGGTACGGCTCAGTGGGGTAAACTAATCCGCTCGACGAATAGTGGCCGAACAGAGTTATTCGAGCTTGATTTGGGCGGCGGGCACAAGTTGTTAACGCGCGTTATTTGGGCGGATCCCGAAGAGCAGACAGGACCACAGCAAGGAAGGCGGTAGTCGACATCGATTGAGGTTTATCCCGAGGCCTCATGGTGAGGTGGAAAAACGCGAGGGGCGGGGCGGGAGCCTCGCCCCTCGCGCGTTGTTGTTTTAAAGCGATGAAACTCGCTTTGGCGCTTATGTGCCTGCTGGGCATTGCCGATAGCGAGCTACGCGCCGCAACGCTGGCTCAAAGGCAATCTACAACGAACCAAGTCACTGACTATTCAACTTTGCTAAAGAAGTTCCGTGAGGTGGCAGTAAATGTCGAACCGGCAGGGAGCGTTGACCAACCTTTCCTGTCGGTCAGGGGGAAGGTGATCAAGGTTTACGGTGAGGATGTCCAGGTATTTGAATATCCGAGCGCCGCAGAGATGGAAGGGGAGGCTGCGCGCATTTCACCCGACGGCGGTGGAATCGGAACTAGAAAAATCTTTTGGACAGACCCCCCTCATTTCTACAAACAGGGACGAGCGCTCGTCTTGTACGTGGGCGACGACGGGCGAGTAGAAAAGACGCTCAAGACCGTCCTTGGGCAGCAGTTTGCGGGGCAATAAAAGAAAGCCGAACGGTGTACTTGAAACCGTGACCTGCAAATCAATCGGAGAGTTTGCAGGATGAATGTTTCGGGAAGACGATTCGAGAACAGCCGCCTTAAAACCGATAGACGAGCCGCGGGCCAACGGTGAAGTAGCTAAAACCGGAGGCGGTGCCGGCAGCGAAGTTACCGCCTTCGACGTTTACTTCGAGAGCCAAGTTTGCCGTCGGTTTGACGCCGAGGCTGCCGGCGCCGCCGTGAATAACGTTGTCGCTCGCGACACCGTTACGGCGAAACGTTTCGTAGCCGATATAACCTTCCATGTAGGTGTAGAAATATCGGTTCTCGTAATAGGCCGATGCAAAGGCCCGATTGGCGATATAATTGTTCGGGTCGAAAAAGCCACTGTGGCTTTGTTTCTGAAAATCAAGCAAGCGGAAACGATGGCCGATCACGATGCGCGGCGTGAGAAATAGTGCGTATTGCGACGTGAATTGCAAATCGTTGGCATGATTGCCGTCAGAAAAGTTTTTGTAGTTGTAACCAGCGTGAACGGAAACTCGCTCGGTCAAAGGCTGGTCCAGGTAAAGTCCGACGTTGGTCATGCGGATGCGATTTTCAATTAATTCGGCGGTATCGGATACGCCTTCGCGAGTGACGCTTGCGCCGGCGCTGCCGCTGAAGAGTCTGGCGTCGAGGCGCACGTGGCCAATGGGAAAATTAGACGTATGGTGATCGTCGAACTGAGTAAGGCCGATGCCCGCTCCGCCGGCAAAGCGATCCGTCAGACGGGAGTACACGGAAAGAAGGAGATCTTCTGCGCGGTTATCGCGCGCCGGATCCTCGGCATCGGTGTGGCGGTAACTGAGACCGTACTTCTGGTTACCGCCCCAAAAACTGCCGGAGAGCAGATAACGATTTAATCGGTTTTGATCGGAGTCGTGATAGTAATTGTAGCGCCCCTCCACCACCGGACGGGTTTCCCGATCGATCGCTTCGGTTAATTTCGCCCGCTCGCGTTTCTGCTGCGCGTTGACCGGCTTCAGCGTACTTAGAGCGTCGAGCGCCGATGTGCGATTTTTAACCGCGAGCATCGAGTGGGCCAAACCGACGCGAGCGTCGTAGTCGCCGTCCCGCCTGACAAGAGCCTGATAGATCGGAATTGCCTCCAGGTACCGGCCTTGCCACTGGAGCGCATCGGCTTTGACGAGCAGCGCCTCCTTGTGATCCGGTGAACTCTTCAGGACGAGATCGGCCTGGGCGATCGCTTCGCTGAGGTCGCCCGACCACGAGAGCACGCGAGCCAGCTGGGTGCGGGCAGCAATATTATCCGGATCCTGGGCCAACAGCCGATTCAGCTCACCTTTTGATTCCTGCAGCCGATCGGCCCAAGAGAGATAAATGGCCATCTGCACTCGCTCGCGCGCGGTGAAGTTGCCTCGTCCCAGTTGTAAAGCCTTGAGGTAGGCTTCGGCGGCTTGACCAAGATCGTCTTTCGCCACCCATGCGTCACCGAGTTGCTTGTATAGCTTGCTTTGCGCAACCGGGTCCGATGTGGCGGGAATGGAGCGTTGTAGCTGCTCGATGGTTTGGGCCGAGGCGGCAGCCGGAGTGAGCAAAAATAGTGAAATTAATAGAGCCGACGCTAATTTCATGAGCATTCCAGAAGTTCGGGAAAAGTTTCTTCCTAATAATAACAAAACTTTGTTATGAAATATAGAAAAATCTGGGGACGACGCTGGCGCGGCGCTGCCGGGCTCGGAAGGGTCGTCCTCAACGCAACTTACGCGGCGGTTTCGCATCTAGGGATCGAACTCTCAGCTTTGGAGTTCGATGCGCAGGTCGGTCAGATCTCGAGGCTGGCGCATTCTGCAGACTACCAACGCTTGGCCATGCCCAACAATTCTTGGCCGTAGCCAATAACGCAAATCGGCGACATGAGCACTTGGTAGATCAGCATATAAACCAGAAAGCCAACGAAGTTCTGCCTCACTTTGAGGCCCAGTTCGTCGAATACGGCCTTCTGCTTTTTGTACATGACTAATACGATCAGCAACGCCAAGGGTAAGACTAAAAGCGTAAGAGGACCAACGATATAAAAATAACCGAAGAACGCCAACACGACCCCCGGCATAAATACGAAGGCATAAAACAAATCGATAAAAGGGATAATGAAGTCGATACCGACGAAAAAAGACGACAGGCGCGAGGTGCTCCATACCAGGTGCCCATGCTGCTTCAACCCTTCGACCATGCCGCGCGCCCAGCGCTTACGCTGGCGATAAAACCCTTTCAAAGATTCTGGCGCGCTGGTAAAGCCGATCGCTGTGGGCTCGAAGCCGATGCGCCAGCCGCTCTTAATTAGCGACCAAGTGAGAACGATATCTTCGCCGATCACCGCCGGCCAACCGTGGTGGGCTCGGACCAGTCTGGTGCGAAAGGCACTGAACGCTCCCTGGGCGACCAGAGTTCCTTGGTAAAGCGACTGCTGCCGTTTGGCCGACGCGATGCCGGTAAAATAGTCCCATTCCTGAAGTCGGGCCATGAAGGTGGATCTGGAATTCTTTACCAGAACACAGCCGGCAATCGCTGCCGTGTCGGCCGGGTCGGTCAGGAAGCGCGCAACGATGCGCCTGAGTGCCTGTGGATGCAAAAAGGTGTCAGCGTCGATGCAAACGACAATATCCTGGGTTACATGTTTAAGCCCTTCATTGAGAGCATTCGCTTTGCCTCCGTGATTGGCTTGAACGATTTTCAAATTTGGCAGATCGAAGGACCGCAACAAAGCGACCGTATCGTCGGTGGAGCCGTCGTCGACCACGATAATTTCCAGGCCCCCCGGATAATCTTGCTCTCGTATGCCGCGGAAGGTTTCCGCGATATTTTTCGCCTCGTTGTAGGCGGCTATCAGCAGGCTGATTTTTGGAAAACTGAGATTGAGCGAAAGTGGCGGTGGTTTATCCAACACGACGCTGGAGAGAATATGTGCGTTCAGAAAACCGGGGAGCAAGGCTATAAAAAATATGATAACAACCGCCGCTCCATAGCCGACGACTTGGCCCAAGTCGTTGAGCCAATGCTGCGCCAAAATCCACGAAACGCAGACCCAAGCGATCGAGAATGTTGTTGAGAGCAAAAATTTGCCTTTGACTGGAATATAGAAAGAACGCTTATTCGGCCGGCTGCGATATCCAAATTCTCCGGAGGGTTTATCATCGTCAAAAAGATCCCCTTGGCTGGGATTTTTCCAGACCGGGTCGCTCGGCGGGTACGTAGACGGTGTTTGGCTAACTAAAGAAGAGGTGGGCCGGTTTATGTTTGGACCAGGGGAATCCATTGCAAGGGGTTCCTTTTCTTCAATGCAAAAATCCCGGCCTTGCCGGGTTCCCCCTCGCTGGAGCAACAAACATACCAAGGGTCAAAAGAAGCCGCCTCGGGAGTCTGAAGGAGTTTGCAGTTGGAATCTTTTCCAAGCCGCGACGGTGTGCTGTCAATGCTGACAGTCGTTGTAGATTTCGCGACAATTCTGCTGCGCCGGCGCAGGCTGACAGCAAAGCGGGCGTTCGATTCATCTGGCGAAAACACATAGTTGGAGCCCAGTGGAAAAAAGGATATACGCCGGCAACCATGGCCTTGATGAATTGAGGCCGATTACCGGCGAGAAGTCCATTCATACGGTTGTCTGTGCCGACTTGTGGTTGCATTTCCTCATAAGTTTGTGGGAAAGGATAGAAAACTCATTGAGGGGGTGCCGTATGATTCTAGAAATGAGAACCTATGTGCTGAAACCTGGCATGACCAATAATTTTGTCGAACGCTTTGCCGAAGGGCTGACCGCTCGCTTGCAGTTTTCCAAGCTCCTAGGTTTGTGGCTGTCCGAAGTTGGTGGTCTCAACCGGGTCGTTCATGTCTGGCCCTACGAAAGTTTTGAGGACCGGGATCGCATCGGCGCGGAAGCGAGAAAAACCGGCAAGTGGCCACCAAAGACGCAAGAGTTTATCCTCACCCAGGAAAATAAAATCATCCAACCGGCGCCTTTCTCTCCGCCGCTGCCGGAGAAGAAGTTGGGTCAAATTTACGAATTTCGCACTTACACGTATCAGCCGGGCACCATGCCCACGGTGCTGGAACGATTCGGCAAAGTCATCCCGGCGCGCACCAAAGTCTCACCTCTGGTTTTCGCCGGACAGACGATCATCGGTCCGCTCAATCAATACATCCATGTCTGGGTTTACCAAGACGGCGGCGAGCGGGAAAGACTCCGCGCCGAAGCGACTAAGACCGTGGACGGTTGGCCGCCGCCGACCCGCGAGTTTTTAATCGCGCAGGAGAATATGCTGATGACCCCCGCGCCTTGCGCGCCGTTTAAGTGAGCCGTCAACAATAAAAGAATTTCCTAAACGCGCCGGCATTGGCGAATTGGCTTAACTTTTGAGAGGGAGGCGCTCGATGGCCTCCCTCTCACTTTATTCGCGGGATGGTGGCTCAAATTTTTTTCCCCTGAACGATCGTCACTAGCAGTTTCTCGGGTTTTTCGTTACACGATTCTGATGTCCATGCTGTACAAATCGGTCATCCGCCCGTTGTTATTTCGCAAAGATCCCGAAGCCAGCCATGAGATGATGCTGGCGCTTTTGGCCAAGGCCGAACGGATCGCTGGCCTTATCGAGAAGCTTTACCGGGTTGAAGACAAGCGGTTAGCGGTTACTGTCGGACCGCTGCGATTCGGCAACCCGGTCGGGCTTGCTGGCGGCTTCGATAAGAACGCCATTGCGCCGAAGGCTATCGCGAGTTTCGGTTTCGGTTTCATGGAGATCGGCGCGGTCACCGCGCAGGCGCAGCCCGGCAACCCCAAGCCGAGGCTTTACCGCTTGCCGGAAGACCATGCGCTGATTAACCGCCTCGGCTTTAACAACGAAGGCGCGGCTGCGATCGCAGCGAAGTTTGAACGCATGGCCGCCCGTGGCGGCCGGCCCGACATCCCCATAGGCATGAACATCGGTCGGACGAAAATCGTCGAAACTAAAGACGCCGTAGAGGATTTTTTGACCTGCTTCGAAAAGCTCTTCGCTCACGGCGATTTCTTTACCTTGAACGTGAGCTCGCCGAATACCCCCAACCTGCGCGATCTCCAGGAAAAAGGTTTGTTAAGCGAGTTATTATCTGCTGTGCAGGAGAAAAATCGCCAATTGTCCGCCGCTATGAAAATCGCCGAGAAGCCGGTATTCGTAAAAATCGCGCCGGATATGGAGTTCTCTCAAGTCGATGAGATCATCGACGTGGTGAAATCGGTAAAGCTCGCCGGCATCGTCGCGACCAATGCGACGGCGTTCATGCGAGAAAATTTAAAATCGCCACATGCCTTGGAGCCCGGCGGCCTGAGCGGCAGGCCGATTACCGCAAAAGTCACTGACTTTGTCACGCACATTTATCGAGTGACCGGCGGCCAGCTACCGATCATCGGCGTGGGCGGGATCTTTGACGCTCAGGAAGCGTACGACAAAATCAAAGCGGGTGCCAGCGCGGTGCAAATTTATACCGGCTGGGTTTACGAGGGGCCGGGCGCGGTGAAACGAATCAATCAGGGCTTATGTCGGCTGCTCGCGCGCGACGGACTGAAGCATATTTCCGAAGCCGTCGGTATGGCAGCGCGACGGAAGTGATCGAAGCGATCTCCAGAACCATTGCCATCTTTGCACTGCGGTATTCAAAGACACCCTAATGCGCTACCGCCCGAGATTCTATTCTTCACTTCCGCTGTCGTTTATCTCAGCGCGATTCGGCAAGAATCCGCAGCTATGGCGCAGCACCATTTTTTTCTTTCGCGCGTGGTCGGTCCACGCTGCCTTGAAACGACGGCCTGTTTTGGTTAACGTCCGGGAAATGTCACGTTTTTTTAGCATTGAAGTCGCCAAAGATTATTTCAATTTTGCATCGGCCCATTTTTTGATCTTTGCCAGCGGCAAACGCGAACCGTTGCATGGCCATAACTATCAAGTGTCGGTAGTCATGGAGGGAGATCTCTATCACTCCGGCGTGGTCCTCGACTTCATCACGTTCAAGCCGCTAGTCAAGCAGGTTTGCGATGATTTGGACCATCGCACGCTGATTCAGACTGCGAGCCCGATTATCAAGGTTCGCGCTCGTCCCCAGGAAGTCGAAGTTCACCACGGCAAGCAGAGAATGATCTTGCCGCGCCGTGACGTGATCCTGCTACCGTTGATCAATACAAGCACCGAACTACTGGCGGAATATATCGCCGGTCGGATCCGCCACCAGGTGCGCCGCAAATTTCCGCACACCCAGATTCGCTCCATGGAAGTTGGCGTCGAAGAAGCGCGCGGGCAGCGCGGTTATTATCGCGGCGAGTTTTGAGCGCGGCGGCTCCGGCTCGCCGCAAGGTCGCCGAGCAAGGGAATCTGTCTGCGGCCGGCGCCTCGCCATTCGACCGCTTGTTGCTTCCCGCCCGTATTGCTGGCGTGGACCCACATTTTTTGATTACGGCATTGAACCGCCATCATTAGTTGTTAACGTATTTTTTCATGAGGTGGAGACTCGACCGCGGCATATCGGGGTTTTGGTCCTTGTCGATCTGCGTCGGATGCGTCTTGGTATTGCTAAGCGGCTGCACCGTTTCGCGCAACGTCACCTTGACGCCGCGCTCCAGCATTGAGCAACAACTTCTGGTCCGTTCTTTGGAAAGGGCTCTTGCCCGGATCGATCTGCAGCCATTCAAGGACCGGCGAGTATTTGTCCAAGCGTACGGATTGACCGCGGACCGTGACTTTGCGCTGGAATTTATCAAAGCCCATTTTCGGCAACGCGGTCTCGACTTGGTCAACGATGAAAAATCGGCCGAGCTCAATCTCAAGGTATTTTTGGGCGCCTTCGGCGTCGATCACGCTGAGCAATTGATCGGCATTCCCAAGTCTGTGGCGCCGGTGATCAGCGTTCCGACTCCCGAGATCGCACTGTACAAGTCGGCGCAGAACCACGGCTATGCCGAGTTGGAAATTTACGCCTTCGACGAGACGGCCAAGCGCTTCGTAGAAAAAACCCCTCGTGCCATCGGCCAAGCGAAATACGACGACTATACGCTGCTGGTTTTTATCAGCTTCAATTTGGACGATCTCGACGAGCCGCCGGAGCAAAGCAGAGGCTCTTAGCGTTGCTCCAGAACCCAGCGCGCCACTTCGTCATGACGCGCAAACCAGACATCGGAAAATCCTTTCATATAGCGCAGGAGCTCGTGCAGCATGGCCGACATCAACGGCCGCCCGCCAAAGTGGGCATGAACGGTCAGGTTGAGCAACGAAGGCGCTTCATATTTGTAGAGATAGTCGAACGTGTCCTTATAAACGTTGTAAAAGTCCCGCGGGCTGGAGCGCAGCGTACGATTGTCGGTGAAGTCGCTGTGCGGAATGGCAACTAACCGGCCTTTGACAGTCTCGAAACAGTAGGGCAGATCGGTGTCATTGTAGTCGCCGTGCCATAGAAATCCTTCTTGGGCTAAAATACCGGCAGTATGCTGCGTCGGCGCCGCCACTGGACTGAACCAGCCGACCGGCGCGGCGCCGACGCTATCACTGATGATGCTTTTGCATCGCTGAATGACTTCTCTTTCCTCGTCGAGCGAAAGATACGGCAGAATCAAATCCTGGGTGTACGAGTGGCCGGCGATTTCATGACCACGCTTGTGCAATTCTTTTACGGCGTGGGGAAATACTTCAGCGCCCTTGGCATTTAGACAAACCGTGGCTTTGACATCGATTTCATCGAAGATGCGCATCAAGCGCCAGATGCCGGTTCTGCCGCCGTACTGCGACCAGGAAATACCAAGAAGATCCGGAGTCCCCGGCTTGAGCGAGGTCGTCATCGGCGAGTAGGGCGGCGCCTTGCCCTCCGACCAAACTTCGAACATCACCGTTGCCATGACAGCGAGTTTTTTATTCCCGGGCCACTGTGAAACGTTTTGCGTCATCGGCCGGCTCCGCGAATTTCGGTCGTGAGTTCGCCTAAGCGGCAAAGTCGCCGCGCCAGAGTGCGGCGACTCGTTCCAGATCGGCGGCAGGAATGTCGACATCCGCGCCGGAGGCGTTTTCGCGCATCTGTTCGGCGTTGCGCGCGCCGGGAATCACGACGCTGACCGCAGGATGGGCGATGCAGAAGGCGATCGCGGCCTGGCATAAATTCTTCACCGGGCCGTGAACCAGGAATTTGAGCTGCTCCGCTTTGGCCAATTCATTGGCGAAGGCTACGCCTTTGAAGCTGCGCGCGCGCACATCCTCGCCTTGGAATCGCGCTTCGTCGGCCAAAGTCATTTTGCCGGTAAGGATACCGCGTTTTAGCGGCACTCGCGCGATGATGCCGATCCGGGCCGTCTCCGCCAGTGGAAAAATGGTTTCGCGCGGCTCTTGGGTGAGCAGGTTGTACTCGACTTGAATCGTCTCGGCGCGGCCGTCTTTGACGGCGGCAATGCCTTCTTCCATGGTGTTGATCGAGACGCCGTAGTGGCGAATCTTGCCCACTCGCTTGGCGCGCTCCAGCACGCTCCACACCTCGCCCCGTTCAATCACATCCACGGTTGGATTGTGTAGTTGATAGAGATCAATGTAGTCGGTCTGCAGCCGCCTCAAACTTTCGTCCATCACCTGGCTGATGTAATCGGGCTCGAAAATGCGCTTGCCGCGATTCGGTCCGACCATGACGTTGCCGCCCTTGGTCGCAAGAATGACCTGGTTGCGCTTGCCTTTGAGCGCGTTGCCAAGCAATGTTTCGGAATAACCCGCGCCATAGGCGTCCGAAGTGTCGATGAAGTTGACGCCCAGATCGAGGGCGGTTTCGATGGCGCTCAACGATTCGGCGTCGGTCATCCGACCGAAGTGTCCCGCATGAACCATCGTGCCCAAGCCGACCGCGCTGACGCGCAGGCCTGTTTTGCCAAGCTCTCGGTATCTCATGGGGCCCAAGATAAGACAGCCGAGCCCTTCGGCGCAAGCGTTACTGCCGTCTTTGGAGGGAACTTTTGCGCCCGGTGGACCGTTGGCTAGGGCAGGACGGTACCGAGTTGGACTCCGGGGTTTCGCTTCATTACAATGCGGCCGTTGTGACGCCGAGGAATGCGCAGGAAGTCGAGCGGGAGCGTTTCGGCTCGGAGATCATGACGCACCTGGATCATCTTTATCGTGTCGCCTACTACTTGCTGAAAAACGACAGCGAAGCCCAGGATTGCGTGCAGGAAACCTGCGCCCGCGCGCTTAGCGCGCAGGAGCAGTTTGTGCCGGGCACCAACTTGAAAGCTTGGCTGACCAAAATCCTCTATAATTTTTTCTATGATTTCTACGCCCGCAACAAGCGCACCATCGCCGCCGAAGATCTCGCCGAATCGGCCGGGCAGAAAATCGACTTCTTTGACACTTTGCCGACGCCGAACCCCGGCCCGGAATCGATGCTGTTGGCTGGGGAACTAAGCGCGAAAATCGATGGAGCTTTAAAGAAACTCCCTGCTGAATTCAGCGCTCCGATTGTGCTCGTCGATATAGGCGATGTCACCTATGCGGAGGCGGCGGAAATTCTCGGCTGCCCGATCGGGACGGTGCGCTCCCGTTTGTCGCGCGGACGCAAGCTGCTGCAAGGAATTTTGACCGGCTATGTGCACCAGCCGGGTAGAGATTCGTAAGCGATGGACTGCGAACAAGCCCAAGAATGGATTACCGCTCTGGTCGACAACGAGCTGTCGGAGGCGGAGCGACACACCATCGACGGCCACCTCGCCGAGTGCCCGCGCTGCCGCCAGGTTTGCGAGACGGAACGGCGGCTCAAGGAGCAAATTCGCGCCGCGGCGGCCACGGTTGAAGCGCCGGCGGCGCTGCGCCGGATGATCGAGAAGTCGCTGGAAAGACCAGGCGTGCGACTTCGGGTCAGTCAAAAGATAATGGCGCTGCTCGCGATGCCATGGGTTCGCCCCGCTCTGGCCGTGGCGTTGTTGGTCTTAGTGGTCTATCCGTTGATTTTTCGTGGCGCCCCAGAGCGCCGTGTGGCGCTAGCGACTCTGGCGACCCACGCCGAAATCGAGAGCGGCAAAAAAATATTGGCGTTTGCCGGCGACCCTGCGGCGCTTAAAAACCAACTTGTTCAGGCGGTCGGAGGACGGTTTGCGCCGATGGGTTTCAACCTTTCGTCACTAAAGCTCTATCCCGTTTCCGGCTTCGTGCAAAAGATCGACGGGCGGGAGGTGCTGGTGACCGTATACCGAGGCGAAGGGCCCGACATCACCTGTTTCACCTTTCTCGGCAGCGAGTCGGATGCGCCTCCCGGTGCGAAGCTGTTTCGTGATAACGTAAAACGGATCAACTTCTATTCATTCTCGAATGACGAGTACCACGCCGTCATGCATCGAGAAGGAGAAGTTATCTGCATTATGGTGTCGAAAATGCCGGCGACGCAGTTGCTGGGTTTGATGCGCGAGAAGGCGCGCCATGCGTGATGCCGGCTCTAAGCCGACGTTGACATCACAGGACGAATTCCATACATTTCAAGAGCTACTCCCACCAATGCTGAGCGGGCGTAATTCAGCGGTAGAATGCCAGCTTCCCAAGCTGGACGTCGCCGGTTCGACCCCGGTCGCCCGCTCCAATCATTACAAATCAACTACTTACCGGTCTGTGCTGCCCAGATTATTGTCCGAAACGCGACAAGTGCCCAAAACGTGCCCAATTTGAAACTAAATGATTTGGAAACAGTTGAAATGGCCAGAACTCCGTAAAAACCTTTTGAGGATAATTTGCGCACAAGTGCTCGCTCTCAAGCTGGAAGTCGCCGGTTCTTTGTGCTTGCCCTGGACTCGATTGGATATTTCATGCGGCCGAAATTCCGATGGGACAAACCAGCGATTATTTCTGACAAGGACTTAGATCAACAGAACTATGGGGCCGTCCAAGTCTGGAATAAAGACCTTGCGAAAGTTCTCACTCGTCACGTATTAATTTCCTCGGCCCTCCCAATCTGTTTTTTGTTGCGGGCACTCATTCTTCGTTTCCTGAGGTTTCCTGCGCATTCTGCGGGAGAGTTGGTTCAAAACGTGTTTGGTAAACACGCCATAGCGGACATTGACTCTCTCATTCATCAACTCAAGCAGCACGTCCTAGCTGATCGCCGTTAAGTTCTTCAGGTCGATGACAAGCTCGTGCTTTTGAAGTCCGCTCTGGCCTCTTTCGCACGCGGCCCTTAGCTCAGTGACCCACGGAGCGAGAAGCTTGCCCTCCAAAACCATCCGGCGCTCACTGCGGCGCTCGACAACGGAAATATTCAGCACTCGGCTTGCGTGCTCATCTGAGATGACTTGTCTCGGCTGAACGGCTACAGCATCGCGTGGATCGATTTAAGTTCCACGCGGCACGCCTCGCCGAACGACTTGAGTGGATCGGGGCCCCGCGCGTGTACGAGCTTGCGGATTTCTTCCACTGAAAGGTTGGGCGAGGAGTATTGTTCGGTGAGCCATTTCAACATCTCTTCCGCTTCCGCAAGCACGGCGTCGGACGCGCTAAGCCGAATGCGATTGAGGATCTCATATACCGGCGACAACGTCTCCGGCTTCTCCAATGTATGCGTAAATGAGTCCACGACGAGTTTGGAGCATTCGCGAATGAACTCCCCGTACAGCGTTTCGCGCGCGCGAATCTCGGTACCGATCAGTTCACGCTTACTGAGCGTCCTTTGGGTGACCCAGGCGGTTGCGACGGTGGCAGAGCCGCCGACGAGCGACCCGAGCACGGCAGCCATTGCACTGACGATCGTGGCATCCATGGTTTAACCTCCATTGGCTGGATAGCGAATAATCCTCGTGTAGGTATAATGCCGACGGAGAGCCTTGACAATCGCGACAATAATATCGGATACATTCGTGTATTCACCTACAACGCGCTTCGCAGCCCGTTATCGAAACTTTGGCTTCAGGTTGCATGCGTCAAGAAAATAAAACTTTCACTAACGCCATTGAGGGTGGTATCGATGCGGAGACACTGCTCCGGCTCATCGTCAATAAAACTCCCGCCTTGATTTACAGCGCTCGTCCCGACGGCTACATCGATTTCTTCAATCAACAGTGCGTTGAATTTCTAGGGCTTCGTTTGGAGGAGATTTCCGGGTGGGGCTGGACGAAGACGATTCAGCCCGACGACATTGAAGAATTTTTAGCCAAGTGGCGTGCGGCACTAGAAAGCGGCGAACCTTTCACGGCTGAATGTCGGGTGCGTCGAGTGGATGGGAAATACCGCTGGATGCTGCATCGCCACGTCGCGCTGTTTGATGATCAGAAAAATGTCGTCAGGTGGTTTGGTTCGAGTATCGATATTGACGATCAAAAACGCGCTGAAGCGGCTCTGCGGCAGACTACAGATGAGTTGCGGCGGAGCGAGTTCTACCTCGCCGAAGGGCAGCGCCTCGCCCATATCGGGAGTTGGTCCTTCACGGCCGATGGAACGCGCGAATACTGGTCGGCGGAGTGGTTTGACATCCTTGGTTTGGACCCGGCTCGCGGAGTACCCCCGATTCCGGAGTATCTGAATATTGTGCACCCTGACGATCGCGAATACGTGAAAAGCGAGATTGAGAGAATGATTCAGAAAGCCGAAGGCTGCGACGGGAAATATCGAATCATACACCCTCAACGAGGGGTGCGGTGGATACGAGGCGTCGGCACGCCCGTGTTCGAGGACGGAGTTCTCACACGTTTCGCCGGTACGAGCATGGACATCACCGAAGAGGAAACGCTGACACAGGAACTCAGGCGGAGCCGGGGTTATCTGGCGGAAGCGCAGCGTCTGAGTTACACCGGCAGCTTCGGCTGGGTTGTGTCCACCGGGGAAATTTTTTGGTCTGAGGAAACGTTCCGGATTTTTGAATACGACTCGTCCATCAGACCTACGGTCGAACTCGTGCTCGAGCGGATACATCCGGACGACAAAGTTTTTGTCCGGCAGGTGATCGATCACGCAGCTCAGGAGGGAAAAGATTTTGATATCGAATATCGATTATTAATGCCGGACAAAAGCATCAAATACCTGCATGTCATCGCCCACCGGCGTAGCGATGATTCCGAAAATATCGAATTCATTGGCGCGGTGAGAGACGTTACGGCGGAAAGGGTCGCGGAACACAAACTAAAACAGGACGAAGCGGAGCTTCGGCAGTTGATTAATTTTGTTCCGGAGCATGTTCTGGTCATGGAAGCTGATGGCAGTCGCCTCTATGAGAATCAGGCGATGCGGGACTATTTTGGTACAAGCCTGGACGGCATTCAGGCGAAGGAATTTTATCGGAAGTTTGTTCATCCCGACGATGTGGCGAGTGGGGCATTAGACGAACGCGAGCGAGCCGTCGCGCGCGGTGCTCTGTGGGAAGGAGAGCTGCGGTTACGG
The DNA here is from genome assembly GCA_050257635.1 of Chloroflexota bacterium. Lineage (GTDB taxonomy): Bacteria > Desulfobacterota > Binatia > UBA9968 > UBA9968 > DP-20. The sequence goes on from JBLMXG010000387.1 coordinate 14,699, forward strand.
CGCGAGGACGGTGAGTACCGGTGGTTTTTGATCCGTTGCAACCCGCTGCGCGATGACCAGGGCAACATCATTCGACGTTACGCAACCGCGACGGACATCGATGACCGAAAACGGGCGGAAGAGCGGGTTCAAAGAGAAAACATTGCATTGCGCGAAGAAATCGACAAAGTGTCGATGTTCGAGGAAATTGTGGGCTCTTCCGCCGCCCTGAAAGAAGTGCTTTCTCGCGTATCTCAGGTCGCGCCGACAGATGCCACGGTGCTGCTCACGGGAGAGACAGGGACGGGAAAGGAACTCATCGCTCGCTTGATCCATAAGCGATCACAGCGTTCCGCAAAAGCTTTTGTCACTGTGAACTGCGCAGCTATACCCCAGACCCTAATCGGCTCGGAACTCTTTGGACACGAGAAAGGAGCCTTTACGGGTGCCCTCCAACGGCGTCTGGGCCGGTTTGAACTTGCCGAGGGAGGGACAATCTTTCTCGATGAAATCGGAGAGATTCCGACGGAAACGCAAACCGCTCTTCTACGTGTTCTTCAGGAGCGGGAATTCGAGCGTGTCGGTGGAACTCAAAAGATCCGCGCTGATGTTCGGGTGATTGCAGCCACGAATCGTGACTTGAAGGCTGCCATGACCCACGGGACGTTTCGGAGCGATCTCTACTATCGACTTCAGGTCTTCCCCATAGAGATCCGACCACTGCGCGAGCGCAAAGACGATCTTCCCCTGCTGGTCGAGTACTTCATCGATCGTTATGCCAGCAAGATGGGCAAAAAAATCCGAAGCATCAAGCAAGAGTCGCTGGATTTATTTTGGTCTTACTCGTGGCCAGGCAATATTCGCGAATTACAGAACGTTATTGAACGGGGGGTCATTGTTTCTGAGGGCGACTTTCTCGCGATCGACGAGAGTTGGTTATCCACTGAAGCCGGCGCGGCTGAACCGGCAACGGGAATGCTTTCCAAACCACCGCCGAACCGGGAGAAAGAGATAATCGAGGCGGCCCTCGCTGAAACCCGAGGGCGGGTATCGGGACCTTCCGGTGCCGCAAGAAAACTCGGCATTCCGTCGACGACCCTGGAATCAAGGATTCGATCGTTGAAGATCAACAAGCATCGCTTCAAAATCCTCGACTAGTCAACTGTAGTATCAACGTCACGTTCAAATCTCATTGGAGCCCTTCGGCCCTTCGGGTTTGCTCTGGACAGACCTATCGAACCACGAATGATCCCGGACAAACTGTTACGTTAGGTTTTATTCTCCCGCCAAAAAACAAATCATTTTTCACGAAACTCGTAAATTTACGAGTTCTTCGTCACCCCCCACTCGCATACTCGTCGAAATATCAACCGTTTGCGATTGGTCTTTAAATTGCGCAATTGAAGCGACGTATTTCTCATCAGTCCAATGATTCGGATTGAAATATCAGAGGGTCGAAATCTCGTGACGTTAGCGCTAAGTGGTCGCATCCAGGCCGAGGATCTGTCGGAACTGAAAAGGCTAATAGAAAACTATAGTAAACCCGTGGTTCTCGATTTGACAGCCGTTAAGCTCGTCGACCGAGAGACAATCACATTCCTGGCAAATTTTGCAACAGATAACGCGACGATCACGAATTGTCCGCCGTACATCCATGAATGGATTCACAGAGAACAGGCCCAACGGTAAAGGCAAGGATTAATTGCTTTAAGCAGGAATATCGACGGCGAAGAGTATGGAAGGCGCTACTTGTAACTGATCGGGCTAAGAATAATGAACTCTCAGTACCGGAAGATTAAAGGGGGCCGCGATGGTGTCCGCCATCCCTTCCTTCTTGAGCAGAATACAACTTCAAAAGTGGACAGGATGCCAGGCCAAACGATTTACCGACGCCGCGCCAGCAAAGCCGCCGCCACGGAACTCGAACGTGAATGGGCTGTGATCCTCGCTGGCAGAGACGGCACTGGCCTAAACTCTCTGACTCCAAGGGTCACCGGCGATGACCGGCCGAAGCAGTTCTGTCCGATAACTGGCGACTTGACTCTCGTCGAAGAAGCTCAAAGACGCGTTGCTCTCGAACTGGCAAAAGAACGGACTCTGTTTCTGCAGATATCATCCGGGCGATTGCCATGGGGAAGCACATTGCGATGCATACGCCTATTTACGATTTATAAGGCCGGCCGGAATTGGTCCGTGTGCTACGAGCGGAGAAATGTGGGTTGCATGAGCCGGCGTGTCGGAGATTTTTCTTCTGTCGTGTTCACCATCGGAATACGAATCGAATTTTCACAGGCTAACTGCGGGCGCGAAATAAAAAACCGAGAGTGCTCGCCATGGACCGCGTAATCTTTTTCGAGATTGCGCAATGAAACTGGGGATACCGTAGTCGCGTCCGATTTTCGAGTGGTGCGGAGTCAGTCGCAGCGACAGGATTCTATCATGAACGTCAAGATCACCGGAGGCAGGATTTATGGTGCGCTGATCGTGGCCCTATCCGCCTGGATCCTGCAGAGCTTTCTTCTCCCATTGTTGGTGGCGTGTGTGACTGCAATCGCGAGCTGGCCGCTTTACAGGCGGTTCGTGGCCCGATTGCCCAGGCGCGTGTCGGCAAGCGCGACTTCTCTGGTCTTCACGTCCCTGATGACTGTCTTCGTGCTGGCACCATTGATGTTTGCCTTGGGTGCACTGCTCGTCGAAGCCGAGGCATTACTGCTGGAGATTGCCGCCGCCGACAAGAAGGGAATCGCGGTTCCTCAGTGGGTGGAGAACGTGCCACTGGTCGGACCCTGGGTCGCCCCCCGCTGGCGGAGCGAACTTGCGCGTCCGGGAGCGCTCTCGGTATGGACGCAGCGGACCGACCCACTGCTCTGCTTAGTTGGGCGCAGTCATTCGGACAGTTCATGGCTCGACACATGTTCATCATCGGATTTACGATCTTGATACTGTTTTTCCTGTATCAGGAAGGTGAATCCCTGGCGGAGGAATTCAGGCGAGTGCTTCGCCAAGGCATTGGCGAGCGGGCCGAAGACCACGTCGACCTCGCCACGCGCGCGCTGCGCGCATCCGTGAACAGTATGCTAATCGTAGGGCTGTTCGATGGATGCGCAACCGGGCTCGTATACGCGATCGCCGGCGTCACCCACCCCGCGTTGTGGGCCGCGATCACCGGCTTGCTCGCCTTGGTCCCGTTCCTTGGTTATGTGGCCGTCGCTGCGTTAACGCTGCAACTCGCCATGACGGGCGCTGCGACGCCGGCGCTCGTCTCATTCGGGTTGGGTTGTGTGGTCCTGTTCTGTGGCGACAAGATCGTTCGACCTGTGGTCGCAGGCGAGGGGACGCATTTGCGTTTCGTCTGGTCCCTCATGGCATGCCTCGGCGGTTTCGAGGTGCTTGGCCTTGTGGGCGTGGTGATAGGTACGGTCGTGGTTACCCTCGCAAGGGAATTGTGGGCTCAGCGCGTTCGTGATCTCGCTCTTCCAAAGGTTGCGGATTCAACGCCGCCGGCCGATAACGGCACGTGACTTTCAGTCGGGTCCCCCGACAGGGTACTGACGTGACAAACAGGAAGATGTGTATGAAACAAATCATCGGATTTATTGGCTTGGCTTTTTTGCAGCTCATGGCTGTGCCAATCCCAAAGGAGCCCTCATGAATCGATCGCGGTCAACAAAATTCCGGCTGATCCAGTTTGCGGCATTGTACCTCCTGATATCGCATCCTGTTACGACTTGGTGTCAGCAGTCGGGTTCGGCTTCTACCGGCGAGGTTCTGACACTGGATCGCGCCGTGACGCTTGCGCTAGAAAACAATCGCCAGGTGAAAAACGCCGCTCTTGAAGTCGGTAAATCGGAAGATGAAATTGCCGCTTTCAAGACCAAACGTTTGCCGTCATTAAAACTCGATCTCATGGAGGTCGAGCCGTTGGCGCCGATTGAAATGAAATTCCAACAAGGAGATCTGGGATCGTCTCCAACAACAGGCCCTATCCCGCCGACAAATACCACGATTCGGACCCCACGGAAGCCGCTGACCGCGGTCAACAGCAACATTACCCAACCCCTTTCGCAGCTCTACCGTATTGGGTTGGGAATCGACCAGCTTGAAGTAGGCCGCGGAATCAACCAAGAGGAGCTCCGCTCCCGGCGACATCAGGTGATCGATAACGTCAAGCGCGCCTATTACGGATTGCTGCAGACTCAAAGCTCACTCGAAGCTGTCGAGGAGAGCATTAAGTTTTACCGTGAGCTCGATCAGCTTGTCGAGGAGTATGTAAGGCAGCAGACGGCTTTCAAATATGAAAGCCTAGACGTCAAGACACGGCTCGCCAAGACAGAGACCGATGCACTTACTTTGAGAAATACGCGGGCATCGGAGCGGGAGCAGCTTAATAGATTGTTGGCGCGCGATGTTCGGACTGAATTCCGGGTCGCACCGGTCCCGGAAATGTCCCAGTTTGAAACCGACCTGGCAGCAGCACAGGCCCAAGCGCTGCGCCAAAGACCCGAGTTAAGTCGGGCACAACTCCAGATCAAATACGCCGAGTACGATTACAAAATCAAACGAGCTGAATACATCCCTGATGTCAATCTGGTACTCAATTATAGTTCCCCCATCACTAGCGAAGTCTTGCCCAGAAATATCGCATTCGTCGGGTTACAACTGAGTTGGGAATATTATGATTGGGGCCGAAAGAGCAACGAAATGGCTGCTAAAAGCAAATCCATCGAGCAGGCGAAAACCTCGTCATCGGACTTGCAGTCTCAGGTCCTGCTGGAAGTAAGCAGCGCCTATCGTAAGTTGCAGGAAAACCGCGCAGCGTTGAGGGTCGCCCAATTAGCGCAGGAAACACAGCGGGAAATGCTGCGCGTTACTCTGAACAAATATAAGGACCATGCCACGCTCTTGAAAGATGTGCTGCAAGTGCAGGCCGCATCTGCCGGCGCAAACAACCAGTATCAGCACTCGCTCCTTTCACTTTGGACGGCAAGGGCTGACTTCGAGAAAGCGATAGGCGAGGAATAAAATGAAACGCCTTGTTTGTTTCGCAGCGGGTTTGCTCGTCTCTGCAACTATTCTGGCCGGATGCGGTCGCATAAAAGGCACCCAGAAACCGCCAACGCCGGTCCGCGTGCAAACGGTAGGAATGTCTTCAGTTGAAGCGGGTCAGCGGTATTCCGCGACAATTACGCCGTATGAACAGGTAAATATGGCGTTCAAGGTAGGCGGTTATATCAGAGAAATTCTCCAGATCCGGGGCGTTGACGGCCGCCTGCGCAATGCGCAGCAAGGGGACACCGTTAAAAAGGGGAGCGTGCTGGCGCGGGTGCGCGAAGCTGACTACATCAACAAAGTCAATCAGGCCAAATCACAACTGGCTCAAGCTCAGGCTTCTTATTTGAAAGCCACGCAAGATTGGGAGCGCGCTAGCAACCTCTTCGCCACCCAGAGCATGATCAAACCCGATTATGATGCGGCCAAGGCGCGGCTGGATGAAACGCAGTCATCTGTCGAAGGAGCGCGCGCGCAGCTCGCCGAGGCGCAACTGAATCTCCAATATTGCGCTTTGATCGCTCCGATTGATGGTATGGTGCTGCAGCGAGCTATCGAAATCGGCACACTCGTCACCTCCGGTTCTGTGGGATTTATTCTGGCCGATCTGTCACGCGTCAAGGTGGTCTTCGGCGTTCCCGATACCATGCTGGCGCAACTCAAGCTGGGAACTTCCCTTCCCATCGTCACGGAGTCAATTCGCAACGTCAGCTTTCCAGGACAGATCACGGCGATTTCTCCCTCTGCCGATCCGCGCAGCCGCGTGTTCAGTATTGAAGTGACGGTACCGAACCCAAAGCAACAGCTTAAGGCCGGCATGATTGCATCGCTGCAGATAGGGGGTGAAAAAACATTGCGACCGGTTCCCACGGTGGCACTCGGGGCGATCGTGAGTTCGCAAACGAACCCGAAGAGCTATGCGGTCTTTGTGGTGGAAAAAAGTGCCGGCAAGACGCTGGCTCGTCTGCGCAACGTGCAGTTGGGCGATGTTTATGGGAACACTATCGGCGCCACGGCCGGATTGAGGCCGGGGGATCAAGTCGTTGTGACTGGGGGAACGCTTCTCAGGGATGGTGATCCCGTGGCGATCATCCCCTGACAGCAAATTTACACATGGCACATAAAAGCGACTCAGAGATTATCGAGCATACGCACAACACGGCCCGTTTCTTCACCGAGAACCGGCAGATTTCCTGGGTGGTGTTGGTCGCGGTGGTGTTATGGGGCGTCTACGGCTACCTCAGAATGCCGAAGCGTAAAGATCCGGACATTCCGGTGCGAGTCGCAGTGGCGGTGACGCCCTGGCCGGGAGTGAAAGCCGAAAAAGTCGAAGAGCTGGTGACGCGCCGGGTGGAAGCGAAAATAGCGGAAAATCCATGGGCGCGCAAACCAGGCGCGTATGATTATGGCATCAAATCGGTCACCCTTGACGGCCTCTCGATCGTGTTTGTGCAGTTGGATTCGCGAGTAAAACTGACCAAGGCCGAATTCGACAACATCGATCTCAAACTAAAAAGCATCACCGATCTCCCGCAGGGAGCGGGACCGATCCAATTCAACGGTGACTTCGGCGATACGGCCGCGCTAATGCTGACTGTTGCCAGTCCGAAAGAGAGCGCCGTAGCCATTTCGATCCGCGCCCGGGATATCAGAAATGCTATTACAGCCGCCCGCGCGCAGACTTCTGGGAAGCCCTTGGGCGGGCGCGCCGCTCTGGTCGTTGCATTCCCCTATTCCATCGAACCGCAAAAATTCCAGCGGCATCGCGACTTGCTGGCACGCTATATGGCAGAGCGGGCCGTGGTGCGTGATATCCGCCCAATCCAGGGCTCCGGATTTATTGGTTTCGATGCCGCCACGGACGCAGAAGACGCAACGATTCTATCTTCGGTCAGGGAATTTGTTCGCGAGCGCCTTCATTCGGATGAGATTGATCCCGACGTATGGCAGCCCATGGTGGTGCGTGATCCGCAGGGGACCGAAACGAAATTAACCGTGGTGGCTGGCGCGAAATATAGCTATCGAGAGTTGGACGATTTCACCGATCTCATTCAACGCACCTTACGGCCCGTGCCGCAGGTGTCGAAGGTGGATCGCGCCGGTGTTCTCCCTCAAACCGTGTATCTGGAGTATTCGCAGGAGCGATTGGCGTCCTACGGCATCCAGCCTTCGCGGCTCCGAGAGCTTCTATCGGTGCGAAACATCACGGAGCCGGGTGGATCGCTGAATATTGAAGGTAAGAATCTGTTGATTGACCCCTCGGGTGAGTTTCATAGCGCGGCGGAAATCGGGGACGTGCTCATTCCAACTTCAACCGGGACTCCACTGTATTTGCGCGATGTGGTGGAAATATGGCGCAGCTACCAGAGTCCGGCACGTTACCTGAATTTCTACACGACACGCGACGACACCGGCGCCTGGTATCGAGCGCGAGCAATCACACTGGCGCTGCAAATGCGCGCGGGAGAGCAAATCGGCGAGTTTGGCGATGCCGTAAATCAGGCGCTCGCAATGGTAAGGCGACAGTTGCCTGCAGATCTCATTATCGAGCGTACTTCGGACCAGCCGCGTCAGGTGGAAGAAAACGTCCACCTGTTCATGAGTGCGCTCTATGAGGCAATCATTTTGGTGGTCCTGGTATCCTGGCTCGGTTTCTGGGAGTGGCGCTCTGCGCTGCTGATGGCAATTTCGATTCCACTGACCCTGGCTATGACTTTCGGCATGATGAGTGTCTTGGGCATCGATGTACAACAAGTCTCCATAGCCGCACTGATTATTGCGCTAGGACTATTAGTGGACGATCCCGTGGTCGCAGGCGATGCTATTAAGCGTGATCTCGCTTTGGGGCACCCGCCCGTGATTGCCGCATGGCTTGGACCAACCAAGCTCGCGAAAGCAATTATGTTCGCTACCATCACTAACGTGGCTGCTTACTTGCCGTTTCTACTTCTGACCGGCGATACGGGAGAGTTCCTTTACAGTCTCCCAATCGTGATGACCTGCTCGTTGATAGCCTCGCGCTTGGTGTCGATGACCTTTATTCCACTGATCGGCTATTATCTCTTGCGGCCGTCCGGGAAACCTGAACGCTCGACGGAGGATCGTCGAAATCACGGCTTCACCGGGGCGTATTATCGTGTTGGCATCTGGGCTATCCGTCACCGAGGCGCCGCGTTCTCCGGTTCGCTCCTTTTTCTAGTTCTCGGCGGAATCCTGATGACCCAGCTGAAGACTCAATTCTTCCCCGAGGATTTACAGTATCTGTCGTACCTCGACATCTGGCTGCCGACGGATGCGCCTCTCGAAGTCACGAACAACACCGCGCACGAAGCGGAAAACGTTATCCGGGCCGTGGCCGACGAATACGGAAAAGCGCATCCCGCTAAGGACGGGAAACCGGAACGAGTGCTCAAGTCAATCACGTCTTTTGTCGGTGGCGGCGGTCCTCGGTTTTGGTTCTCTGTGTCGCCGGAGATTCAGCAGCTGAACTATGCCCAGCTTATCGTGGAAGTTGTCGATAAAGAGCTTACACCGCACCTGATCGCTCCGCTTCAAAAGGCGCTGTCAACAAAAATTCCAGGTGCGCGCATCGACCTCAGACAACTCCAAACCAACCCAGTGGAAAACCCCATCGAAGTTCGGCTCGCCGCTCAGGAGGATATCGGAACACGCGGCGAGGATAACCAGATGGATACGTTGCGGTCGCTAGCCGGCCAGATCAAGGATATCTTTCGCCGCATTCCGATTGCTGAGCGCGTGCGCGACGATTGGGATGAGAAAAGTTTTGTCGCGCGCCTTCAGATCGACTCGGATCGCGCCAACCTCGCCGGAATTTCCAATCTGGATGTAGCCGCCTCATCCTCTGCAGCTATGAGCGGCATGCCTGTCAATACCTTGCGCGAAGGAGACAAACAGATTCCGATTGTCGCTCGATTACGTCTGGAAGAGCGTGCTCAACTCTCCGACATCCAAAATCTCTACATCTATTCCGCCTTAAGTCCGAACAAAGTCCCGTTGCGGACCATTTCATCAATACACTACGATCTAGAAACCCCGAAGATTGCGAGGCGTGATCACTTTCGCACCATCTCCGTAAGGGCCTTTCCGACGGCGGGTTCGCTTCCGTCGGAGGTCCTCAAACAGGTGCAGGCCCAGCTTTCGAATTTCGCAAAGAAACTCCCACCCGGGTATACGATGACAATCGGGGGCGAGAAGGCAAAGCAGGAGGAAGGGTTCGGGGAACTTACGATCGTCTTGCTGATGTCAATCGCTTTAATATTCCTGGCGTTGGTCAGCCAATTCAATCATGCCGTTAAACCGCTATTGGTATTTGCTGCTGTTCCCTACGGTGTCGTGGGGGCTCTGGCGGCGCTGTATATAATGAAGACTCCCTTTGGATTCATGGCTTTTTTGGGGATCGTCAGCCTGGTCGGCGTTATCGTCAGCCATGTGATCGTGCTCTTCGACTTCATTGAGGAAATGCATGAAAAGGGAGAACCGTTGATTGATTCTCTGCTCGATGCGGGAATTGAGCGCTTGCGGCCCGTCATGATCACTGTCGGCGCAACTGTGTTCGCTCTATTTCCATTGGCTCTGCATGGAGGACCGTTATGGGAGCCTTTGTGCTATGCACAGATCGGCGGTTTGGGCGTGGCGACGTTCGTGGAGCTACTCCTGGTGCCGGTCTTATATGCGATCTTCGTGCTCGATCTGAAGATCGTTAGGTGGGAAGCTCAAAAACCGCTTGGCGTGCAACCATAGGGAAGGGACCTGGAGATCCTCTCGTATTGCGGTTACCGCCGAGGGTTACGCCTCAAATTAGGCTGATTTCTCCGGCGCGGCAATGTTACGCGGCTTCCAACGAAGATCGAACAATTAAGAAAAGTCGCGACTTGCAATGAAAATCATGCCGAGGTCTCGATTCATGAACTTATACCGCAAGGAGCTGTGCGCGCAGCAATAAGTAAAATCGGGGCACGAGGTGGGATGATGAAAAACCAAGACATGAAAAAACTGATCAAGAAAGAGCGCAAGCTCGCGGAGCCGTTCCGAGTAACGGACGATAAATTCCGTCTGAAGGACATTGATCCCGCCGACACGCTCGAGTTCACATCGGAGGACAAACCGCGCGCGAAGGAAGCCATCGCCACAGGCATCGCGCTACTGGCTGAGCTTCAGGACATGCTCTACGCCCAGGACAACTGGGCGGTGCTGCTGATCTTCCAGGCGATGGACGCCGCGGGAAAAGACGGGGTGATCAAGCATGTCATGTCGGGCGTCAACCCGCAGGGCTGCCAGGTCTTTTCGTTCAAGACGCCCACCAGCGAAGACCTTGACCACGATTACATGTGGCGCTGCGTCAGACGCATGCCCGAGCGCGGACGCATCTGCATTTTCAACCGCAGCTATTACGAGGAGACGCTCGTCGTGCGGGTACACAAGGAATCTTTAGAGAGACAAAAAATCCCTCCCGAGTTGGTCACGAAAGATATATGGGAAGAAAGATTTCAAGATATCCGAACCTTCGAGCGCTACCTCTCTCGCAACGGCATCTGTATTCGCAAATTTTTCCTGCACGTTTCAAAGGAGGAGCAGAAGAAACGTTTCCTCGAGCGCATCGAAGAGCCGGAAAAAAACTGGAAGTTCTCCGCCAATGACACCTTGGAGCGCAAGTACTGGGACGATTACATGGAAGCTTATGAGAACAGGATCCGGAACACCGCGACGGAGGATGCGCCGTGGTATGTCGTGCCGGCGGATAACAAGTGGTTCACTCGCGTCGTCGTCGGCGCAGCCGTCATCGAGACGCTCGACGCTCTCGATCTAAGCTATCCGAAAGTCAGCGACAGCAAATTAAAGGATCTGGCGACGGCAAAGAAGGATTTACTGGCGGAATGATGATGGGACCTTTCACACGATCTCAAACGCATCCGATCGTTTTCGGGCCCGGTAGAGGGGAACGCATGTTTGATGTCGATCTGGCGATCCGTTTCGCCGCGGCGCTCGGCCTCGGACGCTTGCTTGGCCTCGAGCGCAAACATGACGTGGAGCTGATGTTCGGCGGTGTGCGCACCTTCCCGTTGATCTCTTTATTGGGCGCGCTCGGCGCCTTCATGGAATGTGAAATGGATCAGGGGTGGCTCCTCATCGCATCGTTTGTCGCTCTCAGCGCTCTCGTTAGGGGCATCATCATACCCGTCACCTTGATCCTATTCGCCGCGGCGGCGGTGGGCAGCGGGCTCGTATGAACGCCGGATGTAAGGGGGGACACTTTAATGCCAGAGGACGCAAATACGCTCACAATGGTCGATCTGTTGGTCCAAGTCGCCAAACTGGATACGGTTTATCGCGATGTCTACCTGCGGCGCGCTCGCCAGTTGTTGAGTCCAACGTTCGATGAATTCGCCTATCGGGCCATCGGCTCGACCGAAAAAGAGATCGGTGATCTCATGGACCGCAGCCGAATCGCGGTGCTGCACCGCGATTGGGCGCAAGCGGGCGAACTATCCGCGCGGATCGATACCCTGCGTGAAGGGTTGGCGGCGATGGGTAAGCTCGCTAGCCTCGGGAAGGAAATCTACGACGCTGACGCGGTTGCCTTTGACCCTTTTTCACCGGGAAAACACCTGGGACCGCATGCGCGGGCAGGTCAAGCGGACCTTCGGACGCAGCTGATAAGCACGCTCGTGTCTCTCGCGAAACTGGACACCGGCGCTAGCGCATTCTACGAAAAACGCCGCGGTTATTTTTCGGGCCTGGCGTTGGCGAGCACCACGGCTTCAGAAAAGGGTCAGCCGCGGGACCGTGCACAAGTGGAGCAGCTTGCCATCGAAGCTGCCGAGCGTGGCGACACCGCCGCCTTGAAGGTTTTAGCGAAGGAACTGCAGGACTGGAAAGAAAGCGGCGGCACGGCGGCTTCCACCGGCGCGCCCGCCATGCTGAGCCGCTACGAATGCCCGATCGATCTCTCCGTGCCCTTCCCGCCCCAGGTGATCGAGCGAGCTCAAGAACTTGGTCTTGTCGAAGCGCGGATCGTTCCTTTTGCCGAATTAGCAAGGGTTCGGGAAGTTATCTATATGCATGTGGACCAACCTGTTCCATCTAGCCCGGATATGGAACGCGAAGGGGTGCTCCGCGCTCGGGCGCAGGCTGAGATGGAACTTCCGGCTGAACTCGACACGGAAGAGCCGCGAGTTCTACTGCAACAGTTCATTCAGCAGATCTTTGTCAATTCTGGAGGAGCGCGTTATCTTCCTTCGGTCGCTACCGAAACGGTGCTGTTGGAAGACTTTGCCGAAGACGAATCCGCCGACGCGCCATCCAAACTGCTTGCGGCCTTCGGGCTCTCCAAACGGAGCGGCCGTTCCCGGGCGGAGATCGAGTTGGCGCTCATGCGTTCAGGCTGGGAGATTCTAGAGAACACCTTGGGCCTGGACCCTCTCGAATTCCGCCTCGTCTGCATTCCCCATGATTTATATACGCACTTCGGCCGCGACCGGGGCTTCGGAAAGTGGCCGCATTGGACTCATTTCGACGGCTACCAGGTCATGGGTGGAAACCGTTTGCGCGCTCTGGCTGGCGGAGACGGGCGCTTTGGCGGACTCACCGATCTGGTGAGCATCAGCCCGAGCGATGCTCGCGACGGCGTCTACGCGCGTTTCGCGGTCGTGCGGCGCGCGCGCATGGTACTACGATGGCGCTGATCTCCTCTATGTTAGATCTCCTGACACGAGCATGTGAACGTGTGGTCCGATGCACCTTCTCTCAGTTGTGTTTTGAACGAGGTGTGTATTCCCTGTACGCGGCGGCCCTGGCGGGTGCCGCAACTAAGGGAAACACAGCTGTAGAAAGGATCGTGGAATGAAAGCGCAAAACCAAAAAAGCTCCGGCTTTGCCGGCCTGACGGAATCGGAACTGGCCAAACTTCTTGAACCGTATGGTTGCGGACCCGTTCGGTTTAGTGGAACTGACGAAGCACTTTACGAGCGTCATCTGATCTTTGACAACGTCGTGGAGATGAGCGCCATCGGCGCTCGCGAACGCTTCGAGGCGATCGCTCACTCGGTGCGGGATCTTTTGTCGCAGCGCTGGATCCATACGGAAAAGACGTACGAGCGTCAAAATCCGAAGCGCGTTTATTATCTCTCGATGGAATTTCTCCTCGGTCGCTCTCTCGCCAATAACATTACGAATCTTCTTCTCGATCCCGTGGCGAAGGCAGCGATCAAGGAAAAGAACCTCGACTGGTTCGAATTGCTGGAACAGGAGCCAGATGCCGGCCTGGGAAATGGAGGTTTGGGGCGTTTGGCGGCTTGTTTTCTCGACTCCATGGCAACGATGAAAATTCCCGCCATGGGTTACGGTCTCCGCTACGAATACGGCATATTCAAGCAAACCATTCAGGACGGCTGGCAGCACGAGCTTCCAGACAACTGGCTCCGGCGCCCCGACCCCTGGGAAGTTGCGCGTCCAAACGAAACCGTCGATGTAAAGCTCAATTGCTCATTCGAAGTGCGCGGTGGCGCTTTGTATCCAGTCCTCGGCCATGCATCAACCCTCATCGGTATTCCGTTTGATCGCCCGGTAGTCGGCTATGGCGGCAGGAACATCAATACGCTGCGGCTCTGGGCCGCGGCGGCACAGGAGTACTTCGACTTCCAGGAGTTCAGCAACGGTGATTTCGTCGGCGCATTCGCGGAAACCCTGGGGGCCGAGTCGCTTACACGGGTGCTCTACCCCGACGACCACACAACCATGGGGCAGGGGTTGCGTTTCGTGCAGGAATATTTTCTGGTTGCGTGCTCGCTTGCGGATCTCGTGCGCCGTTTTCGCATGGCCAACGCCGACTGGCACACGTTCCCCGACAAAGTCGCCATCCAGCTCAATGACACGCATCCGACGATTTCGGTACCGGAGCTGATGCGGATTTTGCTCGACGAGGTCCATCTCGGTTGGGACGACGCCTGGGCCATCGCAGTTAAAACGCTGGCCTACACCAATCACACATTGCTTCCCGAAGCTCTCGAGAAATGGCCGGTCGAATTGTTCCAGTTGCTGCTGCCACGTCATCTCGAGATCATCTACGAGATCAATCGGCGGTTGCTCAATAACGTGCGAGCGCGATTCCCCGGCGATGAAGGACGGGTAGAGCGTGTGAATCTCATCGAAGAAGGCGCACAACCGAAAGTGCGGATGGCCAATCTCGCCATCGCGGGTTCGCATAGCACCAACGGCGTCGCGGCCATTCATTCTCAGTTGCTCCTCACGACGACTGTCAAGGATCTCGCTGAAACGTTTCCCGAGCGTTTCAACAATAAAACCAATGGCGTCACTCCGCGCCGTTGGCTGCTGATGTCGAACCCCGGCCTCTCAAGAACCATCACCGATGCCATCGGCGATGGTTGGATCAAGGACCTCAACCAATTGAAGCAGCTGAAAACCATGGCGGACGATCACAGTTTTCGTGAGGCGTTCCTCAAGGCAAAACGCGAAGCCAAATCGGAGTTCGTCAATTGGCTTAAGCGGACCACCGGCCAAACGATAGACCCTGACTGCATCTTCGATTCGCAGATCAAGCGCATTCACGAATACAAGCGGCAACTGCTCAATGCGCTCCGCGTCGTGGTGCTTTACAATCGGGTGCGGGAAAATCCACGTATGGATATGACTCCGCGGACTTTCTTCTTCTCGGGCAAAGCCTCGGTCCCTTACCACCTCGCCAAAGTCATCATCAAGTTCATCAATAATCTCGCCGACGTGATTGATGCCGATCCCGATGTCCGCGGGCGGCTGAAGGTTTTATTCCTGCCGGATTATTGCGTTTCACTGGCGGAGCGGCTGATCCCCGCAACCGATGTCTCCAACCAGATCTCCACCGCCGGCTACGAAGCCAGCGGCACGAGCAACATGAAACTCATAATGAACGGCGCCTTGACCATCGGCACGCGCGACGGCGCGACAATTGAAATGGCAGAAGAAGCCGGCGAGGAGAACTTTTTTCTCTTCGGTCTCACGGCAGAGCAGGTAGCCGCCAGCCGTGGTTGGTACAACCCGCACTGGCACTATGACAACGAGCCGGAAACCCGCGCTGCGCTGGACCTGATTTTGTCCAACCACTTCAGCCGCAACGAGCCGGGTGTGTTCGAACCGCTGCGTGAGGCTTTGCTAACCCACGGCGATTATTACATGCATCTGGCGGATCTGAAGTCGTACCTGGAGGCGGATGGACGCTTGTGCCAGCTTTACGCCGACTCCGCTGGATGGGCCCGCAAGGCGATTTTGAATATCGCCGGGTCGGGAAAATTCTCCAGCGACCGGACAATTGCCGAATACGCGAAGGAAATCTGGAACGTGAAGCCGTGTCCGGTGGAGTGAGGTGCATCAGAAAAAAACTCGAAAGCCGAAATCCCAACAAATTCAAATGCTCAAAAAACTGCCTAACGAGATGGGTTCGCCGCCTGGCTAAACGCAGCTGATGCGGCGGACGGATTTTTTTTATGACCTGTGCCGCTGGCGCGGGATATCCCGAAATTTCAAAGCCGAGTTTGAGCAAAATGTCGGAACCCACCACAAAAGGCCAGAGTTCTCCCTTAGGTGCGACCGTTTCTCGGGAAGGAGTGAACTTCAGCGTCTACTCGAGGCACGCAACCGGAATCGAGATCCTCTTGTTCAATCGCGCCGACGATGCTTGCCCCTCGAGCGTCATTCGTATCGATCAGGCGACGAACCGCACGTATCACTACTGGCACGTCTTTGTCCCTGGCGTGAAAGCCGGACAGATCTATGGCTACCGGGCTTCAGGAGCTTTCGAACCAGCGAGCGGAATGCGCTTCGATGACCGCAAGCTGCTCCTCGATCCTTACGGGCTCGCTGTTGTCGTTCCCAAAAACTATAGTCGCGATGCTGCGCGACAGAAAGGCGACAACACCGCAACCGCTATGAAAAGCGTGGTGGCGGATCCGTCGGCGTATGATTGGGAAGGCGACAGGCCGCTCAATGGGCCGTCCTCTCGGGCGATCATATACGAGATGCATTTGCGCGGGTTCACGCGCCATCCGACTTCCGGTGTCGGAGAAAACAAGCGGGGCACGTTTGCCGGTCTGATCGAGAAAATTCCATATCTACATGACCTGGGCGTGACTGCCGTCGAACTGATGCCGGTGTTTCAATTCGATCCTCAAGACGCCCCACCCGGCCGCGTCAATTACTGGGGATATGCGCCGGTCTCGTTTTTTGCCGTGCACGAGGCCTACAGCTCCCGCCAAGACCCGCTCGGCCCGATGGATGAGTTCCGCGACATGGTGAAGGCACTGCATCGCGCCGGGATCGAAGTGATTCTCGACGTGGTCTTCAACCACACAGCGGAAGGCGATCACGAAGGTCCGACGCTGAGTTTCCGAGGGCTCGATAACAGCACGTACTATATTCTCGACCGGGATCGGTCGCGGTATACCAATTACAGCGGCACGGGAAATACGCTCAACGCGAATCATCCGATCGTTCGCCGGATGATCCTGAACAGTCTCCGCTACTGGGTCGAGGAGATGCACGTCGACGGATTCCGCTTTGACCTGGCAGCGATCCTTGGACGCAATGAGTCAGGTGAACTGATGCCGAATCCGCCGGTGCTTTGGGACATCGAATCGCACCCGGCGCTCGCCGGTACCAAGCTGATCGCGGAAGCCTGGGATGCGGCGGGGCTGTACGAGGTCGGCAGCTTCATCGGAGACAGTTGGAAAGAGTGGAACGGCCGATTCCGCGATGACGTGCGGAGTTTTTTTCGTGGAAACGAGGGCTTCGTCGGATGCTTTGCCGATCGCTTGCTGGGCAGCCCAGTAATTTATGGCCATAAGGAACGCGAGGTAGAGCAAAGCGTTAATTACGTCACATGTCACGACGGATTTACGCTGAACGACCTCGTCTCGTACAATCAAAAGAACAACACAGCAAATGGCGAAGGCAACCGCGACGGCACTGACGATAATCGAAGCTGGAATTGCGGCGCTGAAGGTCTCAGCGACGATCCGGCGGTGGAAAAGCTCAGAAATCGCCAGGTTAAGAATTTTTTGACGATCACCCTGCTTTCTGCGGGGATACCGATGATTCTCATGGGCGACGAGGCTCGGCGCACACAGTTCGGAAACAACAATGCCTATTGTCAGGATAATGAAACCAGTTGGTTCGATTGGGGCCTTCTCGAGAAGCATGCAGATGTGCATCGGTTCGCGACTTTGCTCAACGCGCGCCGCCGTTTGCGAAGTACGGAGATCGAACGCCAGCGCATAAGCCTGAACCGCCTCCTCCGCGGCACGAATTTGAAATGGCATGGCGTCAAGATTGGCCAGCCCGACTGGAGCATGTCCTCCCACAGCCTTGCGCTCACAGTCGAAATGCCCGACGAAAGATTAACCCTTCACCTGATCGCGAACGCCTACTGGGAAGCTCTCGATTTCGAGCTGCCGCAGATCGGTCGTCCAGGCAGCTCATGGCGGCGCTGGATCAACACCGGTCTCGCTTCGCCTCAGGATATCGTTCACTGGGAAGCTGCTCCACCAGTTCCTTCATCCGCCATACGGGCCGAACCGCGGTCGGTGATCATTCTTTTTGCAGAGCTTTGAGAAGCCCGTAGGATTCCACGGCGGCGGCGTGCGGCCCGGCAGCGGCCGCAGCGCGCGACTGAAGGGCCATAACAAATTATTGGACGCGGAGGACGAATCCAAGACAACCGCCCGATCCGATATGGCTGAACTCACAATGTTGCTAACCCGCGGCCCCAAAACGTGCCCAAGACAAAAGTAGACCGCTTGAAACTAGTTGAAATTATTGAAGCTCGGACGAAGGTTTGAAGAGCGGGAAAGATCGACTAAGTTCTTGCTCTGAAACCAGAAAACATCAAATTCAGTAGAAAATCCCCAAGCTGGACGTCGCCGGTTCGACCCCGGTCGCCCGCTCCAAAATTCTCGCAATCAAGCAAACTTCCAAGTGTTGTGTTTGGTTTTGCCCAAAAATTTCCGGAGTTTGCAAAAGGTGCCCCTACGAGAGTAAGCAAGCGCTGATAGAACCTGTTGCCTCTTGCTGATGAAACATGAAATCACTCCTAGGATTTCGCTCTGACGTTGCGGCCGACATTGTCGATGTTGTAAGCGGAAGAGACGGCTACATGCAGATGATCATCGGTGGAGTTTTGGAGACGCTGAGATATGTGACCGCACCTTGCGATTGATCTGTCGTTGAGGCGAGTCTGTTTCGAAGCATAAATTTTCCCTTGTCCAGATTGACACAGCACGCGATCGTCCGATAGTCTCCACTGCAATTTAAAAGTAGGAGACAGTCGATTTCCTCTACGGGTTTGAGCTTGTCGAGAGCGGCCAGAGGAAAACTTGTCGAGAATCAGTTTGGTTTCTCACCGGCGCAACCTCAGAGGGAAATTTCTATCAATAGCTTGGCCAAGAATCTATTATCGGAAAACTCGCGTGCAAGCCCTCCTGCGTCTCGTTTGCTTCGCAGTCTTTACGGCCACTGTTCAGCTATCGGTCGCTGCTGCGGCAACGCAACCATTCGGTGAATTTCGCTGGGCAGGTGATCCGGAAGGGGGTGCGCCCTTCGTTGAGGCAGACCCCGCCAACCCGGACCGACTCGTCGGCTTTGACGCGGAGATAGCGCAGCTCATCGCACGGGGCCTCGGGCGCCGTCCCAGTTTCATCAATATTACGTTCACGTCCATTGACCAATCGATCGAGCGCGGCGACGCCGAGATTGGGCTGAGCGGGATCGAAGACACGCCCGCTCGCCGAGCTAACATGGCCACGACCATTCCCTACTACCAGTTCCGCGAGGTATTGAGTGTGCGTGACAGCGATGCGAAGCTCTTTCATGCTCTCGCGGATCTCCGCGGCAGGCGAGTCGGCACGCTCGGCGGCACGATTGCGTATGATATCCTCATGCGCGCTGAACGAGACTTCAATATCCAAGCGATTTCCTACGACGACGACGTACATCCGTATAGCGATCTCGTGATCGGGCGTTTGGACGCAGTGCTGCTCGACCACGTGCTCG
The DNA here is from genome assembly GCA_050257635.1 of Chloroflexota bacterium. Taxonomy (GTDB): domain Bacteria; phylum Desulfobacterota; class Binatia; order UBA9968; family UBA9968; genus DP-20. The sequence goes on from JBLMXG010000387.1 coordinate 33,782, forward strand.
CGGAGCGCCGCCAGAGGGTGATTCCGGGCTTTACGATTCAACCGCAAAGCATCGCGGTCAGCCAATACGTCGGTGTGCTCGCGAGCCGGAATACCGCTCTCCGCGATAGAGTCAATGAGGTTCTTCGTAAGGCCATGCGCGATGGTAGCCTTGAGACGATTTTCCGCAAATGGGGCGTCTGGAACGAGGATCAGAGAACGCTTTACACGCGGGTTTTGAGCGGCGAGCCCGTGCCTTCCGTCAGCGGCTTAGGAGCGATCGATCTCACATCGGCGCTTTCCGGGTGGGAAGCAGCACGACAGTACCTGCCTTCCCTTATCCGCGCTTCAGCAATCACGATCGTTCTGTCGGCTCTGTCGATGGGACTTGCGGTAGCACTCGGCATATCAATCGCGAGCGGCCGTGTATACGGAAGCGGGGTTGTGCAAGCGCTCCTGACCGGATATGTCGAGGTCATGCGCGGCACACCGATACTGCTCCAACTCTTCGTTATCTATTATGGAATCGCCGACTTGATCCGTATGCCGGCGTTTGCTGCGGCGCTGCTAGGATTGGCTCTTAACTACGCCGCGTACGAGAGCGAGATATACCGCGGCGCGCTCGAAGCAGTCCCGGTCGGACAACTCGAAGCGGCACGTACTCTAGGGCTGAGCGAATTCCAAGTACTGGCCCTTGTGCGCGGTCCTCAAGCATTTCGACTCGCGTTGGCGCCGATGACCAACGATTTCGTGGCGCTGCTCAAGGATTCTTCTTTAGTTTCAGTGCTGACCGTCCTCGAGCTGACGAAACAGACACAGATTTTCGCAACCAACCTGGGCAGCTGGGTTATTCCCGGTGTGCTCTGCGCCGCGCTTTACCTCGCGATGTCGCTGCCCCTCGCTGCGCTTGCCCGCCGGCTTGAAAGGCGCTGGAAGGCGGCGACAGCGTGACCGACGGGGTTCTTAGTTTGCGGGATGTGGAGCTTAGCCGCGGCGGGCGCCGTGTGCTCACAGGAGTTACCTTCGACGTGCGATGCGGCGAGCTCGTGGCGCTGATGGGGCCTTCTGGCGCCGGCAAGACCACGATTCTTCGCGCCGTCGCAGGGCTCGATGCTTTTCAGTGCGGCAGCGTAGAGATCGAAGAGCTGACCCTGCGCTCGGGTAATGGCCAGGCTCCAGCCACCCTTCATGCACTACGCCGCAAGGTCGGGATGGTGTTCCAGTTTCACCATCTATTCGAGCACCTCCCGGTGATCAAGAATGTGTGGCTCGCGCCGGTGCATGTGTACGGAGTTCCTTTGGCTGATGCTGAGC